>NZ_JBLYPN010000040.1:0-401 GCF_051851875.1 Duffyella sp. Ts4 | reverse complement strand
GAGCAGTTGACTTTTAATCAATTGGTCGCAGGTTCGAATCCTGCACGACCCACCACTTTAACGTGAAGCACAGTGTTAAATCGTGAAGGATGCGAACCTGCAGCAGGTTCGAGTCGAGCGAAAGCGAGACAACGTTGCGACAGCAACGGTCCGCAGGACAAGGCGAAGCCGGGTAATCCTGCACGCCCACCACTTTAAAGTAAATCGCAGTACACCGCGTAGCGGGTCGTTAGCTCAGTTGGTAGAGCAGTTGACTTTTAATCAATTGGTCGCAGGTTCGAATCCTGCACGACCCACCACTTTAACGTGAAGCACAGTGTTAAATCGTGAAGGATGCGAACCTGCAGCAGGTTCGAGTCGAGCGAAAGCGAGACAACGTTGCGACAGCAACGGTCCGCAGG
>NZ_JBLYPN010000039.1:0-402 GCF_051851875.1 Duffyella sp. Ts4 | reverse complement strand
AGTTCAACTTCTTCAATCTCACCGAACTTGCTGAAGTCCACTTTCGGCCAAGGCAGCATACCTGGCAGACCGCCACCGGCAGCAGCAGTTGGCGCCGCTTCTGCACGTTTGACCGCGTCTTTCACGTAAGTCTGAACGTCTTCGCGCAGGATACGGCCTTTACGACCGGTGCCTTTCACTTTCGCCAGGTTTACGCCGAATTCACGCGCCAGACGGCGAATGACCGGGGTAGCATGCACATAAGCGTCGTTCTCAGCGAACTCAGATTTACCTTCTGCTTTTGCAGCAGGGGCAGCAGCAGGTTTAGCCGCCTGAGCCGGTGCAGCGGCAGGTGCTGGTGCAGCAGCGGCAGCCGGAGCAGCAGCTGGCGCAGCGCCTTCCACTTCGAAGACCATGATCAGA
>NZ_JBLYPN010000038.1:0-438 GCF_051851875.1 Duffyella sp. Ts4 | reverse complement strand
TTGGGTTTTGGGTTTTGGGTTTTGGGTTTTGGGTTTTGGGTTTTATTTAGAATTTGAGGTTTTATTCAGAATTTGAAGTTTTATTTAGAATTTCATCTTTTATCTTTTCGATTTTGACCTGGGTTTTGACCTTTAGAGGCATCACAAACGCCGAGGGAAAAGCGTTTTCCAGGATGAGCCGCAGGGATGCGGCGAGAGGGCGCGCTGAGCCGGGAGCGAATCGCGTCCGGTCCGTCAGGAAAACGCTTTTGCTGAGGGCACCCACGAAGTGGGCGGTTGTGTTTGCCGGATAGCGCGGGTGCAGGGCCGGGGCGACTGCCGGCCCTGCTCGGGCTGCCTTCAGGCAGAACGAAATGGCCTTTGACCTGGCCTTTAAACAGGCCGCCTGCAAGGCAGAACGAAATGGCCTTTGACCTGGCTTTTAAACAGCCAGCCTGC
>NZ_JBLYPN010000037.1:0-459 GCF_051851875.1 Duffyella sp. Ts4 | reverse complement strand
ATGGTAGTGTGGGGTCTCCCCATGCGAGAGTAGGGAACTGCCAGGCATCAAATTAAATGTGCTGATATGGCTCAGTTGGTAGAGCGCACCCTTGGTAAGGGTGAGGTCCCCAGTTCGACTCTGGGTATCAGCACCAGTTTTAGATAAGTAAATGGGTTCGGCAAATAAAGAATTTGCCTGGCGGCTGTAGCGCGGTGGTCCCACCTGACCCCATGCCGAACTCAGAAGTGAAACGCCGTAGCGCCGATGGTAGTGTGGGGTCTCCCCATGCGAGAGTAGGGAACTGCCAGGCATCAAACAGACAGAGCCCCGTGCAAAAGCACGGGGCTTTTTCTTTTGCATCTTATTCATACCATTATCCTTAACTACCTTAACTACCTTAACTACCTTAACTACCTTAACTACCTTAACTGCCTTAACTGCCTTAACTGCCTTAACTGCCTTAACTGCCTTAACTGC
>NZ_JBLYPN010000036.1:0-1046 GCF_051851875.1 Duffyella sp. Ts4 | reverse complement strand
GTTTTCACCGAAAGAATCGCGGGTAATCCGCCGACGCCAATGCCGTTAGCCATTACGCCGGACAATCCGCAAATCAGCCCGGCTGCGGCCGATCCCACCATGCCGCAGAGCATCGGGAAGCGGTACTTCATGTTGATGCCGTACATTGCCGGTTCGGTAACGCCAAGGTAGGCGGAGATGGCGGCCGGCACCGAAATTTCCCGTTCGTTGACCTTCTTACTCATAAAGATGATGCCCAGCACCGCTGAACCCTGCGCCATGTTGGAGAGCGCAATAATCGGCCACACCGGCGTGCCGCCGAGGTTCTGGATCAGCTGCAGATCCACGGCCAGCGTGGTCTGGTGCACGCCGGTAATCACCAGCGGCGCGTACAGGAAGCCAAACAGCGCGGAGCCGATCGGCGCAAACGGACCGGTCATCAGGTGGCTGACGCCCCAGGCGATGCCATTACCGATAATGCGGCCAAACGGCCCAATGATGGTATGCGCGAGGAAAACCGCCAGCAGCAGCGAAACAACCGGCACCACCACCAGCGTCAGGTAGTCGGGCACGATGCGTTTGAGCTTCAGCTCAATCCACGCCAGCGTCAGGCCAGCGAGAATCGACGGAATGACCTGCGACTGATAGCCCACTTTGTCGATGGTGAACCAGCCAAAGTTCCACACTTCGGGGATGTGTTGCCCCAGCAGGTAGGCGTTCATCAGCTGTGGTGAGACCAGCGTGATGCCCAGCACGATGCCGAGGATCGGCGTGCCGCCCATTTTCTTCACCACCGACCAGCAGATGCCCACCGGAATGTAGAAGAAGATCGCCTCACCGATCAGCCATAAAAAGTCGTAAACACTTTTCCACACCACCGAGGCTTCGGTCAGCGGCGCGTCGTTGTAGAGCGGCAAATCGCCAATCAGGTTGCGGAAGCCGAGGATCAGGCCGCCGCTGATCAGCGCAGGCAGCAGCGGAAAGAAGATTTCCGCGAAGTGGGAGATCAGGCTTTCGTGCCACTTCATGTTCTGGCGCGCCACCCGCTTGGCGCTCTCTTTGTCGGT
>NZ_JBLYPN010000035.1:0-3204 GCF_051851875.1 Duffyella sp. Ts4 | reverse complement strand
TGCTCTTTAACAATCCGGAACAAGCTGAAAATTGAAACGACACGCCGTCGCGTCCCTCCGTAATAAGGGGCGCCGAAAGCGGCGTGTTCGCGTCACGCTTATGACCGCAGCGTCTCACGAGACGCCTGTGGGTTGTGAGGTTAAGTGACGAAGCGTACACGGTGGATGCCCAGGCAGTCAGAGGCGATGAAGGGCGTGCTAATCTGCGATAAGCGTCGGTAAGGTGATATGAACCGCAACAGCCGACGATACCCGAATGGGGAAACCCGGTGCACTCAGGTGCATCATTGCAGCATGAATACATAGTGCTGCAAGGCGAACCGGGGGAACTGAAACATCTAAGTACCCCGAGGAAAAGAAATCAACCGAGATTCCCCCAGTAGCGGCGAGCGAACGGGGAGGAGCCCGGAACCATCATCAGCTTGTGCATTAGTGGAAGCGTCTGGAAAGTCGCACGGTACAGGGTGACAGTCCCGTACACAAAAATGCACCTGCTGTGAGTTCGAAGAGTAGGGCGGGACACGTGGTATCCTGTCTGAATATGGGGGGACCATCCTCCAAGGCTAAATACTCCTGACTGACCGATAGTGAACCAGTACCGTGAGGGAAAGGCGAAAAGAACCCCGGCGAGGGGAGTGAAACAGAACCTGAAACCGTGTACGTACAAGCAGTGGGAGCACCTTCGTGGTGTGACTGCGTACCTTTTGTATAATGGGTCAGCGACTTATATTCTGTAGCAAGGTTAACCGTATAGGGGAGCCGCAGGGAAACCGAGTCTTAACTGGGCGTTAAGTTGCAGGGTATAGACCCGAAACCCGGTGATCTAGCCATGGGCAGGTTGAAGGTTGGGTAACACTAACTGGAGGACCGAACCGACTAATGTTGAAAAATTAGCGGATGACCTGTGGCTGGGGGTGAAAGGCCAATCAAACCGGGAGATAGCTGGTTCTCCCCGAAAGCTATTTAGGTAGCGCCTCGTGAACTCATCTTCGGGGGTAGAGCACTGTTTCGGCTAGGGGGCCATCCCGGCTTACCAACCCGATGCAAACTGCGAATACCGAAGAATGTTATCACGGGAGACACACGGCGGGTGCTAACGTCCGTCGTGAAGAGGGAAACAACCCAGACCGCCAGCTAAGGTCCCAAAGTCATGGTTAAGTGGGAAACGATGTGGGAAGGCCCAGACAGCCAGGATGTTGGCTTAGAAGCAGCCATCATTTAAAGAAAGCGTAATAGCTCACTGGTCGAGTCGGCCTGCGCGGAAGATGTAACGGGGCTAAACCATGCACCGAAGCTGCGGCAGCGGCGCGCAAGCGTTGTTGGGTAGGGGAGCGTTCTGTAAGCCGTCGAAGGTGGACCGTGAGGTCTGCTGGAGGTATCAGAAGTGCGAATGCTGACATAAGTAACGATAAAGCGGGTGAAAAGCCCGCTCGCCGGAAGACCAAGGGTTCCTGTTCAACGTTAATCGGAGCAGGGTGAGTCGACCCCTAAGGCGAGGCCGAAAGGCGTAGTCGATGGGAAACAGGTTAATATTCCTGTACTCGGTGTTGCTGCGAAGGGGGGACGGAGAAGGTTAGGTTGGCCGGGCGACGGTTGTCCCGGTTTAAGCGTGTAGGTGTGTGTTCCAGGCAAATCCGGTTCACTTTAACACTGAGGCGTGACGACGAGGCACTACGGTGCTGAAGCAACTGATACCCTGCTTCCAGGAAAAGCCTCTAAGCATCAGGCAGCATCAAATCGTACCCCAAACCGACACAGGTGGTCAGGTAGAGAATACCAAGGCGCTTGAGAGAACTCGGGTGAAGGAACTAGGCAAAATGGTGCCGTAACTTCGGGAGAAGGCACGCTGGCGCGTAGGTGGAGGGACTTGCTCCCCGAGCCGAGGCCAGTCGAAGATACCAGCTGGCTGCAACTGTTTATTAAAAACACAGCACTGTGCAAACACGAAAGTGGACGTATACGGTGTGACGCCTGCCCGGTGCCGGAAGGTTAATTGATGGGGTTATCGCAAGAGAAGCTCCTGATCGAAGCCCCGGTAAACGGCGGCCGTAACTATAACGGTCCTAAGGTAGCGAAATTCCTTGTCGGGTAAGTTCCGACCTGCACGAATGGCGTAATGATGGCCAGGCTGTCTCCACCCGAGACTCAGTGAAATTGAACTCGCTGTGAAGATGCAGTGTACCCGCGGCAAGACGGAAAGACCCCGTGAACCTTTACTACAGCTTGACACTGAACATTGAGCCTTGATGTGTAGGATAGGTGGGAGGCTTTGAAGCGCGGACGCCAGTCCGCGTGGAGCCAACCTTGAAATACCACCCTTTAACGTTTGATGTTCTAACGTGGCCCCGTGATCCGGGGTGCGGACAGTGTCTGGTGGGTAGTTTGACTGGGGCGGTCTCCTCCCAAAGCGTAACGGAGGAGCACGAAGGTCAGCTAATCACGGTCGGACATCGTGAGGTTAGTGCAATGGCATAAGCTGGCTTGACTGCGAGAGTGACGGCTCGAGCAGGTGCGAAAGCAGGTCATAGTGATCCGGTGGTTCTGAATGGAAGGGCCATCGCTCAACGGATAAAAGGTACTCCGGGGATAACAGGCTGATACCGCCCAAGAGTTCATATCGACGGCGGTGTTTGGCACCTCGATGTCGGCTCATCACATCCTGGGGCTGAAGTAGGTCCCAAGGGTACGGCTGTTCGCCGTTTAAAGTGGTACGCGAGCTGGGTTTAGAACGTCGTGAGACAGTTCGGTCCCTATCTGCCGTGGGCGCTGGAGAACTGAGGGGGGCTGCTCCTAGTACGAGAGGACCGGAGTGGACGCATCACTGGTGTTCGGGTTGTCATGCCAATGGCACTGCCCGGTAGCTAAATGCGGAAAAGATAAGCGCTGAAAGCATCTAAGCGCGAAACTTGCCCCGAGATGAGTTCTCCCTGAGACTATAAGTCTCCTGAAGGGACGTTGAAGACTACGACGTTGATAGGCCGGGTGTGTAAGCGCAGCGATGCGTTGAGCTAACCGGTACTAATGACCCGTGAGGCTTAACCTTACAACGCCACAGGCGTTTTGCAGTGACGCGGTTTCAATTTTCAGCACGTACCGGATTAGCGGGCCCGCCCTTTGGGGGGTCCGGAACAGAATTTGCCTGGCGGCACTAGCGCGGTGGTCCCACCTGACCCCATGCCGAACTCAGAAGTGAAACGCCGTAGC
>NZ_JBLYPN010000034.1:0-6122 GCF_051851875.1 Duffyella sp. Ts4 | reverse complement strand
GGGCCGGGGCGACTGCCGGCCCTGCTCGGGCTGCCTTCAGGCAGAACGAAATGGCCGTTGACCTTAAAGACATTGACCTTAAAAGCCCGCCTGCAAGGCAGAACGAAAGTGTCCCTGGCCTGGCCTTTAAAAGGCCTGCCGCCTCAAGGCCAATCCCCCCTCATCCCGGTCCACTAACGGAATGCCGTCTCACCAGCGTTGGGCTAAACATATTCGTCACTTCCGGCAGCGGCTGGCCGTTTGCCAGCGCGAGGGCCAGCGCGGCGGCCTGCTGCGCCATGGTGACAATCGGATAGCGGATGGTGGTCAGGCGAGGACGCACGTAACGGGAAACCAGCACATCGTCGAAGCCGATCAGCGACATCGCCTCGGGCACCACGATACCGTTATCGCTGAGCACCGCCAGCGCACCGGCAGCCATCGAATCATTGTAACAGGCAACGGCGGTGAAGGTTTTGCCGCGGCCTAACAGCTCGGTCATCGCCTGTTCGCCGCCGCGTTCATCCGGCTCGCCAAAGGCTACCAGCCGATCGTTGCAGGGCAAATCGTGCTCGCGTAACGCGTCGTAATAGCCGCGTAGCCGATCTTCCGCATCGGAAATATGGTGCGTTGAGCAGATAAACGCGATGTTCTGATGCCCCTGCTGAATCAGATGGCGAGTTGCCAGCCAGGCACCGTAGCGATCGTCCAGCGCAATGCAGCGTGATTCAAACCCCGGCAGCAGCCGGTTCAGCAGCACCATGCCGGGAATCTGCTTCATCAGCGCAATCAGTTCGCTGTCCTGAATCTGCTTGGCGTGGACCACCAGCGCCGCGCAGCGATGGCGCATTAGCTGCTCAATTGCCAGCCGCTCTTTTTGCTCGTCGTGATAACCGTTTCCAATCAGCAAAAAGTTGCCGGTCTCTCCGGCCACTTCATCCACCGCTTTGACCATTGCGCCGAAAAAAGGGTCGGAAACGTCGCCCACAATCAGGCCGATGGTTTCGGTGGATTGTTGTGCCAGCGCGCGTGCATTGGCGTTGGGATGGTATTGCAGCGCTTCCATCGCGCTGCCGACGGCCTGACGGGAACTCTCACTGGCTTTCGGCGAATTGTTAATCACGCGCGAAACCGTTGCGACCGACACGCCCGCCAGACGGGCTACATCCTTTATCGTGGCCATGCGTTTGCATACATCCTGGGTAAACGTTTACACATGGCTCCAGTGTTACGGAAAAGCGTGTCTGGTTCAAGCCAACAGAATGTCAGTTTCGTCGCAAAAGCGGTGAGTTTCAGCGACATGTTACGCAGGCGGCAACGCTGGCGACGCGGCGCAAAAATGCTATTCTGTGGCTCCTGTTCTCCCGCCTGCCAGAAATTGACTATGAAAAAACGCGTGCCGCATCTTGCCCACTGGGGCGCTTTTACCGCCGTAACCGACAACGATCGTCTGGTTGGCTGTGAGCCCTTTTTTGCCGACAGCGATCCCTCGCCGATGCTCAATACCATTCCGGAGTTAGTCTATTCCGATAAGCGTATTCGTCAGCCGATGGTGCGTCGTTCCTGGCTTAAATCGCGCGAAAAAAGCGATCGCACGCTGCGGGGGCGGGAAGATTTTGTCGCCGTTGACTGGGAAACCGCTCTCGATCTGGTGGCAGAAGAGAACCGGCGTGTGCGCGATCGCTACGGCGCGGCAGGGATCTTCACCGGCTCGTACGGCTGGTCTTCCGCCGGACGCGTAAACCATGCGCGCACGCTGGTGCGTCGTTTCTATTTTCAGGGCGGCGGTGGCGTCGATCAGCTGGGCAACTACAGCTGGGGGGCGGCGCAGTTCTTTCTGCCTTACGTGATTGGCACCTATATGCCACTGACCGGTCGCGTTACCGACTGGCCGAGCGTGGTGGAACACGCCGAGATTTTTCTCGCTTTTGGTGGTCTGGCGCTGAAGAACGCGCAGGTTGCCTCGGGCGGCGCGGGCGAGCACAGCCTGAAACCGGCACTGCAACGGCTGGCGGCAAAAGGCACGCCGGTGATCAATATCAGCCCGATGCGTGATGACTGCCCGGCATTTGTGAATGCGGAGTGGATCCCGATTCGTCCCAACACCGACGTGGCGCTGATGCTGGCGCTGGGTTGGGAGATTGAACGGCTCGGCGCCGTGGACAACGCCTTTCTGCAGTCGCACTGCGTTGGCTGGCCGCAGCTGCGTGCCTATCTCAGCGGCGAAAGCGACAGCGTGGCAAAAACGCCGCAGTGGGCCAGCGCGATTACCGGTATTCCGGCGGCACGCATCAGCCAGCTGGCGCAGCAGCTGTGTGGCAAACGCAGCTTTATCACCTGTTCCTATTCGGTGCAGCGCGCCCATCGCGGCGAACAACCTTACTGGATGATGATTGCGCTCTCCAGCATGCTCGGCCAGCCGGGGCTGCCTGGTGGTGGCTTTTCGTTCGGTCACGGCTCCATGAACAGCGTCGGTAATCCACGCATTGAAGGGCCGGCGCCGCTGATGTCCACCGGCGTTAATCCGGCCGGGCTGGCCATTCCGGTGGCACGTATCAGCGATATGTTGCTGAATCCCGGCGAGCCTTACGCTTTTCAGGGCGAAACGCACCGCTATCCCGATATTCATCTGGTGCACTGGGCGGGCGGCAATCCGTTCCATCATCATCAGCAACTCAACCGGCTGGTGGCTGGCTGGCAGCGTCCCGATACGGTTATCGTGCAGGATATTGTCTGGACGCCCGCTGCGCAGATGGCCGATATCGTGCTGCCGGTGACCACCACGCTGGAACGCAACGACATTGGCGGCTCCTCGCGGGATCGTTTTGTGCTGGCGATGCATCAGGCGATCAAACCTCAGCATCAGGCGCGTAACGACTTCGATATTTTTGCCGATCTGGCTGAGCGACTCGGCTATCGCGATACCTTCACCGAAAAACGCAATGAAATGCAGTGGATTGAGCATCTCTATCAGCGCTGCGCGCGGGCACATGCGGCGAAAGGGCTGGCGTGGCCGTCGTTCGAGGCGTTCTGGCAGCAGGGCTATGTTGAGGTGCCCCAGGGCGATAAACCCTATGTCTTTATGGAAGATTTTCGCGCCGATGCGCAGGCTAATCCGATTAAAACCGCCAGCGGCAAAATTGAACTGTTCAGCGAAACCATCGCCGGTTATGCGCTGAGCGACTTTGCCGGTCACGCTGAATGGCGCGAACCTGCGGAATGGCTGGGCAGCGCGCTGAGCGAGCGCTTCCCGCTACAAATGATCTCCATTCAACCCGGCGATCGGCTGCACAGTCAGATGGATGCCACCGCCACCGTACAGGGCAACAAAACCGCCGGGCACGAAACGCTGTGGATGCATCATGACGACGCCGCGGCGCGCCAGCTGGCAGACGGCGATGAAATTGAGGTGTTTAACGATCGTGGTCGCATGCTGGCGGGCGTGAGGCTGACCGACGGCGTGACGCCTGGCGTGGTGCTCATCGCCACCGGCGCCTGGTTCGATCCCGGCTTTGGCCAGGCCTGGCACGATCACGATCGCGCCGGCAATCCTAACGTGCTGACGCTGGATATCGGCACCTCATCGCTGACCCAGGGACCCAACGCCATGAGCTGTCTTGTGCAGGCGCAAAAAGCGGCCAGTCGCAAATTCAGTTAAGGATCACATGGCTGGTTACATTTTGCGGGTAACTGTTGCGAATATGTGATGGCGAGGGCAAGGCATCGGTTGCTACATTTTAAGTCCCAGAGGTATTGATGGGTGAACATCAAAAGTTTTCTTGATTACACCGACCTGCGCAGATGCGCAGGTTTTTTTTGCCTGAAATTTCCTGGCCCTGCTAACGCGTTGATAACGCGCACGTTTCATTCGATGCTAACGAATCGAAACACAGTTTTCCTGTAAACCCGCAGTGATATTCTTTATAACTTCCAGCCAGTTACCTCATCTGCCGCAGCCATCGACATGCCTCGCATAAAAAAATTTCTTGGAAAAGACCAGATCAAAGCGCCGTTTAATCCGTTCCGTTTTCGCTTGATCTGCCTCGGCGTGCTGACCTGCCTGGTGTTGCTGCTGGCACGCGTGGGCGATCTCCAGCTGATCAACCATCCGATGCTGGAACACGAAGCGGATCAGCGCTCGCTGCGTACCGTGACGTTGCCCACTAATCGCGGCACGTTACTGGACCGTAACGGCGAGGCGCTGGCGCTGAGCGTTCCGGCGCGCGATATCATCGCCGATCCACAGCGCGTGCTCGAGGCACATCCCGATTTCACCAACGCCAAGTGGCAATATCTCGCCAACGCGCTGAATGAACGACCTGAGGCGATCGCCGCGCAAATTCAGGCCAATCCGCGCAAGCGCTTTCTCTATCTTGGCCGCAAAATCGAGCTGGGCATCGCCAAGGACATCAGCAAGCTGCATTTGAAGGGCATCAGCAGCGTTTACAATGACAGCCGCTTTTATCCGATGAGCGAAGCCGCCGCGCCGCTGCTTGGCGTGGTCGGTGCCGATAATAAAGGGCTGAACGGGCTGGAGCACGGTTACGATAAGCTGCTGCAGGGCGAGCCGGGCGTGGAGAAATACCGTCAGGATGGCGAAGGCAACATTATTGCCATGATCGATTATGAACCGCCAAAACAGCCGCCGACCGTGCAGCTGAGCATCGACAAGTTCGATCAGTACACGCTCTACAGCAAACTGCGCGATGGCGTGCTGTTAAACAAAGCTGACTCCGGCGCCGCGGTGCTGGTGAAAGTCGATACCGGCGAAATTCTCGGGATGGCCTCTTATCCCTCTTTTAACCCGAATAACTATGCCGATGCCTCACCGGCGCAGATGCGCAACGCGGCGATTAACGACAGCTATGAGCCTGGCTCGACGGTGAAACCGCTGGTGGTGATGGAAGGGCTGGAGCGCCATCTGGTGCGCGCCGATTCGGTGATTGATACTACGCCTTACCGTGTTAACGGCCATCTGATCCGCGACGTCGGCCACTGGCCGCGCCTGACCATGACCGGCATTCTGCAAAAATCCAGCGACATTGGCGTATCGCATATTGCGCTGGCGATGCCTGCTGAAGCGCTGGTCAATACCTATCAGGCGTTTGGTCTTGGCAAACCCACCGGCTTAGGGCTGACCGGTGAAAGCGTCGGCTATTTTCCGGCGCACCGCCAGCGCTGGGCTGACATCGAGCGCGCGACCTTCTCCTTTGGTTACGGCCTGCGCGTGACGCCGCTGCAGATCGCCCGCGAATACGCCACTATCGGTGCCTATGGTGTTTACCGTCCGCTGTCGATCACTAAGGTTACGCCGCCGGTGATTGGCAAACAGGTGGCCAACCCGGAAACGGTGAAGGATGTGATCCACATGATGGAGAGCGATGCGCTGCCCGGCGGCTCCGGCGTGCGTGCGGCGGTGCCTGGCTATCGGCTGGCGATCAAAACCGGTACCGCAGAGAAAATGGGCGCCAGTGGCAAATATGACGGTGGCTATATCAACTATACCGTTGGCGTCGCGCCTGCCAGCCATCCGGAGGTGGCGCTGGTGATCATGATTAACCATCCTACCGCAGGCGATCACTTTGGTGGTTCGGTGGCGGCGCCGGTGTTTGGCAATATTATTGGGCCGGTGTTGAAGCATATGAATATTCCGCCGGATGCGTTGTATGGGCATGGGTGAGGGGGGCCCTGGCGGGCTGGCCTTTTAGGGTCAAAAGCTATTTCTTCCGCCTTGCAGGCGGTCGGGCAGGGCCAGGTCAAGGTCCATTTCGTACAGGCTAAAGCCTGCCCGAGAAGGGCCAGGTCAAAAGCGATTTCGTGCAGGCTAAAGCCTGCCCGAGCAGGGCCGGCAGTCGCCCCGGCCCTGCACCCGCGCTATCCGGCAAACACAACCGCCCGCTGAAGCGGGTACCCTCAGCAAAACCCTTTTCCGACGGACCATGCGCGACGCGCTCCCGGCGCGACGCTTATTCTCGCCGCCTCCCTGCGGCTCGCCCTGGAAAATGCTTTTGCCTCGGCGTTTGTGATGCCTCCTCAAGGTCAAAATCCAGGTCAAAAACAAACAGACTAAAAGCAAAGTCTTAATCCAAATCCAAATCCAAATCCAAATCCAAATCCAAATCCAAATCCAAATCCAAATCCAA
>NZ_JBLYPN010000033.1:0-11088 GCF_051851875.1 Duffyella sp. Ts4 | reverse complement strand
GGTCCGTGAAGAAATGTGAACCGACGAGGGTACCCGCCTGTGGCGGGCGGTTGTGTTTGCCGGATAGCCGGGGTGCAGGGGCGGGGCGCATGCCGCCCCTGCTCGGGCTGCCTTCAGGCAGAACGAAATGGCCGTTGACCTTAAGACGTTGACCTTAAAAGCCTGCCCGAAGGGCAGAACGAAATGGCCGTTGACCTTAAGACGTTGACCTTAAAAGCCTGCCCGAAGGGCAGAACGAAATGGCCGTTGACCTTAAAGACGTTGACCTTAAAAGCCTGCCCGAAGGGCAGAGCGAAATGGTCGTTGACCTTAAAGACCTTGACCTTAACGCTGCCTGCAAGGCAAAGCCCACCCATCTGCCAGACAAAAGCCGCCCGCTTCCGGGCACCCCGAAACCGCGGTTGACCTTGACCTCTGGCCGCCTGCAAGGCAACACTATCCCTCCTTTGTTTTGCTGGAACTGGATTGTGTTGAAATCGATGCTGGCCGTGATGCTGGGCGGTGCCGTGGGCTGTACGCTGCGCTGGTTAATCTCGCTGCGCTTTAACGCGCTGTTTCCTAATCTGCCGCCGGGAACGCTGATCGTTAACCTGGCGGGCGGCTTTATTATTGGCGCGGCGATGGCGTGGTTTGTGAAAAATCCGCAAATCGATCCACTGTGGAAACTGCTGATCGTCACCGGCCTGTGCGGCGGGTTAACCACCTTTTCGACCTTCTCGGCAGAGATTCTTATGATGCTGCAATCGGGCAAATATCTCTGGGCGATGGGCAGCGTGCTGGTGCACGTAGTGGGTTCACTGCTGATGACCTTTGCCGGATTCACGCTGATGACGCTGCTGAGCTGAGACTCAGCTTTACGCATTTTCTTACCAAAACCAGCGGCTTAATCGCAGAGACTTCCTAAACTCACTGTTATTAACCGGTGAGTTAGCGAGGAGACGATGCGTAATCCAACATTTTTAAATCTGGTGCTGCTGTCGGGCGATGCGGCGCAAAAGCTACGTGCGGCCAGCGCCGCCGGTTTTGAGCAGGTGGAAATCTGGCGGGAGGATGCCGGGCAGAATACCGCTGCGCTGGCGCAGCTGGCAGGCGAAATCGGCCTCGGTTTTACCAATCTGCAAGTGCTGCGCGATGCCACCGGCGTACCCACCGCGCAGCGTGAGGCGAAACGTGAAGAGGCGCGGATGTTCTTCCAGCTGGCAAAACAACTGGGCTGTGACACGGTGCAGGCGCCCGCGTCGACAGATAAACAGTGCGTGGCGGAGAATATCGATGATGACCTGCGCTGGCTCTCTGCCGAAGCGGCGCGTCACAACCTGCGGCTGATGTATGAGCCGATGGCCTGGAGCCAGATCGACTATACGCTGCCGCAGGCCTGGCAACGTTTACAGCGGCTCGATCTGCCCAACGTCGGTCTGGTAGTCGATCTGTTTCACATCTGCGCGCGCGGCGGCAGCGTCAGCGATTTGGCGGGCATTCCGATGCACCGCATCTATGAAGTACAGCTGTGCGATGTCGCCGAGCCGGTATCGCCGCAGGAGATGGATCGGCTGTTTGATACTGCACGCCATCGGCGTCAGTTGCCGGGCGAGGGCTATCTGCCGATAGCCGAGTTTGTTGACTACCTGAAAAGCGCAGGCTATGCCGGTCCGGTGGGCATTGAAGTCTTTAATGACCATCTAAAACAGCTGTCGGCAGAGGCAGCGGCGCAACGCGCTTTTCAGGCGTTACGCCGTGCCTGGCCGGAAGATTAATCGAGCAGGCACTGCGCGATAAAGGTGGCGGCGCGGCGCGCACCCTGGCCGGAAATAGTATGGCCGGTAGCGGGCTCAAACTGCGTTTCCACGTGTACGCCAGCGCCTTTCAAACGCAGCGCCGCCGCTTCGCTCTCCATCCACGGAATTACGTCGTCATCCTGACCGTGCACGATCAGCGCGGGCGTGTGGGTGCAGGGCGACAGCGCTGATGTGGCGAGCCGACCCGAAAACGCCACTACGCCAGCAAACTGCCAGCGGCCTGACGCCAGCGCATCCAGCGCCATGATCGAACCCTGCGAGAATCCCACCAGAATGACCCGATCTTCGGTCACGCTGTGCGCCTGCAAAAGAGCACGCAGCTGTTGATCGAACGCCTCCCGTGCCGCCAGCACACGTCCTGGACGGTTCTGTTCGGTAATCGCCTGCAGACTAAACCACTGAAAGCCCGCGCCGTGTTCAAAATGGAAGGGAGCATCAGGGGCAGCAAAGCTCACGCCCTGCAAGAGCGGCGCCCAGTGCTCGCCCAGTCCAGCCAAATCGTCGCCGTTGCTGCCGACGCCGTGCAGAAATATCACTAAGCCTTTTCGCATATGCATACCTTTTTTACTGATTACGCCAGTCTGGCCATGATGGTAACGTCACGGTACTGGCCTTCCCGCAGCGCAGCACGGCGGCGTACACCTTCCTGTTCAAAACCCATGCGTTCATAGAGCCGAATGGCGCGCTGGTTATCGGTGAAGGCTTCCAGTTCAAGCCGCGTGGCGCCAAACCAGTTAAAGGCGTAATCGATCGCTGCTGCGACCAGCTGTTGGCCGACGCCGCGCCCGCCGTAGTTGGGATCGACCACCAGGCCAAACCCGATCGTTTGCCGAATGCGCACATTGCTGTTAATGAACAGGCTAATTTCACCCACCACCTGGCCATCCATTTCCGCCACGAAGCCGGGCGCGCCGTCGTTTGCCTGACGCTCGAACTTTTTACGCCAGCTATCGAGGGTAGGAAATGGCAGCTGAAGCGTCCACTGATAAACCTCAGGATAACTGTGGATGCGCTGACAGGCCGCGGCATCGCTGATTTCCCGGCCCCTGATCGTAATGTCCATCGCCTCTCTCCGTGTTGCGGGCTAAACGATTATATTGCAACCAAATTTGCCACAGGTAAACCGGCATCTCCGGGGGGAATAACGGAAGCGGTAATGATTTTGCACTACGCTAAAGGCTTCGAATGGACTGAATATGGACCCGCTATGTTGTATCGCCGTTTCGAGAGATTCATCAATATTTTCCAGGATGCGCCCACCGGTGCGCCACCCGATCGGGTGGGTGCCTTTTACTGGTTTTATCTGCGCCAGGTCTGGCCCAGCTTTGTGGCGCTGCTGGCGGTGGGGCTGGCTTCCTCACTGATCGAGGTGGCACTGTTCAGCTATCTCAGCCGGATTATCGATCTGGTTAATCACGCCTCACCGGCCACGCTGTTCAGCGAGAACTGGCCGATTTTGCTCTGGATGGCCATTGTGGCGC
This sequence comes from Duffyella sp. Ts4, assembly GCF_051851875.1. Taxonomy (NCBI): domain Bacteria; kingdom Pseudomonadati; phylum Pseudomonadota; class Gammaproteobacteria; order Enterobacterales; family Erwiniaceae; genus Duffyella; species Duffyella sp. Ts4. The sequence goes on along the minus strand of NZ_JBLYPN010000033.1, from coordinate 7,811 downwards.
TGATTTTACGGCCAGTGGTGATGGGTCTGCACGATCTGCTGGTGCACCAGAGCATTAACCCGAGTATGACCAGCATGATCCGCTGGCAGCATCACAATTACGTACTGCGCCAGAGCCTTAACTTTTTCCAGAGTGACTTTTCCGGCCGCATCGCCCAGCGCATCATGCAAACCGGCAACGCCCTGCGTGACTCTGCGGTCCAGCTGGTGGATGCCATCTGGCACGTGGTGATCTACGCCGTGACCTCGCTGGTGCTGTTTGCGCAGGCGGACTGGCGGCTGATGATTCCGCTGGTGCTGTGGATTATCGGATACAGCAGCGCGCTGCGTTACTTTGTGCCGCGCGTGAAGGCGCGTTCAGTGGTCTCTTCAGAGGCGCGTTCAAAGCTGATGGGCACCATCGTTGATGGCTACACCAATATCGCCACCATCAAGCTGTTCGCCCACAGCGATCTGGAGCGGCAATATGCCCGCGAAGCGATCACCGAGCAGACTGAGAAGACGCAAATTGCCAGCCGAATGGTCAGCAGCATGGACGTTACGCTGTCGATTCTCAACGGCCTGTTGATTGTGGCCACCAGCGGCCTGGCGCTCTGGCTGTGGAGCCAGTCGCTGATCAGCGTGGGAGCCATAGCGCTGGCGACCGGTTTGGTGATCCGTATCGTCAACATGTCCGGCTGGATCATGTGGGTGGTCAACGGCATCTTCGAAAACATCGGCATGGTGCAGGATGGCCTGAAAACCATCGCCCAGCCGCTGAGCGTGCAGGATGTGCCGCAGGCGAAAAGCCTGCAGGTGACGCGCGGAAACATTCGTTTTGATGCGGTGCAGTTCGACTACGGCGGCAGCCGTCAGGTGATCAACAACCTCAATCTGGATATCAAACCCGGTGAAAAAATTGGCCTGATCGGCCCGTCCGGCGCCGGCAAATCGACGCTGGTTAACCTGCTGTTGCGGCTCTATGACATCAACAGCGGCCGCATTCTGATTGACGATCAAAATATCGCGCAGGTCAGTCAGGAGAGCTTACGCGCGCAGATCGGCATGATTACCCAGGACACTTCGCTGTTGCACCGTTCGATTCGCGAAAACCTGCTGTATGGCCGCCCGGATGCCAGCGAACAGGAACTGGCGCTGGCGATTCAGCGCGCCCGGGCCGACGAATTTATTCCACTGCTCTCCGATGCGCAGGGCCGCATCGGGCTGGATGCGCACGTCGGCGAGCGCGGCGTTAAGCTTTCTGGCGGTCAGCGCCAGCGTATCGCCATCGCGCGTGTACTGCTGAAAGACGCGCCGATACTGATCATGGATGAGGCGACCTCGGCGCTGGATTCTGAAGTGGAAGCGGCCATTCAGGAGAGCCTGGAAACGCTGATGCAGGGCAAGACGGTGATTGCCATTGCGCACCGGCTCTCCACCATCGCCAAAATGGATCGGCTGATTGTGATGGAGCACGGCCAGATTGTGGAGATGGGCAGCCACCAGCAGCTGTTGGCACAGCAGGGATTGTACGCCCGCCTGTGGCAGCATCAGACCGGTGGCTTCGTCGCGGAGGAATAAGCTACGCCTCGCCACGACGGTAGGGCAGCGCGCCAAGGGCATCGTCCGCCCACTGCAGCACCGCGGCGCGCTCCTCTTCCAGAAAGTCGCCCACCGCATCGCGCAGACCGGGATGCAGCAGATAGTGCCACGATGAGGTGATCTGCGGCGCAAAGCCGCGGATCAGCTTGTGCTCGCCCTGGGCACCGGCATCAAATTCGCGCAGGCCATGCGTAATGGCAAACTCCATGCCCTGATAAAAGCAGGTCTCAAAATGCAGGCGATCAAACTCCGCCAGACAGCCCCAGTAGCGGCCATACAGCGTACTGCCGCTGACCAGGCTGAACGCCATCGCCACCGGCTGCGTCTGCCGTTCGGCGATTACCACCTGAATCTTTTGCGGCATTCGCTCCGCCAGCAGGCTGAAAAATTCACGGCTTAAATAGGGATACTGGCCGCGTACCGCATAGGTGTTGACGTAGCAGTGATAGACAAAATCCCACTGACTTTCCGTGAGCTCATCGCCGCGATACCAGACAAACGCCATATCCGCCGCCGCCACCTGCTCACGCTCTTTGCGCAGCTGTTTACGCTTGCGCGACATCAGCGTGTCGAGGAAATCCTGAAAGTCGCGGTAGCCGGGATTGTGCCAGCGATACTGGCAGCCGAGGCGCAGCAGCCACTCTGGCTGCGAGGCGAGCAGATCGTTGCTGGCCGCATCGGTAAAGTTGATATGGGCGCTGCTTAACTGATGCTGAAGCAGATATTCCGGCAGGGCGCTCAACAGCGCGGCGCTGGCAGCGGCATCGCCCAGCACGCGCGCGCCGCCGACTGGCGTAAACGGAATCGCGCCCAGCCATTTGGGATAATAGGGCAGATTGGCGCGGCGACAGGCATCTGCCCATCCTTGATCGAAAACATATTCGCCGCGGGAGTGGCTTTTGCGGTAGCCGGGCAGCGCCGCCAGCAGCTGGCCATCCTGCTGCCAGAGCAGATGATCGGGCTGCCAGCCGGTGGCGGCGCTAACGCTGCCGCTCTCTTCCAGCGTGCTGAGAAAGGCGTGGCTTAAAAAAGGATTATCATCGGGCAGCAACCGATCCCAGTCGGCGGCGGCAAGTTCAGACAGGGCGGTAACACGAACTAACGGCATTGCAGGCTCCCGTACAGCATTGACGGACAGCCCTATAGTCAAGCAGGTTTTGCCGCGACTGCAAAGGTCGCCCGCACGCAATGTGTGCGGGCAGAATCCTCAGGCATGGCCGGTAACCTGCGGTTTATCATCGGCGTAGCGCGGTGCGGCGGCATCGTCCTGCGCATCGCCCACGCGATGAATCGGCCCCATCACAAACAGGAACAGCAGCGCGGCAACGATGCAGTGTGCGGCCACAAACAGCAGGCCGATGCCGTAGCTGCCGGTCAGCGCCACAATGACGCCAAACAGCAGCGGGGTTAAAATCCCGGCGATATTGCCGATGCCGTTGAAGATAGCGCCCGCCAGGCCAACCGCCTCTTTCGGCGCGGTATCGCTGATCACCGCCCAAGTGCCCGCGCCCGCTGCCACGCCTTTACCGAAGAAGGCGAACGACATAATGGCGATGATCCAGACGTTGCTGCTCACCACCGCCGCAATCACCAGCGTTGATGCCATCAGCATGCCAACAATATAGGGCGTTTTGCGCGCCCACGAGATGCTCCACCCCTGAGTAATCAGCCGGTCGGAAATATAACCGCCGGAGATACCGCCGAGAAAACCAAACAGCGCGGGCGCGATGGTGGCAAAACCGGCATCAAGAATATTCATGCCGCGCGACTGCACCAGATAGATCGGAAACCAGGTAATGAAAAAATAGCTCAACGCGATGATGCAGTACTGGCCGATGTAGGCGCACCACAGCATGCGATTGTTGAGCAGCTTTTTCACCGTCGCTTTGCTCAGACGTGAAGGCGCGGTGCGCGCCGCATGACTGTCGATCTCCACCAGCGCGCCGCCGTCAACGATATGGCGCAGCTCAGCGGGCGATACGCCGGGATGCTGGCGCGGCTCTTTCATAAACCACATCCAGATAAATACCGTCATCACGCCGATGCCGCCGAGCACAAAGAACGGCCACTCCCAGCCAAAGCGTGACACCAGCCAGCCGGAAAGCGGTGAGAAAATCGCCACGGCGAAATATTGCGACGATGAAAACAGCGACGATGCGCGGCCACGCTCCGCTTTAGGAAACCACATGATGGTCACGCGTGCGTTGGCGGGAAAACTCGGCGCCTCAATCAGGCCGAGCAGGAAACGCAGGGCGAACATCAGCGCCAGCGCGCCGGTTAGCCCCTGCGCAAATTCACCGACAAAACCCATGGCAATGGTAGCCAGCGACCACAGCGCCAGCGTAATGCCATACACGCGTTTGGTGCCAAAGCGATCCAGAAACAGGCCGCCGGGGATCTGGCCGATCACATAGGCCCAGCTGAACGCCGAAAGGATCAGGCCGAGCTGGATGGGCGACAGGCCGAACTCCTGTTTAATCGCCGAACCGGAAATCGACAGGATAGAGCGATCGGCGTAAGCCACCACCGACAGCAGCAGAATCAGCATCAGGATCCAGATGCGCACGTAACTCGTTTTCTCAGCCAGCGGGGCTTTCAGCATGGGGTCATTCCTTCTGAGCGGGAGAGAGAGACAGCGAAATTTCAGCTGAAAAGCAAATATAGGAAGGCGCGCCTTAACGGTCATTGGGCGAATGGTGAAAAGCAGGGCGGGAAAATAGGGGCATTTTGGCATCCACCACAAGTGAAGTTGCGGTGCGCCACAGATTCAACGGTAACGCTAAGTTATTACAGGGAATTGTGCCGGGGATCGAGATAAAGGGCGTAACGATGGTCTATGTCAGGGATGCGGCGGCGCATAACAAGCCAGCCGATCGACGCTTTTTTTACCCAATTGCAATGAAGTAATTTCGTCGATCTGCCGATAGATCCGGTATTAAAGGCTATTCAGGAACACTATCGTGATTAAGCTGATCCCCGTCAGCGAACTGTTACCCGGGATGTTTCTCCATAAGCTTGAAGTATTTTGGGTGCACGATTCGCGCGTGCGCAACCAGGTGCTGCTGACCGATCCGCGCCAGATCGCGGCGATCAAAGAGAGCGGCATTGAGAAAGTCTGGATCGATCTTGCCAAAAGCGTGCCTCATGCATCCGCTAACAGCGAGACGCCAGGCGTGCCTGCAATAACGCCAGGCGGATTTGACAGTGAAGTGGAGCGCGCTCGCCAGATTTTCCAGCAGGGGAAAGGGCAAATCATGGCGATGTTTAACGAGGCGCGCCTTGGCACCTCGCTGGATCTCACCAGCGCATCCGCATTGGTAGACGACATTGCCGGATCGGTGAAGCGCCATCCTTCGGCGTTGCTCAGCGTGGCGCGCCTGAAAAACCACGATGATTATACCTGGCTGCACTCTATGGCGGTGTGCGCGCTGATGGTGTCGCTGGCGCAAAAGATGGGCTACGACGATGAGCAAACGCTGCGCGCGGGCATGGGCGGGCTGCTGCATGACATCGGCAAAGCGTCGGTGCCGTTGGCGATTCTCAACAAACCCGGCAAGCTGACCGATGAGGAGTTCATCATCATGCAGCAGCATCCGATAATGGGCGCGCAGATGCTGATGGAGGCCGAGGCGGACGCTGATATTATCGATATTGCGCTGCACCATCACGAGAAATTTGACGGCAGCGGTTATCCTCACCGGCTGGCAGGAAAGGCCATCAGTGAGCTGTCGCGGATGACCGCGGTATGCGATGTGTATGACGCGATCACGTCGATGCGGCCTTATAAAGAGGGCTGGAATCCGGCTGAGGCGATGCACCGTATGGCCAGCTGGAGCGGTCATTTTGACCGCGCCATCTTTCATATGTTTGTGAAGTCGCTGGGGATTTATCCGGTGGGATCGCTGGTGCGCCTGGCGTCAGGGCGCGTTGCGCTGGTCACTGAGGTGGGCAACACATCCCTGTTGCGCCCTAAGGTCAATATTTTCTATTCGTTGCGTACCCAGCGGGAAATACCCCCTGAGGCCCTGGATCTGGCAGACAGCTTCTGCTGCGACAGCATCATCGGGCCTGAGGACAGTAACCTGTGGCAGCGCTTTAATCTCAGCAGCGTCTGGCGCGCAGGTGCCACCGCTTAGTGGGGTTTTATCTTCAGGGCCAGTGCGCTGGCAGGATCAAACAGCGACAGACTTTCGATTTGATCAAGCATAATCACTTTACGAAACGCCATCGCTGAGGTCGGCTTCGAGGTCAGCGAGATATGATGTTCGTCATACCAGGCGCTGTAGTTGTGCTCCACCACCAGATTCAGCGTTTGTTTATCGCGATAGCCGCTAAGAAACGGAATCAGCACGATGTTATTGGTATTGGGATTACCGCTGTCGAAGGTTGCGGTGTGAATCATGCCGATATAAATACGCCGTGAAGTCAGCGTCACCCACGCCAGTTCGCCCTCTTCCATACATTGATAAAGTAAACCTTCGACGCCGTTGGTGTGCGAAAGCTGTTTATAGAGCCTCTGCCGCCCGCTGGAATCGAGACGTGCGCTACCTGACCAGTTTGAGCGATACAGACAGAGCAGCACGGTAAAAATCAGCGTGATCAGCACCGGTGCCTGCATGCCCAGGAAGCTCCAGTTCATGAACTCCATCTGGTAGTGATAGTAAACGTCCTGCGAATGCGGAAAGCTGTTACGTACCACCGAAACGACTAACAGCATCAGCCAGATTAAACCGGTAGCAATCAGACCCTGAACCACAAAAATGCAGCCGTAGAGCGCGACCAAAAAGTAAACGTCCCAGCCGAATGAACGCTTAATTTTAAAGCGTGACGACAAATCGCGGCTGGTGTACCAGTAGCCGCACACCATTAACACCATAAAAATTGCTGTACTCATCAGGCTCTCTTCAGTGCGTTGACATGTTTCATAAAGTCGGCCTGCACCGCCTCGTTTTGCAGGTTTACCGTGGCTTTGCCATCTTCATCGATAAAAATACGTTCCCCTTCAGCCAGTGAATCTTCAATCTCGCTGCGATTGATCACCTGCAGTAATTTTTCCGGGCTGGTAAACAACGATCGAATAATTTTGAACATGTTTTTCTCCTGTGAAAAAAAAGTTTACGCGTAACCACACAAATCACCAGGGAGATAACTCTGGATTCACGACAGCAGGCGCAACAAGCGCAGCGGTGAATCTGGCTACAGCGTAAGCGGTACGCGGGAAGATCGACTTTTCAGCACTTGCGTTATTTTTTTACGCTAAACCGCTATAACGATAGCTTATGGATAAAACAGCCGCGCAGCACACTGCTAGCGCGGTTGGCTCACGGTAATGTTCCACGCCGATGGCAAGGGATAACCCTGCACAACGACATGACGATTCCCTGAATTAACTTCACATTTCATGCGGTATACTGCGCAACCTGTTTACTCACCGACTGGAAATTATGGAACGCTTTATTGAAAACCTGATGTACTCTTCGCGCTGGCTGCTGGCGCCGGTTTACTTTGGTCTTTCTCTTGGTCTGCTGGCGCTGACCGTTAAGTTTTTTCAGGAAATTTTTCACATCCTGCCCAATATCCTCAGCATTGCAGAGAACGATTTGATTCTGTTGTTGCTCTCGCTGGTGGACATGACGCTGGTCGGCGGTTTGTTGGTGATGGTGATGCTTTCCGGTTACGAAAACTTCGTTTCCAAGCTCGATATCGACGAACACAAGGAAAAGCTGAGCTGGCTGGGAAAAATGGACTCCGGCTCGCTGAAAAACAAGGTGGCCGCCTCGATCGTCGCCATTTCGTCGATTCACCTGCTGCGTGTTTTCATGGAAGCGCGCAATGTGTCGAACGATAAGCTGATGTGGTACGTGATTATCCACCTGACGTTTGTGCTGTCGGCCTTTGTTATGGGCTGGCTGGATAATATGTCGCGGACAGAGAAGAAGTAAGCAGGTGGGGCAGCGGCCTTACGCAGGCGGGGCTTTTGCCTTACGCAGGCGGCGTTTTAAGGTCAATGTCTTAAGGTCAAAGGCCATTTCGTTTTGCCTGAAGGCAGGCCGGGCAGGGCCAGGTCAAAAGCCATTTCGTCCAGGCTGAAGGCAGCCCGGGCAGGGCCAGGTCAAAGACCATTTCGTTCTGCCTGAAGGCAGCCCGGGCAGGGCCAGGTCAAGGGCCATTTCGTTCAGGCTAAAGCCTGCCCGAGCAGGGCCGGCAGTCGCCCCGGCCCTGCACCCGCGC
>NZ_JBLYPN010000032.1:0-14429 GCF_051851875.1 Duffyella sp. Ts4 | reverse complement strand
GGTGTTTTGGTGTTTTGGTGTTTTGGTGTTTTGGTGTTTTGGTGTTTTGGTGTTTTGGTGTTTGGTTTTGACCTGGGGGTTGACCTTGAGGAGGCATCACAAACGCTGAGGAGATGAACATTTTAGGATGTCCCGCCATGGATGGCGGGACAAGGGAGCGTTGAGCGGGGAGCGAATCGCGAGCGGTCCGTGAAGAAATGTGAACCGACGAAGGGACCCGCGCAGCGGGCGGTTGTGTTTGCCGGATAGCGCGGGTGCAGGGCCGGGGCGACTGCCGGCCCTGCTCGGGCTGCCTTCAGGCAGAACGAAATGGCCGTTGACCTGGCCTTTAAACAGCCAGCCTGCAAGGCAGAACGAAATGGCCGTTGACCTTAAAGACCTTGACCTTAAGAGCCGCCTGCAAGGCAAAAGCCGCCCGCTTCCGGGCAGCCCCCCTTACAGCAGCTTATCCATGGTAATGGGCAGATCCCGTACTCGCTTCCCGGTCGCATGAAACACCGCATTACTGATCGCCGCAGCGACGCCAACGATCCCCAGTTCGCCTACCGATTTACCGCCGAGGGCAGTGGCCTGATAGTCGGGCTGGCCGACGTCGATGGTGACGATCTCCGGCACGTCGGCGTTAACCGCCACCAGATAATCAGCCAGGTTGTTGTTGATCACACGGCCGTTGCGCGGATCGACCACACCTTCTTCCAGCAATGCCTGGCCGAGGCCCATGATCATGCCGCCGATCCACTGGCTGCGTCCCAGCGTCGGATTGTATAACCGGCCGCTGTCGAGCGCGGCGCACATGCGTTTTACCCGCACGGTACCGAAATCTTCGTCAACGCGGACCTCAACAAACTGTGCGCTCCAGCTGTGCGCTGAAACCTCTTTTGGCCGTGACATCGCTGACATCGAACCGGTCATGTCGAAACGTTCCTGCGCCGAGGTGCCTTCCGGGAAAGTGTCCGCTTTCGCTTCCAGCTCTGAGAGCTGCGCCATCTGCAGCAGGCGCGTAAAGCCGATCGCTTTACCGCTCTGACGGATTTCTCCGTTGTCGAGCGTCAGCTGGGCCGGGTCGGCGCGATAGAACGGGGAGTCAGCCAGTTCAGTGGCCAGCGACAGCAGCTTATCGCGCAGCACCTTTGCGGTTTTATTAACCACACCCATCAGGTTACCGGCCAGCTGCGAGCCACCGGCGACGCCCGCACGCGGCAGGTCGGTATCGCCCAGTTCGACGTTGATCGCGGTGGACGGAATATGCAGCACTTCCGCTGCCGCCTGCGCCAGAATAGTGTAGGTGCCGGTGCCAATATCTGCGCCAGCGCTCTGCACGGTAAGCTGGCCGTTGGCCTGCAATACCAGACGCGCCTCTGCTGGCATGGTGTTCACCGGATAGGTGCCGGACGCCATGCCGTACCCGATCAGCTCACGGCCTTCGCGCATGGAGCGCGGCGCCATGGTGCGCTTATCCCAGCCAAACGCCTCGGCACCCGCCTGATAGGCCTCTTTCAGCCGACGTGAACTCCACGGCAGATCGAGCATGTAATCGTGATCGGCCCAGTTCAGCAGGCGAAACGCCAGCGGATCGATGTTCAGCTTGTAGGCCATCTCATCCATCGCCACTTCCAGGCCAAAGGCGCTGGGGTTTTCGCCCGGTGCGCGCATCCAGCCCGGTGTCACGGTGTTGATCGGCACCACGCTGTGGCGCGAATGCACGTTGGGCACGCCGTACATGCGGGCAGTGACCTTGTTGCAGTTTTCACCAAACATGTCATCCAGTGAGGTTTCGTTGAAGCCGCTATGGATGATTGAGACGATTTTACCGTCGCGCGTGGCACCCATTTCAAGATGCTGTTCGGTGGCCGGACGGCCGCCAAAGCCGGTAAAGGTTTGCGGACGGGTCAGCGCCACTTTGATCGGTCGTTTCAGTTCGCGGGAGGCGGCGCAGGCCAGTGCCACGTGCGTATAAGGCACCGGCTTGGAGCCGAAGCCGCCGCCAACGTAAGGCGAAATGATGCGCACCGCTTTTTTATCGATGCCCATCCAGTCGGCGATTTCCACCTGCGCACCGGCAACCCACTGGCTCGGTTCCCACAGTGTAACGTGCTCGTTGTCCTGCCATTCCACCACGCAGCCGTGCGGCTCAATCGGCGAGTTGTACTCGCGCGGCGTGATATAGCGGCCTTCGATGCGCACCTCGGCGTCATCCATCGCTTTGCGCGCATCACCCAGATCGATATTAGCGCTCTCAACCGGCTTCGGTGCGGCGTTTTCGTCAGTGGCGAAAATCAGTGCCGGAGATTCTTCATATTCAAAGGTTACCAGCGAGGCTGCCCAGGTGGCCTGCTCAAAGCTTTCTGCCACCACGATGCCGATGTTCTGCCCGTTGTGAATGATGCGATCGTTCTGTATCGGCGTGTAGGTCGACTGCGCCGCGCCGCCGTCGGCAATCGCCGTGGGTTTGTGGATTTTCAGGCCGCTTTCATGGGTAAACACCGCCAGCACGCCGGGCTGCGTGCGGGCTGCTTCGCTGTTAACACGCGTGATGCGGCCGCTGGAAATGGTGGATTGCAGTACCACGCCCCATGTGACATTTTCTGGCTGATGCTCAACCGCATAGGCCGCCTGGCCGGTGATTTTTTGCTGGCCATCGCCACGAACGCGTTTCTCGCCGGTCGCCTGATAACTGTTGTGATCCGTCATTTTATTCTCCTCTCTGCGCGGGTTCAGCGGCGGCTAACAGCGCACGCACGATAACGCGTGGCGTCAGGGTGACCTTGAACTGGCTTTGTGGCCGGTGGGCTGCGTCAGTGATGCTCTGTTCAGCGGCCAGTCGCAGCGCTTCTTCGCTGAACGGCTTACCGCGCAGCGCCTGCTCTACGGCGGTGGCGCGCCAGGGTTTGGTGGCCAGGCCGCCGAGGGCGATGCGCACGTCGCGGATCACACCATCTTCAATCTCCAGGCCAACGGCGGCACTGGCGGCAGCAAACTCATAAGAGGCGCGATCGCGCACCTTGAGATAGTGCGACTGGCGCAGCGCAGGCACGTTGGGCACTTCGACGGCGATGATCATCTCGTCGGCGGCGATATCATGCTCCTGATCGGGACGATCGCCCGGCAGCAGGAAGAAGTCACCAATGGCGACGCGGCGCTCCTGCTGCTGGCTGTTACGTAGCACCACCTGCGCATCAAACGCGGTCAGCGCAATCGCTAAATCGCCAGGATAAACGGCAATGCAGCTGTCGCTGGTGCCGAAAATAGCGTGGTTAGCGTTTACGCCGTCCAGCGCTGCGCAACCGGAGCCAGGCTGGCGCTTGTTGCAGGCTGGAAAGGTGGCGGGATCGCGGAAGTAGACGCAGCGCGTACGCTGACGCAGGTTGCCGCCGATGGTCGCCATATTGCGTAGCTGCGGAGAGGCCGCCTGCCACAGGCTGCCATAAATGGCCGGTGCCAGCGCCTGACACTGCGGATGGTCGGCCAGCTGGCTCATGCTGGCCAGCGCGCCGATGGTGATCTTATCATCCTCAAAGCGAAGAGTGTCGAGACCGCTCAGCTGGGAAATATCGATCAGGGTCTCAGGCTGCTCAACGCCGCATTTCATCAGGTCGAGCAGGGTGGTGCCACCGGCGAGAAAACGGCTGTTGTCCTGCTGGCTGCGCAGTTCAATGGCCGCGTCGCTGCTGCTGGCGCGCTGATAGTGGAAGGGATTCATGCCGACTCCTTGCTCAGCTGGGCAGCCGCTTCACGCACCGCGTCAACGATGTGCGGATAAGCGCCACAGCGACAGATATTGCCGCTCATGTATTCGCGGATCTCATCATCGGAGCGCGCGTGGCCCTCTTTGATGCAGGCAACGGCGGACATAATCTGGCCCGGCGTGCAGTAGCCGCACTGAAACGCATCGTGCTTAAGGAAGCTGGCCTGCACCGCGTGCAGCGTGCCGTCGGCGTCAGCCATGCCTTCAATGGTGGTGACGTCGCGGCCAGCGGCCTGTGCCGCCAGCGTCAGGCAGCTCAGCACGCGCTCGCCATCAATGTGTACCGTGCAGGCGCCACACTGGCCCTGGTCGCAGCCTTTTTTGGTGCCGGTCAGCTGTAAGTTTTCACGCAGCGCATCAAGCAGCGTGGCGCGCGGATCTACGGCCAGATCATGCTGGTGGCCGTTAACGTTGAGCTGTAAACGAATGTTTTCAGACATGATTGTTTTCCAGTATTTAATTTAAATGGAGCAAAAAATAAAAGGGGGGAAAAGTGCAAAGAGAAACCCCATAAAGTGTAGAAGCTCTTTGCAAAAGGGGATTGCCTGATTCTCCTGAAATGTTGCCCGATCGCTGGAGGATGCGGCTAGTCGATTGAGAAGCCAGGCGAGAGCCGTTGCAGCTCCTGCGCATCGTGACTACAGAAAAAAGTAATGTCGTTGCCGTGAGCCAGGCTCAGTTCGCGCAGCCGCTGCTGATTGTGCCGCCGCGCCGCGCCGTCGGCCTGCATCATCCACTGGTAAAAACGCAGCCCCGGCGTGCAGTGCCGCTGGGCCTGATGCAGCTCGCCGCGGTAGAACCAGGCGTCGCCGCCGTGCAGCAACCAGCCGTTCTGCTGACGAATGGCGATGCCCGCATGACCGAGCGTATGGCCCGGCAGCGGCACCAGCAGAATCTCTGGCGGCAATCCCTGCAGCTGATTAACCGCGTCAAAGCCAAACCAGCGTTCACCCGTGGCCTGATAGCCGTGCCAGCCGGAACGGGCCGACCATTGCGCAGGCCGGTAGCGTTCGCGGCGCAGCCAGCTGTGGCGCTGCTCGGCGGTATCGATCTCCTGCTGCATCAGATGCACCTGAGCATGGGGGAAATCGGTCAGACCGCCAGCGTGATCGAAATCGAGATGGGTCAGCACAATGTGACGCACATCTTCCGCGCGAAAACCGAGCCGCCGCACCTGATTGATCGCGGTAAGCTCATCACGATACTGAATATTGTTCAGCGTGCGGAAAAAGCGCGTGAGCCTGTCGGCAGGCCGGCGCATATCCTGTAGACCAAATCCGGTATCGATTAATATTAATCCGTGGCTATCTGTTTCAATTAACAGACAATGACAGACCAGGTGCGCTTTTATTCCGTGGCTAAAGCCATCGTAAAGTGCGCCGCCCAGCGGGCACATACAGCCACAATTAAGATGATGAATTCGCATTGCTACTCCTTGTATAACGCACGGCGTGAGACGCTTTTTTCATTTTTCGGTAACAGTATGGTAATAAATGGCGATTTTGATTTTAAGTTATTTAAGGATTATTTAACCCTGCCAGATAAACAAGCGAGGCGGTTAATTTTTCTGTTTTTTCACGGCTATTTGATTTAATTTAACTTATTGTTTTTATTTGTTTATTTTGTTTTTTATCTGTTCTCGCTAGCAATTGTTGCATCCTGCATATTTTGCGAAAATGGTTAGCCAGGAATAGTCTTAAATGGCGATGTTACTTCCCCGTTTTCTAAATGCCCTATATTTAGCAGCTATGCTTATCCCTGAGATTTATTAAAGCGACGTGGGAAGTTTGGTATCAATTAACAAGCGAAGCGTTCAATAACTACGACAGGAGTTGACATGGCTATTAAGACACTTACTGACTTGTTCATTCATGATTTATCTGATGTTTACAGCGCAGAGAAACAAATTACCCGCGCCCTGCCAAAAATGGCCCGTGCGGCCAGCGATGAGAAATTGAAGGCGGCATTTGAAGCGCATCTGGAAGAAACCCGCGGCCAGATTGAACGTCTTGATCAGCTGGTAGAAACCACCGAAGGCATTCGCATCAAGCGTATGAAATGCCATGCGCTGGAAGGCCTGGTGGAAGAGGCGCAAGAAATTATCGATTCCGTTGAGAAAGGCGAAGTACGTGACGCTGGCCTGATTGGCGCGGCACAGAAAGTCGAACATTACGAGATCGCCACTTACGGCACGCTGTATGCCATGGCTGTTCGTCTGGGCCTGAAAGATGCGGCGGCGCTGCTGGCGGAAACGCTGCAGGAAGAGAAAAACACTGACATCAAGCTGACAGAAATTGCCGAACAGCAGCAGTAATTTTTTCTGCATTTTCCGAAACCCTTTTTAGTGAGGTCACATTATGTCTACCACAAAAATTGAGAACTATCACAGCTGGCTACGCGATGCTCACGCCATGGAAAAACAGGCTGAGTCGATGCTATCGAAAATGGCCGGACGTCTGGAACACTATCCCGATCTGAAAGCGCGTATTGAGCAGCATATTGACGAGACCAAGGGTCAACTTGAACTGCTGCAAGGCGTGCTGGACCGCAACGGTGTGGATAACTCCACGCTAAAAGACACCATGGGCAAAATGGCCGCGTTTGGCCAGGCGATGGGCGGCATGACCGCCGATGACGAAGTGGTGAAAGGTGCGATCAGTGGTTACGTTTTCGAGCAGTTTGAAATTGCGAACTACACCTCGTTGATTGCCGCCGCCGAGCTGGCGGGTGATACCGAAGGCGCACGCATATTTGAGCAGATTCGTCAGCAGGAAGTGCAAATGGCGGAATGGTGTTTAACCCACCTGCCAGCCGTAACCGAGCAGTTCCTGGTGCGCGATGCCGCATCAGGCGTCGAAGCAAAAAAATAATAATCGGTTAGATCTTTGGGCAGCGACCCTTACCGCGATAAGCAATGTTGGAGTAAACCATGTTCAGACATGTTAAGCAGTTACAATACACGGTACGTGTAGCCGGGCCGAATCCCGGTCTCGCTAACCTGTTACTTGAACAGTTTGGTGGGCCGCAGGGCGAGCTGGCTGCCGCGTGCCGTTATTTTACCCAGGGCCTCGGCGATGACGATCCGGGACGCAAAGATATGCTGATGGATATTGCCACCGAGGAGCTGAGCCATCTTGAGATTATTGGCTCACTGGTTGGCATGCTGAACAAGGGCGCAAAAGGCCAGCTGGCAGAAGGCACTGAGCAGGAAGGCGAAATCTATCGTTCCATTACCGGCAACGGCAATGACAGCCACCTGACCCAGCTTCTGTATGGCGGTGGGCCGCCGCTGACCAACTCGGCCGGTGTGCCGTGGACAGCGGCTTACATTGATACTATCGGTGAGGTCACTGCCGATCTGCGCTCGAATATTGCCGCCGAAGCGCGGGCGAAAATTCTCTATGAGCGTCTGATCAACATGACCGATGATGTGGGCGTAAAAGATGCGCTGGGCTTTTTGATGACACGCGAAGTGGCGCATCAGATGTCGTTCGAAAAAGCGCTGTACGCCATCAGCAACAACTTCCCGCCAGGCAAATTGCCGCCGGTGCAGAAGTATGCCAACACTTACTTCAACATGTCGGCAGGCGGCGAAGTGCGCGGTAGCTGGAATTCCGATGACAATTTCGACTACGTAGCCGATCCGCAGCCTGCGGTTGACGGCGGTGATGGTCTGGCAAGCGTCACGCTGCCAGCGGATCAGCAGGCGGCGCTGGACAGCATGATTGTTCGCACCCAGTCTGATACGGCGGTGAACCCGGTCACGGGCGCAGAGTTAGGATCGGTACAGCCGATCGAAAACGAAACGGCCGCGAAAAAAGTCTAAAACGCTTTTTTTCATCACAGAGGACAGCAGCAATGCTGTCCTTTTTACGTTGTGGCGGCACAGAAATGTTTACCAACACTTTTTTTATCATTGTGATGGCCGGTGTTATCGCTTTTAAACCGAGATATTGGTCTCAAATCCACTACCGCTTCGCCTGTTTTCCCCGCTGTTCCGGTCTATCCTCAACACCATAATCCTACAAATACCAGCCTGCTGATTAATGCCAGGCGGAACGCAGTTTTTTTGCAATGTCAGCGAAATATAAGGGCAATAAACATGGAAACCTGCACCATTGTTTACAATGGCGAACGCTTGTCAGGCGAAGCGGGCCTGCCGCTTATCGACTTTCTTGAGTTGCATGGCAGAAAGCTGCCGCATATCTGTTATCACCCGGCATTACCGCCGCTGCAAACCTGCGACGTGTGCTGGGTTGAGCATCAGGGCGAACTGGTGCGCGGCTGCACGCTGAAAACGCAGCACGAGATGGTGATTAACAGCCAGGATCGGCTGGCGCAGGCGGCGCAGGAAGAGGGCATGGATCGCGTGCTGGCGCGCCATGAACTTTACTGCACGGTGTGCGAACACAACACCGGCGACTGCACGCTGCACAATGCGGTCAGCGATATGGATATGGCGATTCAATATTACCCTTACGAACGTAAACCCAGCGAGAAAGACCACACCAATCCCTTTTACACCTACGATCCCGACCAGTGTATTCTCTGCGGCCGCTGCGTGGAGGCGTGCCAGAACGTTGAGGTCAACGAAACGCTTTCCATCGATTACACCGCCGATCATCCGCGCGTACTGTGGGACGGCGGCGAGAAAATTGCCGGTTCCAGCTGTGTCAGCTGCGGCCACTGCGTCACCGTCTGCCCCTGCAACGCGCTGCTGGAAAAAACCATGCAGCCCAATGCCGGGCCGTTCACCGCTATGCCGGAGCCGGTTAAGCGACCGATGATCGACATGGTGAAAAAGATGGAGGACAGCATCGGCATGGGGCCGATTACCGCTATTTCCTTGATCGATATGGCCATGCGCCAGACGGAGATTAAAAAAACCAAAACCGTCTGCACCTATTGCGGCGTCGGCTGTAGTTTTGAAATGTGGACCCGTGACCGGCACATTTTAAAGGTGCAGCCAGTGGCGGATGCGCCTGCTAACGGCATCTCTACCTGTGTAAAAGGCAAGTTTGGCTGGGATTTCGTCAATGATGCCAAACGCCTGACCACGCCGCTGATCCGCGAAAATGGCCGTTTTCGTCCGGCCAGCTGGGATGAAGCGCTGAACCTGGTGGCGCGCCGCCTGACGGAAATCAGCCAGCAGCACGGCGGCAACAGCATCGGTTTTATCGGGTCGAGTAAAGCCAGCAATGAAGAAGCCTATCTGACGCAAAAAATTGCCCGGCTGATTTTTGGCACCAACAACGTCGATAACTCGTCGCGCTACTGCCAGAACCCGGCGACGGAAGGGCTGTTTCGTACCGTGGGCTATGGCGGCGACGCAGGGACGATTAAAGACCTGCAGAAAACCGCGCTGATCATTATTGTCGGCAGCAATCTGGCGGAAAACCACCCGGTGATCGCCTCGCACATCAAACAGTCGCACAAGCATCAGGGACAGAAGCTGCTGGTGGTCGATCCGCGTCGGCATGAAATGGCCGAGCGCGCCGATCTCTATCAGCGCATCAAGCCCGGCTATGACATGGTGTGGGCATCGGCGATGGCGCGTTACATGTTCGATCACGGCTATGCCGACGAGCAGTTCCTGGCGGAAAAAGTGAATAATGTCGCTGAGTTCCGCGCCTCGCTTGAGCCGTTCACGCTGGAGTACGCCAGTGCGCTGACCGGCATCAGCGTGGATGCGCTGGCGGCGGCGGGCGAGATGATTGGTCAGGCGGAAAGCGCCTGCCTGCTGTGGGCGATGGGCATTACCCAGCACAGCCACGGTGCCGATACCAGCACCGCGCTCTCTAATCTGTTGCTGGTGACCGGCAACTATGGCCGTCCCGGCACCGGTGGCTATCCGATGCGCGGCCATAACAATGTGCAGGGCGCCAGCGATTTCGGCTGCCTGAGTAACGTTTATCCCGGTTACGAACAGGTCACCGACGGCGCCGTGCGCGAGAAATGGGCGCGGGCGTGGGGCGTGCGGCCGGAAGCGCTCTCCGATGCGGTGGGTGCCGATAACTTCCAGATGGTGCAGCAGGCTCACGAGGGAACACTCAAGGCGATGTACATCATTGGCGAAGAGACCGCCTTCTCCGATGCCGATTCCACCAGGGTGCATGAAGCGTTTAGCCGCCTCGATTTCATGGTGGTGCAGGATATCTTTATGAGCCGCACGGCGGAGTTTGCTGATGTGGTGCTGCCCGGCAGCCCGAGCGTGGAGAAAGAGGGCACCTTTGTGAACACCGAGCGGCGGATTCAGCGCTTTTATGAAGTGCTGCCGCCGCTGGGCGACAGCCGCCCGGACTGGCAGATTCTGACCGACCTCGCCAGCCGCCTCGGCCATCCGTGGTATTACCAGCACCCTGGCGACATCATGGCGGAAGCGGCAGGCATCGCGGAGATTTTCGCTGGCGTCAGCTATGCGCGGCTGGCGGGCTGGCAGTCGCAGCTGTGGCCAGTGACCGCCGACGGCAGCAGCACGCCGCTGCTCTACACCGACGGCTTTAAATTCCCTGACGGCAAGGCGCGGCTCTATCCGCTTACCTGGCGGCCGCCGATGGAAGAAGAGGATGCCGAATACGATCTGCTGCTGAACAACGGCCGCATGCTGGAACATTTCCAGTCAACCAACCAGACCGGTGCCGGTGGTCGTATCACCTCGCTGTCACCCAACTGGTATGTGGAAATTGGCCCGCAGCTGGCGGCGGCGCGCGGCCTGCAGGAGGGCGACTGGGTGAAACTCACCTCGCGGCGCGGTTCGCTGGAGGTGCCGGTGGTGATCACTGAACGCATGGCGGGCAACGTGCTGTTTATTCCGATTCATCACGGCAAACCAGGCGTTAACGGCCTGACCGGCGAGCATCACGATCCCGATGTGCACACCCCTGCGTATAAAGAGATCGCGATTAATCTGCAAAAGCTCGATCGTCCGCCGCACGTTGCGCCGCTCCCGCTGCATAATTTCCGTTACGGCCAGCGCACCCCGCTCGATCACCTGCCGGTCGAGGATAAATGGCAGCAGGCGGGCTATACGCTGCCGCCCGAACACACTGAACACCCGGAGAAATTCTGATGGCTGAACGTATGAGCTATGAGGTGCCGCCAACGCGCACCGAACCTACCGCTGCGGAAGCGATGGAAAAGCTGATTGAGAGCCTGCATCAGCACGGTTTTTTGCGTCTCGCCACTGACGTGGTCAACGCCAATACGCAGATCGCCAAAGTGCTGGTGGATGGCCTGAATCAGCCCGGTTCGCTGAACGCAATGCAGAACCTGACGCTGCTGTTCAAGGCGCTGGCGACCATTCCGCCGGAGGATTTTAATCCGCTGCTGTTGGCGGTGACCGCCGCCGCTAAAGGCATGCGTGAGAATGCGCACGCGCCCGCGGAGAAAAGCGCGCCGGGCATTCGCGGCATCATCAAAATGCTGAACGATGAAGAGCTGTGGCAGGGCGTTAAGCCGGTGATGGCCGGCATGCGCGCCTTTGGCCGCGAAATCAACAAACCGGCTGAGAAACCGATCAGCCGTTACAGCGGTAAGCCAAGCCATGCCTGATAACGATGTGG
Organism: Duffyella sp. Ts4; assembly: GCF_051851875.1. Lineage (NCBI taxonomy): Bacteria > Pseudomonadati > Pseudomonadota > Gammaproteobacteria > Enterobacterales > Erwiniaceae > Duffyella > Duffyella sp. Ts4. Next base: position 3,122 of record NZ_JBLYPN010000032.1, on the reverse strand, counting down.
TGCTGCTGCTGTCGCGTATGCAATTTGCGCTAACCATCGGCATGCACATTGTGCTCGCGGCATTTACGCTGGGGTTAGGGCTGTTTCTGGTGCTGCTGGAGGGCGCCTGGCTGCGCCACGGACGGCAGCATCACTGGCAGGCGTTGCAGTTCTGGATGCGCATTTTTTCGCTCACCGTGGCGATTGGCGCGGTATCCGGTGTGGTGATGGAGTTCCAGTTTGGCACCAACTGGAGCCCGTTTGCTCATCAGGTGGGCGGCGTGATTGGCCCGCTGATGTTTTATGAAATCCTCGTCGCCTTCTTTCTGGAATCGGGGCTGACCGGCGTGATGCTGTTTGGCATGGGCAAGATCCACCCCAAATTACATTTTGCCGTCACCTGTCTGGTGGCGCTGGGCGCGTTGATCAGCACTTTCTGGATCCTCGCCGCTAACTCCTGGATGCAGACGCCGGTGGGTTTTACCCGCGATGACAGCGGCGTATTTCACGCCGAGAGCTGGCTCACCGTGCTCTCATCGCCATCATTCCCGTGGCGGCTGACGCACATGACGCTGGCGGCGCTGATCGGCACCAGCTTTTTGCTGGCGGGCGTCGGCGCGTGGCGCCTGCTGCATCATGCTGACGATCGCGCGGCAAAATGCATTACGTCGTGGGCGCTGTGGCTGGCGTTGTTCGTGACGCCATTGCAGGTGATTGTCGGCGATCTGCACGGCGAAAATACCCGCGATCATCAACCGGCTAAGCTGGCGGCCATGGAAGGCAGCTGGCACCGGCCAGCGCCCGGCGAAGGAGAGCCGCTGCGGCTGTTCGCCATACCGGATCAGCAGGAACAGAAGAATCACGCCGAGCTGGCGATTCCACGGTTGGGCTCGCTCTATCTGCGCCATAATCTCAGCGGTGAGATCGCCAGCCTGAGCGAGTTTCCGCCACAAAATCAGCCGCCGGTGCTGCCGGTATTTTTCGCCTTTCGCATTATGGTCGGGCTGGGCATCGTCATGCTGCTGACCAGCGTGGCCGCGCTCGGGCTGCGTCGTGGAGATCGGCTGTGGCGGCGCGGCTTTCTGAAATGGCTGGTTTGCCTGACGCCCGCAGGCTTTATCGCCATGCTGGCGGGTTGGGTAGTCACGGAGATGGGACGTCAGCCGTGGACGGTGTATGGCCTGGTGCGCACCGCAGAGAGCGTGGCGTCTCTGGCGCGATCGTCGGTGATCTTCTCATTCAGCGGGGTGATTGTGGTCTATCTGCTGAGCTTTGGCGTAGGCATGCACTATCTCGTTCGCGTGATAAACAGCGCCGAAGGGCGCACGCTCAGCGATGAGCTGCACACCAGTCGGGAGGACCGGGCATGAGTCTTGACGATCTTTCCGCCGCGGTGGTGGCATTTTCACTGCTGCTCTATGTCATGCTCGACGGCACCGATCTCGGCGTCGGCATTATTTTGCCGTGGTTCGATGACGACGACGAGCGACGACGTCTGGTGCAGTCGATCCTGCCGGTGTGGGACGCCAATGAAACCTGGATTGTGCTCACCGCCGGGGCGCTGCTGGCGCTGTTTCCCGCCGCCTATGCGCAGATTTTCAACGCGGTTTATGTGCCGCTGTTTCTGATGCTGTTCTGTTTGTTTGCCCGTGCGCTGGCGCTGGCGTATCGCGGCCAGACCTCGTCGCGGGCCAAACGTACGCTTGATGTTATTTTTATTATTGCTTCGCAGCTGGCCGGCTTTTTTCAGGGGTGTATCGCCGGGCTGCTGGTTAGTGGCCTGCCGGCAGGCGAGACATTTGGCTGGTTGTCGTGGTATCCGCTGCTCAGCGGCTTTGGCATGGTAGCGATTTACGGGCTACTCGGCTGCTGCTGGGTGCGCTGGCGCGTGCAGGATCGGGCTGGCGAGCGTGCCACGCTATTAGCCTGGCTCTTTCTGGTACTGGCGCTGATATTGTTTGTGGCGATCGTGCTGTCGCTGCCCGAGCTGTGGCTGCATGCGCTCGCCGCCTGGCCCGGCAAGCTGCTGATGGCTATTGTGGTGGTGTGCTGGTTCAGCCTGCTGTGGTCGCTGACCGACAGCCGCCCATTGCTGCCGCTGCTGCTGGCGTTAACGCTGATGCTGAGCGTGGCGATGATGATCATGACCGGCCTCTATCCGTGGCTGATTCCCGATAAGCTGAGCTTGCAGGATGCCGCCGCCTCGCCGCACAGTCAGCAGTTTCTGTTAACCGGCATCGCCATTGTTATGCCGCTGACGCTGGCCTATAACAGCTGGGCCTTCTGGGTATTTCGCGGCCGGGTGAAGTAAGCTCGTTTTGTCCCAATCGGGCACGTTTTTGTCCTTTATCCCGCTTACGCCATGAAGATTTTGCGCCTATGCTGGCAGCTTACTCATCACGGAGATACCCCGATGCTGGAACTACGGCCTGGCTGCGAACGTTGCGACTGCGATCTGCCTGCGGATTCACCCACGGCGATGATCTGTTCATTTGAATGCACCTTCTGTACTGACTGCGCGACGCAGGTTTTACAGGGCATATGCCCGAACTGCGGCGGAGAACTGGTGCGGCGGCCGACCCGGCCAGCGGGGAAGCTGGCGGCTAATCCCGCCTCATCGATGAGGGTTTATCGCCCTCAGTAAGTCGGGGGGCTTTTGCCTTGCAGGCGGCTTTAAGGTCAAGGTCAGGAACCATCTGGTTTTGCCCGAAGGCGGGCGGCCTTTAAGGTCAAAGTCTTTATTTCGTTCTGCCTAAAGGCAGCCCGAGCAGGGCCAGGTCAAAGGCGATTTCGTTCAGGCTAATGCCTGCCCGAGCAGGGCCAGGTCAAAGGCCATTTCGTCCAGGCTAAAGCCTGCCCGAGCAGGACCAGGCCAAGGACAATTTCGTTCTGCCTGAAGGCAGGCCGGGCAGGGCCAGGTCAAAGGGCATTTCGTTCTGCCTGAAGGCAGCCCGGGCAGGGCCAGGTCAAAGGCCATTTCGTTCAGGCTAAAGCCTGCCCGAGCAGGGCCGGCAGTCGCCCCGGCCCTGCACCCGCGCTATCCGGCAAACACAATCGCCCGCTGAAGCGGGTGCCCTCGGCAAAAGCGTTTTCCTGACGGACCGGGCGCGATTCGCTCCTGCTCAGCGCGCCCTCTCGCCGCC
>NZ_JBLYPN010000031.1:0-20702 GCF_051851875.1 Duffyella sp. Ts4 | reverse complement strand
AGTACTCGGCTACGAACCGAGCGGTCGGAGGTTCGAATCCTCCCGGATGCACCATCTTTTCTTTCTCGTTTTATCCCCCTCAGTGCCATTCTGGCAAAAATAATTATTCCGGTCTGCATTATCAAACCTGCACGAGCTCTTAACCTTTTGCATGTTGTTTTGCATCTTCACAGCCACTCTCAATCCGCAAAAATTCGTCTTTTCAGGCCGTTATCGGCTTCAGAGCACGATCACCTTTTTCTGAATTGTAAAATTCTTAATACTTTCAAAGCATTTGCTGTTCATCACTGACGGCGACAACCCATGCGCTTTACGCTAAAGTAATGTCTCACTGACTGGATGCCCGGAGCGGTAATGTACGATCAATACGACGCCCTGATTTTCGATATGGACGGCACTATTCTCGATACGGAGCCTGCTCATCGAAAAGCGTGGTCGCAAGTATTAGCACGCTACGGGATGGCATTTGATGAATCAAAAATGATTGCTTACAACGGTTCGCCTACCTGGCGTCTGGCGGAAGTCATTATCGCTGAGAATCAGTTTGCAATGGATCCACATCAGTTAGCTGCTGAAAAAAACGCTGCGGTTAAAACACTGCTGCTGGATGATGTACGCGCTTTGCCATTAGTTGACGTCGTCAAAGCCTGGCATGGTCGTCGCCCGATGGCAGTAGGTACCGGTTCTGAACGCGCAATGGCTGTGGCACTGCTAGATAAGTTGGGCATCCTGCATCACTTTTCCGCCATTGTGGGCGCTGATGACGTCAGCGAACATAAACCCCATCCGGAAACATTCCTGCGTTGTGCGCAATTGCTTAGCGTGGCACCAGAAAAATGCATTGTTTTTGAAGATGCGGATTTTGGATTACAGGCTGCACGTGCGGCAGGCATGGATGTGGTGGATGTTCGCCTGTTGTGAATGACTGGCTGAGCTACAGCTCGTTGTTGACCAGCAGTTTTCTGAGCGCCACGCTGTTGCCGGGGAGTTCAGAAGTAGTGCTGGTGGCGTTGATAACCGCAGGGAAAGGCAATATCACCGGGTTAGTTTTTGCCGCATCGGTCGGTAACACGCTGGGCGGGTTAACAAATATTTTGATTGGTCGCTTACTGCCGGGCAAACCGCAGGGGCGATGGCATGACACAGCAATAGCGTGGTTGCGTCGGTTTGGTCCAGCAGCACTGTTGTTAAGCTGGTTGCCAGTTGTTGGCGATCTGCTTTGCGTCCTTGCCGGTTGGCTACGCTTTTCGTGGCTTCCGGCAATGCTGTTTTTAGCTATCGGCAAAACGCTGCGTTATATCCTAATAACGATAGCCACTTTACAGGGCATGGAATGGTGGCATTGATTCGCGAAGATTCGAGGCTACGGTTAACATTATGCTGAACAAAAATAAATTATTATCTGAGCGGGAGGTCAATGTGATCCCGGACGTATCCAAGGCGCTTTCCTGGCTGGAAGCCCACCCTCAAGCGCTGAAAGGCATTGGCCGTGGCATTGAACGCGAAACGTTGCGCGTGCAACCAGACGGTAAGCTGGCGACAACGCCTCATCCACACAGCCTGGGTTCAGCATTAACCCATGACTGGATTACCACCGACTTTGCAGAGACGCTGCTTGAGTTCATCACGCCGGTGGATCAGGACGTTGATCATCTGCTCGCGTTTTTGCGCGATATTCATCGCCATGTTGCGAAAGATCTGGGCGAAGAGCGCATGTGGCCGTTTAGCATGCCCTGCATCATCGAAGACAGCGACAAGATTGAACTGGCGCAATATGGCTCGTCCAATATTGGCCGAATGAAAACGCTTTATCGTGAAGGATTAAAAAACCGCTATGGCGCGCTGATGCAGACCATTTCAGGTATTCATTATAACTTCTCGCTGCCGCTCTCTTTTTGGCAGGAGTGGGCTGATGTGAAAGATGCAGAAAGCGGCAAAGAGAGCATCTCCGCCGGCTACCTGCGTCTGATCCGTAACTACTACCGTTTTGGCTGGATTATCCCTTACCTGTTCGGTGCTTCACCCGCAGTATGCTCCAGCTTTTTGCAGGGCAAAGAGAGCAAGCTGCCGTTTGAAAGCAATGATAACGACACGCTGTGGTTGCCTCATGCCACTTCTTTACGTCTGAGCGACTTAGGTTATACCAATAAATCGCAAAGCAATTTAGGGATTACCTTTAACTCGCTGGCAGGCTATGTTGAGGCCCTGAAGCGCGCGATCAAAACGCCATCCGAAGAGTATGCGGCGATGGGCATCAAAGATGCTGATGGTCACTGGTTACAGCTAAACACCAATGTGTTGCAGATCGAAAACGAGCTGTACGCGCCGATCAGGCCAAAGCGCGTTACGCGGCCGGGTGAGGCACCTTCTGACGCGCTGCTGCGCGGCGGTATTGAATACATTGAAGTGCGTTCACTGGACATCAATCCGTTCTCGCCTATTGGTGTGGATGCTAATCAGGTGCGCTTCCTCGACCTGTTCCTCATCTGGTGTACACTCGCAGATGCGCCGGAAATGTCCAGCGCTGAGCTGCTGTGTGCACGTCAAAACTGGAATCGGGTGATTCTGGAAGGACGCAAACCAGGCCAAACCATTGCAATGGGATGCGAAGAAGCCGAACAGCCGCTGCGCGACGTGGGTCGGGCGCTGTTCGAAGATTTCAGCCGCGTTGCGGAAGTGTTGGATCGTGAGCAGGATGAGCCGCATTATCAGAAGGTGTGCGAACAGCTGGTCGCCTCATTTGACGATCCGGAATTAACCTATTCTGCGCGCACGCTGCAGGCGCTGAAAGAGGGCGGTATTGCAGAAGTAGGCGCTGCATTAGCGGAACAGTATCGTCATATGCTCTCAGAGGAGCCGCTGGAAGTGCTGACTGAAGAGGCGTTCTCTCAGCAAGCGCTGGCGTCAATTGATAAGCAGAAGGCGTTAGAAGAGGGCGATACGTTAAGCCTGGAAGAGTATCTGGCCAGCCGCAAAGGCTAGAAAAGAAAAAGGCCACATCAATGTGGCCAAATTAACATCTCTGTTGTCAGGGATGATGATAACAAAATGCGCGTCTTTCATATATTCAGACGTTGAGTACCGAAAAAAGTTTCATCGTTCGGAAAATTTTTTTAAAAAGAGGTGACAACATGCCATTGCTGGACAGCTTTACCGTAGACCATACTCGCATGGCCGCTCCCGCTGTACGTGTAGCGAAGACCATGAATACCCCACATGGCGACACCATCACGGTTTTTGATCTGCGTTTCTGCGCACCAAACAAAGAAGTGATGCCTGAGCGTGGTATTCACACGCTCGAACATCTCTTCGCCGGTTTTATGCGTAATCATCTTAATGGCGATGGCGTTGAGATTATTGATATTTCGCCAATGGGATGCCGGACTGGCTTCTATATGAGCCTGATCGGTACGCCAGACGAGCAGCGCGTTGCCAGCGCATGGAAAGCCGCGATGGACGATGTGTTAAAGGTCGACGATCAAAACAAAATCCCTGAGCTAAATGAATATCAGTGCGGCACCTATGAGATGCATTCACTTGATGAAGCGCAGGATATTGCTCGTCACATCATTGAGCATGACGTGCGTGTGAACCACAACGATGAGTTGGCATTACCTGCAGATAAACTGCAGGAACTGCACATCTAGTCAGCATGCAGCGACAAAAAAGGCGGCCAGTTGGCCGCCTTTTTTATTGAGCAGAGATCAGGAGCCCACGGATTCTTTAACCGTTTTCTTCGGCTTGATTCTGACCTGTTTAACCATATTTTCCTGCACATCAAGAATATCGATATCGTAATTACCGATTTTGACGCGCGTGTTGGCGCTGGGAATCTCCTGTAGCACTTCCAGCAGCATCCCATTGATAGTGCGCGCCTCTTCTTCAGGTAGCGTCCAGTTAAAGGCTTTGTTGATTTCGCGAATATTGGCGCTGCCTTCGATCAACACCGAGCCGTCACTTTGCGGCATCACTTCTTCCGCCAGGCTCGGTGACATCGATGTGGTGAAGTCGCCGACGATCTCTTCAAGGATATCTTCAATGGTAACAAGGCCTTTGATATCGCCATATTCGTCCACCACCAGACCCACTTTCTTTTTGTTGCGCTGAAATTTGACCAGCTGGGTATTTAGCGGCGTGCCTTCCGGAATGTAGTAAATCTCATCGGCCGCGCGCAGCAGGGTCTCTTTATTGAACTCTTTTTTCTCGGTCATCAGGCGCCACGCTTCACGGACACGCAACATGCCGACGGTATCATCAAGCGAGTTACGATAAAGCACAATACGGCCGTGCGGTGAGTGCGAGAGCTGGCGAGCGATAGATTTCCAGTCGTCGTTGATATCAATACCCACAATCTCATTGCGCGGCACCATGATGTCATCGACGTTAACCTTTTCGAGATCCAGCACCGACAGCAGCATATCCTGATTGCGATTGGACATCAGCGAGCGCGATTCATAAACAATGGTGCGCAGCTCTTCTTTGCTTAGCGCAGAGCTGATCGCCGCATCGGTTTTAATGCCTACCATGCGCATTAAAACGCGCGTAATGCTGTTCAGGAGCCAGACCAGCGGCATCATGATGATCTGTAGCGGACCGAGCAGCAGGCTGCTGGGATAAGCCACTTTGTCTGGGTAAAGCGCGGCAACGGTCTTAGGCAGAACCTCGGCAAACACCAGTACGGCAAAGGTCAGAATACCAGTGGCAATGGCCACGCCCGCATCGCCATACAAACGCATGCCAACAATGGTTGCCAGCGAAGAGGCGAGGATATTAACCAGGTTGTTGCCGATCAGCACCAGGCTGATTAGGCGATCGGGGCGACGCAGCAGTTTCTCTACCCGACGAGCAGCGCGATGGCCACTTTTAGCCTGATGGCGCAGCTTATAGCGATTCAACGTCATCATGCCGGTTTCCGAGCCCGAGAAGTAGGCGGAGACGAAAACCATCACAACGAGTGTAATAATAAGCGTAGTGGTTGAAACATGTTCCAACGCGAAAGTCCCTTAGTTGAGCAGTAATTAGCGAGTGATAAGATGTTGCAGCATGCGGCTGCCAAAATAGGCCATGGTCAGCAGTAGTGCACCGCTGCAGTTGAACCAGACTACGCGACGTCCGCGCCAGCCTTCATGATAGTGCCCCCACAGCAGAACGATATAGACAAACCAGGCAATAATCGACAGCACGGCTTTATCAACGTTCTCCGGGCTAAACAGATCGTGCATGTAGAAAAGGCCGGTGCACAGTACCAGCGTCAGCAGCACCACGCCAATCTGCGTGATATGAAACATTTTCCGCTCAATGCTCATTAGCGGCGGCATATCGTTATTGAATGCCAGCTTTTTGTTTTTTAACTGATAATCAATCAGCGCCAGCTGCAGGGCATAGAGCGCGGCGATGATCAGCGTCGCGTAAGCCAGCAGAGAAAGACCGATGTGGATCATCATGCCCGGCGTTGTTTCCAGATGCGTGATAAACGCATTGGGCACAAAGGTGGCGAACGCCAGGTTTATCAGTGCAAAGCTGTAAACCACCGGCAGCAGTAGCCAGCCGCGATTGCGCGATGCAACAATCGTCATGATGCTGCATATGACCAGACTGACCAGCGAACCGATGTTGAGCAGGCTCAGGTTCTGACCGCCATCAAAGGCGAAAATGCGCTGTTGCAGAGCAATGGCATGCGCAACCAGTGCAATCACCGCTGAGAGCACGGCAAGTTTACGCCATGCGCTGCTTTGTCTGAGCAAGCCAGGGATAATCAGGGCAAGACTGAATGAGTAGGCGAAGAGCGCCAGGATCGCAAAAACGGACATAAGTTGATTCAGGTACCGGCCAGATAAGGAAAAAAGCAGTATAGCGCCAGCAACAGCATGCTCCAAACGATCTCACTGCCAATTGCAGAGATCGCTGACGCTTCGTGTTATAATCCGCGCAATTGTGCCGCTATTGCGGCCTCTCTTAATTCTGAGTGAGAGACAATGTTTGATAATTTAACCGATCGTTTATCGCAAACCCTGCGCAATATCAGTGGCCGCGGAAGGCTGACCGAAGAAAATATTAAAGAGACGCTGCGCGAAGTGCGTATGGCCCTGTTAGAGGCTGACGTAGCGTTACCAGTGGTCCGCGACTTTATCAATCGCGTAAAAGAACGTTCCGTTGGCCATGACGTTAACAAGAGCCTGACCCCCGGCCAGGAATTCATCAAAATCGTGCGTAACGAACTGGTTAACGCGATGGGCGATGAAAATAACCAGCTGAATTTAGCTGCTCAGCCGCCAGCAGTGGTGCTGATGGCTGGCCTGCAGGGCGCGGGTAAAACAACCAGCGTCGGTAAGCTGGGTAAGTTTCTGCGCGAGAAGCATAAAAAGAAAGTGCTGGTTGTTTCCGCTGACGTTTATCGCCCTGCGGCGATCAAGCAGCTCGAAACGCTGGCTGAACAGGTTGGCGTCGATTTTTGTCCGTCCGACTTGAGCCAGAAACCGGTTGATATCGTTAAAAACGCCCTGAAAGAAGCGAAGCTGAAGTTCTATGATGTGCTGCTGGTGGATACCGCCGGCCGTCTGCACGTAGACGAAGCGATGATGGATGAGATCAAACAGGTTCACGCGGCGATCAATCCCGTTGAAACGCTGTTTGTTGTCGATGCCATGACCGGCCAGGATGCTGCCAATACGGCAAAAGCTTTTAACGAAGCGCTGCCGCTTACCGGTGTGATTCTGACCAAAGTTGATGGTGATGCGCGCGGCGGTGCGGCACTCTCCATTCGCCATATCACCGGCAAACCGATCAAGTTCATGGGTGTTGGCGAAAAAACCGAAGCCCTGGAACCGTTCTATCCTGAGCGTATCGCCTCGCGTATCCTTGGTATGGGCGACGTATTGTCGCTTATCGAAGATATCGAAAGCAAAGTTGACCGTGCACAGGCTGAAAAACTGGCCAGTAAGCTTAAAAAAGGCGACGGCTTCGATCTTAACGACTTCCTTGAGCAGCTTAAGCAGATGCGCAACATGGGCGGTATGGCGAGCCTGATGGGCAAGCTACCGGGCATGGGCCAGTTGCCGGATAACGTTAAGTCACAGATGGATGACAAAGTTCTGGTGCGTATGGAAGCGATGATCAACTCCATGACGCGCAAAGAGCGTGAAAAACCAGAGATTATTAAAGGCTCACGCAAGCGCCGTATCGCGGTGGGCTCAGGTATGCAGGTGCAGGATGTCAATCGTTTGCTGAAGCAATTCGATGATATGCAGCGCATGATGAAGAAGATGAAGAAGGGCGGCATGGCGAAAATGATGCGTGGCATGAAGGGTATGATGCCACCTGGTTTTCCTGGCCGTTAATCAATTCAGCACATAAAGCCCGCAAAGGTTATGTAGTTTCGATTGCTTTTTGCGCCAAAATGAGTAAAATTTTCGGGCTTTTTATAACACACCCGGACCCCGTTCCTCGATGGGGGCCGGGTGTTTTATTCACTAAAGAGGATGTTATGGTTACAATTCGTTTGGCACGTCACGGCGCTAAAAAGCGTCCGTTCTATCAGGTCGTCGTTACTGACAGCCGCAATGCACGTAACGGTCGCTTCATCGAGCGCGTTGGTTTCTTCAACCCGATCGCATCTGGTCAGGCTGAAGGTCTGCGTCTGGACCTGGATCGTATTGAGCACTGGGTTGGCCAGGGCGCAACGCTTTCTGATCGCGTTAACGCGCTGATCAAAGAAGCTAAGAAAGCAGCTTAATCTGTCACGGTGGTTAGCATGAGCAAGCAACTCGCCGCACAGCCTCCCGTCACGCCAGTGGTTTTAGGCAAAATGGGCTCGGCCTACGGCATTCGTGGTTGGCTCAAAGTGTTTTCATCCACCGAAGACGCTGAAAGCATTTTCGATTACCAGCCGTGGTTTATTCAACGTGCTGGTAAATGGCAGCATGTCGAGCTGGAAAGCTGGAAACGCCATAATCAGGACATGATCATCAAAGTCAAAGGCATTGAAGATCGTGATGCTGCGGTACTGCTGACCAACTGCGAAATCTTTGTCGATTCGCAGCAGCTGCCGGAACTGGAAGAGGGTGACTACTACTGGAAGGACCTTATGGGCTGCCAGGTTATCACCACTGAAGGTTACGAGTTAGGTAAAGTCGTCGATATGATGGAAACCGGCTCCAACGATGTACTCGTTGTGAAAGCAAACCTGAAGGATGCATTCGGTGCGCAGGAACGTTTAATCCCGTTCCTTGATGAACAGGTTATCAAGAAAGTCGATCTCTCTACCGGCACCATTGAAGTAGATTGGGATCCTGGTTTTTGATCTCCGGACAAAGCGGTAACGTAACGGCGAACGCGATGTGGATTGGTGTAATCAGCCTGTTTCCAGAGATGTTTCGTGCTATTACCGACTTCGGGGTAACTGGTCGGGCAGTAAAAAATGGCCTGCTCAGCATTGAGAGTTGGAGTCCGCGTGACTTCGCTCACGACCGGCACCGTACCGTAGACGATCGTCCGTACGGTGGCGGACCGGGAATGCTGATGATGGTGCAACCTTTACGGGACGCTATCCACGCAGCGAAAGCGGCGGCAGGGGAAGGCGCTAAGGTGATTTATCTTTCACCTCAGGGACGCAAACTGGACCAACAGGGCGTTTGCGAGCTGGCAGCGCAGCAGAAGTTAATTCTGGTGTGTGGCCGCTATGAAGGTATCGACGAGCGCGTAATCAAAACCGAAATTGATGAAGAATGGTCAATTGGCGATTACGTTCTCAGCGGCGGGGAACTTCCGGCAATGACGCTGATTGATTCCGTATCCCGGTTTATTCCGGGCGTATTGGGTAAGCAGGCGTCAGCAGATGAAGATTCGTTCTCAGATGGCTTGTTGGATTGTCCGCACTATACCCGCCCTGAAGTGTTAGAAGGGATGGAGGTTCCGCCAGTTTTGCTGTCGGGCAACCATGCTGAGATCCGCCGGTGGCGCCTGAAACAGTCGTTGGGCCGTACCTGGCTTAGAAGACCTGAACTTCTGGAAAACCTGGCTCTGACTGAAGAGCAAGCTAAGTTGCTTAACGAATTCCAACGGGAATGTCGTCAGCAACAAAACGATGATGCGGAAGAGTGATCTTCCTTAAATATCAGTTTACCCAGGATAAGAGAATTAATTATGAGCAACATTATTAAGCAAATTGAACAAGAGCAGATGAAACAGGACGTACCTTCATTCCGTCCGGGTGATTCCGTGGAAGTGAAAGTATGGGTCGTTGAAGGTTCTAAAAAACGTCTGCAGGCATTCGAGGGCGTGGTTATCGCTATTCGTAACCGCGGTCTGCACTCTGCATTCACTGTTCGTAAAATTTCCAACGGCGAAGGTGTTGAGCGTGTATTCCAGACTCACTCACCAGTAATTGACAGCATTGCTGTTAAACGTCGTGGCGCTGTGCGTAAAGCCAAACTGTACTACCTGCGTGAGCGTACTGGTAAGTCAGCTCGTATCAAAGAGCGTCTTAACTAAGGTATCGCTAACGCGACATCCAAAAGTTAAAGTGAATCAGGGGGTTGGCAAGATGCCAACCCCTTTTTTGTGCGTCACGTTGGGTGAACGTTAGGGCGTAACAGGCCTAAGTTTGCAGCGATGGTATTGATCGGCTTACGCGTTAACGCATTACCGGCAGGGAGACTAAAGAAAGTCAGGCGCCATAGAAACGATTTTTATTTTTGTTTGCTGCCAGCGTCAACAGCAGTCTGGCTTTGTCTTGTACGCTGGCTGTCTGCAAAAGCTTGCGATCAAACGCCACCATATCCATCGCCTGGCCGTCATTTTCAAACACAAAATTCTGATGGGGGAAAATGCTGTAATGCTGAGTCATTGGCTCTGTCCAGCTATGAACGCTTTCGCCAGACCAGAAAATGTTTTCCTGAATCCTTTTGGCTGGGTTGCCAGCCCAACTACAGTTTGATTTCACTGTTTTCCCGGCTAGCACGCTCATTGCACCCACTATGCTGCCTGAATGAATCACGCTGCCTTTCAGTATCATTGCATGCTGTCCAATCCACACATGATCGCCAATGACGATGCTTTTTGAAGGATTGATCCTTTGCATGTTGGTTGCGGCGTAAATCAGGTGAGCATCGGAATTCCTGATCCAGATATCAGAAGAAAACATGCACTGATTACCCAGGATGAAATTTTGCCCTTCAGAAATGATGACATTCAACTTTTCGTTAAAGTAGTTGTTCTGGCCCACATAAGCGGCAGAGTGAGAAAATATGACCATATTCATTTCATAACTGAAGCAATTGCTGCTCAGATAAATGACACCATTGTCACCTTTGAAGGATATTGTTGAATTGGTGAGAGTAATATTATCCTCAAAAATTAGTAAGTTATTTTCACCGACGAAGTTAATTGTGCTGTTAACCATGCGAGGATGGGTGCCCAGACAGGCATTATTCTTAAGATCCTTCAGTTGAGCGCCATCTTCAATGATCATCTATTTTCCTGCGATTGTGACTCAGTTTTAACTACGACACTCTCTGCCATAAAAATCAGTCTACTGTTGAGAGCTTTTAAGGAATCAATCAGCCTGTTAACAGCGACACGGCTGGCGGCAGGCTTAATCCCCAAACCAACTTACCAGGCGTATAAAACGCTTTGGCTGATGAAGAAGCATTTCATGCCGCCAGAGTTCATCAGGCACGCCCTGCTGGCCATTATTTCAGCAATGCCAGGAAAAGAATCATGCCAGCATTCCAACTGATGGCTACAGGTTACTGGGCATGTGTAAAGATAATATTACATTGGCTTATTTTATATTATTTATATTTTTCAATAAGTTGTATTGTTTTTAAGGGTATTTAATTCATTATGGTAATAAATGTGTACATACTGGATTGCAAGTTTTACATGCTGTGGTAAATTAATGCTCATTCCTCGCTGAGGATCAAACATATGAATTAAAGGATCCTGATCATGCAAAAAGATGCGCTAAACAATGTACACATTACCAATGAGCAAATTCTCATTACGCCAGAAGAGCTGAAACGTAAGATCCCGCTGGAACCTCGTCTTGAGTCACAGGTTGCTGCCTCTCGCCAAACCATTGCGGACATCATTGCTGGACGCGATCCACGTCTTCTGGTGGTATGCGGCCCGTGTTCAATTCACGATACCGAAGCTGCGCTGGAATATGCGAGTCAGCTGAAGCAACTGGCCGAAGAAGTGCAGGATGAGCTCTATATTGTTATGCGCGTCTACTTTGAAAAACCTCGTACCACCGTAGGCTGGAAAGGGCTGATCAACGATCCTTACATGGATAACTCGTTTGATATGGAAGCCGGACTGCATATTGCGCGTGAACTGTTGGTGAGTTTGATTGAGATGGGTTTACCTCTTGCCACTGAAGCGTTGGATCCAAACAGCCCGCAATACCTTGGCGATCTGTTTAGCTGGTCGGCGATCGGAGCCCGCACTACTGAATCACAAACCCACCGCGAGATGGCGTCAGGCCTGTCAATGCCGGTTGGATTCAAAAATGGCACCGATGGCAGCCTCGGCACCGCTATCAACGCGATGCGTGCTGCCGCCATGCCGCACCGTTTTGTGGGTATCAACCAGGCAGGGCAAGTTTGCCTGCTGCAAACCCAGGGTAATCCTGATGGGCACGTGATTTTGCGTGGTGGTAAAGCACCAAACTACGGTCCGGAAGATGTGGCGCAGTGTGAGAAAGAGATGGTTAAAGCAGGACTGCGTCCGGCCTTGATGATAGATTGCAGCCATGGCAATTCTAACAAAGATTTTCGTCGTCAATCTGGCGTAGCAGAATCCGCCGTTGCGCAGATCAAAGATGGTAATCGCTCAATTATTGGCCTGATGTTAGAAAGTCATCTTAATGAAGGCAATCAATCTTCAGAGCAGCCGCGCAGCGAAATGCGTTATGGCGTATCCGTAACCGATGCCTGTATTAATTGGGAAACTACCGAGACCTTGCTGCGCAGCATGCAACAGGATCTGCAGGGCGTGTTGACGAAACGTCTGTCCTGAGAGGTTAACAGTATATGGTGGCTGAACTGACCGCATTACGCGATCAAATCGATACGGTCGATAAAGCACTTCTTGACCTGCTGGCGAAACGCCTGGCGCTGGTTGCAGAAGTGGGCGAGGTTAAAAGCCGCTATGGCTTACCGATATATGTGCCTGAGCGTGAGGCGAGCATGCTTGCTTCGCGACGTAAGGAAGCAGAAGCGCTGGGTGTACCTGCTGATTTAATTGAGGACGTACTGCGCCGGGTGATGCGCGAGTCCTACACCAGTGAAAATGATAAAGGCTTCAAAACGCTGAATCCGGCTTTGCGACCGGTGGTGATTGTAGGTGGCAAAGGGCAGATGGGGCGGCTATTTGAAAAAATGCTGACGCTGTCGGGCTATCAGGTGAGAATTCTTGATAAGGACGAATGGCCACAGGCGGAGTCGCTGTTAAATGATGCAGGCATGGTCATTATCAGCGTACCGATTCATCTGACAGAAGAGATTATTGCCTCACTGCCAGCGCTACCTGACGACTGTATTTTGGTTGATTTGGCTTCGGTGAAGAATAAACCGTTACAGGCGATGCTGGCGGCGCATAGCGGGCCAGTATTGGGGCTGCATCCGATGTTCGGCCCTGACAGCGGCAGTCTGGCGAAGCAGGTTGTCGTGTGGTGTGATGGCCGTGAGCCAGAAGCGTACCAATGGTTCCTGGAGCAGATTCAGGTGTGGGGCGCACGTATACATCGTACCAGCGCCGTTGAACACGATCAGAATATGGCTTTTATCCAGGCGCTGCGGCATTTCGCCACCTTCGCGTATGGATTGCATCTGGCTGAGGAGAACGTGCAACTCGATCAACTGTTGGCGCTTTCATCACCCATTTACCGGCTGGAGCTGGCAATGGTGGGGCGCTTGTTTGCTCAGGATCCACAACTTTATGCTGATATCATTATGTCGTCTGAGAGCAACCTGGCGTTGATCAAGCGTTACTATCAACGCTTTGGCGACGCCATTGCGCTACTGGAAAATGGTGACAAGCAGGCGTTCATTAACAGTTTCCGCAAGGTTGAACATTGGTTCGGCGATCATGCCCAACGATTTATGCTTGAGAGCCGCACGCTGCTGCGTTCGGCAAACGATATTCGTCAGTAATCGCTGAATACATGCGCGATAAATAAAAAACGCCGACTGCAGAGTCGGCGTTTTTTATTACCCGTGTCGAATATCAGGCGGGATCGACCGGAATAACGTTTTCGCCAGGATAGCAGCCAAGCACTTTCAGCGAGCGGGTAATTGCGGTTAATTCGCGCAGCGCATGCTGCATCGCCTCTGAGCGTAAATTGCCCTGTACATCAAGATAAAACATCTCTTCCCAGGGGTTGCCGTTGATTGGGCGCGATTCAAGTTTGCTCATGATGAGGTTGTGCTGGCGCAATACCAACAGCGCTTCCACCAGCGCACCGGCTTGCTGGCCGGTTGCCATGATCAGCGTTGTTTTCGCTGGCACCTGCGACGATACCTCAACGGCTTTACGCGCCAGGATAATAAAGCGCGTGATATTTTGCTGTTGATTAGCAAGATGGCGTTCGAGCACCTTTAGCTGATACAACTCGCCGCCTGCTTCGCTGCCGATAGCCGCAACGGTGGGCGAATTCATAGCCGCAACTTTCTCCATTGCCGCTGCGGTGCTTTCGGTATATTCAATTTTCCAGTGTGGAAAACGATTTAAAAATTGGCTGCACTGCTGAAACGGCTGTGGATGACTGTAAACCGTGTCGATTTTCTGCAGATCGGCTGCACCCGCCACCAGAATGCAATGATCAATCGGCACGGTCATTTCACCCACTATAGACAGGCTGGTTTGCTGCAGCAGATCATAAACATCGTTGATTGAACCGGAACTGGTGTTTTCAATCGGCAACACGGCGTAATCCGCCTGTCCGGTTTCCACCTGTTTTATAATGTCATGAAATTTAAGGCAGCCGCATTCCACATAGTTTTCAAAATGGCGAGTCGCATACTTACGGGCTGCCAGATGTGAGTAGGAGCCTTTCGGGCCAAGAAAGGCGATACGTGCCGATTGCAGCTGAGTTTGATTCAAATCCTTTTGCAGCAATGCCTGCTGCGTCAGAACTGAATCCTCAATGATCAGCTGAAATAGCCGGGTAATGTAATGCGCATCGAGCTTATGTACTTTGCCCAGAGTAATCAGATGCTCAAGCAGCTGACGTTCGCGTTCGGTATCACGGATCGGGCGTTTGGTGGCCATTTTGGCCTGAGCCACACCAATGGCCAACTGGCGGCGTTCAGCCAGCAGCTTCAGCAGTTTCTCATCTACGGCACTGATTTTATCGCGCAATACCAGTAAAGGGTTGTCGGATGTCATAGGGCTACCTGTAAGCGGTGCAATAAAAAAAGCCTCCCGTTTGGGAGGCTTTGATGTTCGTCTTCGGTTTCTTTCTCACACGACGCATCGCCTCCCTGTTAGGGGAAAATAAAAAAGAAGGCGAAGAAAAACGGTGATAGTTTCATTAAATGTTCCACAAAAACCAGGGGATAACCTTACCCGTAGCAATTTCATGCTGTCAATAAAAAACGCGCCCTGAGGCGCGTTATTCATGGCGAGATAATCAACTGACGATACTGATATCTTTTACGCTGGCGTTGGCCCGACGAGCTTCGCCTTTATGCTGCACTTTATTCAGTTGGCGAACCAGCTTAGCAATCAGCTCATTAATAGCGGTGTACATGTCTTCATGCTTGGCGCTCGCGACCAGCGTGCCGTTGGGGGTGTTGATGGTTGCATCGGCAACAAAATCTTTGGGTTCTTTGGAAAGGACAATATGAGGATTAATCAGATCGGTTTGCCATTTTTCTAATTTGGCGAGGCGTTCCTCGACGTGCTGGCGAATGGCTTCAGTGATTTCCATCTGCTTGCTGGTAATGTTCACAATCATCATTAATACCTCTCTGTTGTTCCCGGATTGGTAGGTTCAGCATAACGTTTAAGGCAGTTATTTGTGTGATCTAGGTCACGAAAAAATGTCACTTAATGTCAATGAGAAGGATTTGTGAGGTGCTTTCCCAAACCTGCGTAGTGCCGCTTGAGCTGTGAGAAATTAACAGGCATAGTTGATGAGTTAACGCAGGCGAAACGGCAGAAATAAGCGCGGTTCCCCGCCATAAAAAAAGGCAGCATGAGGCTGCCTTTTTAGTTTGAAGCAGATCCTTTTCAGGCCGGATTAGCGGCAATCAGCTTAGCAACTTTGTCTGCTTCAGCGTTTAGCTGCAGCTTACGGTAAGCGTTTTCCATCAGCGGCAATGCCTGGCGCGTTGCCTGCGTATCATTGTAATCACGCATCATTCCCTCTACACGATTAACAACAGCGACATAAGCCCCGCGTTTAGTATAGAATTGCGCCACAGAAAGCTCATATTTAGCCAAACGGTCTTTCAGGTAAACTAAACGCTTATTGGCATCGGTAGCATATTGGCTGTTCGGATAGTTCCGCAGCAGCTGCGAAAAGTCACGAAATGCATCACGTGCATGGGTCGGATCGCGATCCGAACGATCGATACCAAAAAAGCCCTGTAATGCAGAATCATCCAGCGCCATGTCAGTCAGTCCTTTCATGTAGACGACATAATCAATATTTGGATGAGTCGGATTCAGACGCATAAAGCGTTCGATAGCTGCCTGAGCCAGCGGTAAATCGGCATTTTTGTAATAAGCGTAAATGAGATCAAGCTGCACTTGCTGTGAGTAAGGACCAAACGGATAACGGTTATCCAGCGCTTCGAGTTGCGTTATTGCTCCTTTGAAGTTACCGTCCTGCAGCTTTTGCTGAGCCGTAGCGTAAAGCTCAGATGGCGGGCTGTCAGGTACCGTATCCTTGGAGCTGGAGCAACCGACCAGTGCCAGGCTCAACGTGGCTGCAGCCACCAAATATTTCATACGCATCATGACGATTTGCTTATCCTCAAAGTGTTAGTGCGGAAGCTGTCCGTTAAGCTTCCGATAGTGACCGGGTACGATAGCACATTATATTAAACGGCATCGCCGTGAAAACCCAACGTTAACGAAGAAGCTGTATATGGCACAACTAGTACAACTCACCGCAACGGTGTCTGAGTCGCAACTTGGACAACGCTTAGATCAGTCTTTAGCAGAATTGTTCCCTGATTATTCCCGTTCTCGCATTAAAGAGTGGATTCTTGAGCGCCGTGTAACGGTAAATGGCGCAATTGTCGACACACCCAAAGAGAAAGTCCTGGGTGGAGAGAAGGTCGCCATTGATGCGGCTATCGAAGAAGCGCAGCGCTGGGAAGCGCAGGATATTGCACTGGATATCGTTCATGAAGACGATGACATCCTGGTCATCAATAAACCGCGTGGGCTGGTGGTACATCCAGGCGCAGGCAATCCTGATGGCACGGTGCTCAATGCGTTGCTGCATTACTATCCGCCAATCATGGATGTGCCGCGTGCAGGTATTGTGCATCGTCTTGATAAAGATACCACCGGCTTGATGGTGGTGGCGAAAACGGTACCGGCGCAAACCTATCTGGTTGAATCACTACAGCTGCGTGAAATCACGCGCGAATATGAGGCGGTGGCCATTGGCCGCATGACCGCGGGCGGCACGGTGAATGAACCGATCAGTCGGCATTCAACGAAACGCACCCACATGGCCGTGCACCCAATGGGCAAGCCAGCCACAACGCATTACCGCATCATGGAACATTTTCGTGCGCATACTCGTCTGCGACTGCGTCTCGAAACCGGCCGAACGCATCAGATTCGCGTGCATATGTCACATATCAACCATCCATTAGTCGGCGATCCACTTTATGGTGGCCGTCCGCGTCCGCCAAAAGGCGCTTCTGATGAATTCGTGCAGACGCTGCGCGGCTTCGATCGTCAGGCGCTGCATGCGACGATGCTCCGTTTGTACCATCCTATTACCGGTATTGAGATGGAGTGGCATGCACCCTTGCCACAGGATATGGTTGAGTTGAATGCCGCTCTGAAGGCCGATACTGAAATGTTCAAGGACCAGCTTGATTGGTAAGTCACCTGATCATTCCTGACTGGCCGGCACCGGCTAATGTTCGGGCCTGTTCAACAACACGTGCGGGCGGCATCAGTGCTGCACCCTGGGATTCGTTGAATCTTGGCGCGCACGTGGGTGATAACCCGGCAGCCGTCGCGGCAAATCGTCAGCGTCTGGTAGAGTTGGCCTCACTGCCAGCCATGCCGGTATGGCTCGATCAGGTTCATGGTACCGATGTTGTGCACCTGACTGAGGCCTTTGACCGGCCTCCGCAAGCCGACGCCGTCTGGAGCAACCACGCTGCTATGCCGTGTGCCGTAATGACGGCAGATTGTTTACCTGTACTGTTTTGCTCTTATGATGGCACAGAGGTCGCGGCGGCACATGCAGGATGGCGCGGCCTGTGTGCAGGCGTGCTGGAGAATACGCTGGCGCAGTTTAGCGTTCCCGCTGCGCAGATTCATATCTGGCTGGGTCCTGCAATTGGCCCACAACGTTTTGAAGTCGGTGCAGAAGTGCGCGCTGCCTTTATGGCGCATGACGCTGAGGCCGCCACAGCCTTTGTGCCAGCTGGCGAGAAATACCTCGCTGATATCTGGCAATTAGCCCGTCAGCGTTTAACCGCCTGTGGCGTAACCTCAATCAGCGGCGGCACGCATTGTACCGTTTCTGAACCTGAACATTTTTTTTCCTGGCGGCGCGACGGATCAACCGGTCGTATGGCAACTTTGGTTTGGCTGTTATAACCTTGCACCACAAGACGATCCGGTAGCGTATTTTTTATACCAGATACAGGTCATAAACCTTGAAAACTTGAGGTAAGACCTCATTTAATCTCCAGTAGCATTATGACCTTAATGGGAGGAATTATGCGTCTGGATCGTCTTACCAATAAATTTCAGCTGGCTTTAGCTGATGCCCAATCGCTTGCTCTCGGGCGTGATAACCAATTCATCGAACCTCTTCATCTGATGAGCGCATTGCTTAATCAGGAAGGCGGATCTGTACGGCCTTTATTAAGTTCTGCCGGAGCCGATGTTGCCGCATTACGCAGCAGTATCGAACAGGCTATCAGCCGTTTGCCGCAGGTTGAAGGCGCGGATGGTGATGTGCAACCTTCCGCCGATCTCATCCGCGTGCTCAATCTTTGCGACAAGCTGGCGCAAAAACGCGGTGACAATTTTATTTCATCTGAGCTATTTGTCCTGGCGGCACTCGATTCGCGCGGTTCTCTGGCGGATCTCCTGAAAAATGCAGGTGCTACTCAGGAGAAGCTAAACCATGCCATTGAACAACTTCGTGGAGGAGACAACGTGAACGATCAGGGTGCTGAAGATCAGCGTCAGGCATTAAAAAAATACACTGTCGATCTCACCGAGCGTGCGGAGCAGGGCAAGCTTGACCCGGTCATTGGTCGTGACGAAGAGATTCGTCGCACGATTCAGGTATTACAGCGCCGTACCAAGAATAACCCGGTGCTGATTGGTGAACCGGGCGTGGGTAAAACGGCGATTGTTGAAGGACTTGCTCAGCGGATCATTAATGGCGAAGTGCCCGAAGGCCTTAAAGGCCGTCGGGTGCTGGCGCTGGATATGGGCGCGCTGGTGGCCGGTGCTAAATATCGCGGGGAGTTCGAAGAACGCCTCAAAGGAGTGCTCAGCGATCTTTCTAAGCAGGAAGGCAACGTAATCCTGTTTATTGACGAGCTGCACACCATGGTCGGAGCCGGTAAAGCCGATGGTGCGATGGATGCAGGCAACATGCTTAAACCTGCGCTGGCTCGCGGTGAGCTGCATTGTGTTGGCGCAACCACGCTTGATGAGTATCGGCAGTATATAGAGAAGGATGCTGCTCTGGAGCGCCGTTTCCAGAAGGTGTTGGTGGCTGAGCCCAGCGTGGAAGATACGATTGCGATTCTGCGTGGCTTAAAAGAGCGCTATGAGCTGCATCACCATGTGCAGATCACCGACCCGGCTATTGTGGCCGCTGCGACATTATCGCACCGCTACATTGCCGATCGCCAGCTGCCGGATAAAGCTATCGACCTGATTGACGAAGCCGCATCAAGTATTCGTATGCAGATTGACTCAAAACCAGAGGCGTTGGATCGTCTGGAGCGGCGCATTATTCAGCTCAAACTTGAGCAGCAGGCTCTGAAGAAAGAGTCCGATGACGCCAGCATTAAGCGGCTTAACATGCTGGAAGAGGAACTCAATCAGAAAGAGCGCGAATACGCTGAGCTGGAAGAAGAGTGGAAAGCAGAAAAAGCATCGCTGTCAGGCACGCAGAATATTAAAGCAGAGCTTGAGCAGGCGCGATTGGCCATTGAGCAGGCACGCCGCGTAGGTGATTTAGCGCAGATGTCTGAACTGCAATATGGAAAAATTCCGGAGCTGGAGAAACAGCTGGCCGCGGCGACGCAGTCAGAGGGCAAAACTATGCGTCTGTTGCGTAACCGCGTGACCGAGGTAGAAATTGCTGACGTGCTGGCGCGTTGGACCGGTATACCAGTGGACCGCATGATGGAAGGCGAACGTGACAAGCTGCTGCGCATGGAGCAACAGTTGCATTCACGCGTGATTGGTCAGAATGAGGCGGTTGAAGCGGTATCGAATGCGATTCGTCGCAGCCGTGCTGGCCTGGCCGATCCAAATCGACCTATCGGCTCCTTCTTGTTCCTCGGTCCGACCGGGGTCGGGAAAACGGAATTGTGCAAAGCGCTGGCGAACTTCCTCTTCGACAGTGATGATGCGATGGTGCGGCTCGATATGTCTGAGTTTATGGAGAAGCACTCTGTTTCACGATTGGTGGGTGCACCTCCAGGCTATGTCGGTTATGAAGAGGGCGGATATCTCACTGAGGCGATACGTCGTCGGCCTTACTCAGTGATTTTGCTGGATGAGATAGAAAAAGCGCATCCGGACGTATTTAACATCCTGCTTCAGGTACTGGATGATGGACGCCTCACGGATGGACAGGGTAGAACGGTTGATTTCCGCAATGCGGTCGTCATCATGACATCAAACCTCGGATCGGATTTGATTCAGGAGCGCTTCGGTGCAGTGAATTATGACGAGATGAAGAAAGTGGTGATGACAGTGGTTGGCCAACATTTCCGCCCTGAGTTCATTAACCGTATCGATGAGCTGGTGGTCTTCCACCCTCTGGCCGAATCGCATATTGCTTCTATTGCTAAAGTGCAATTGCAGCGGCTGTACAAGCGTCTGGAAGATCGCGGCTTCACGATCGATATCTCAGATGATGCATTGATACTGTTGGGACAGAATGGCTACGATCCGGTTTATGGCGCGCGTCCTCTGAAGCGCGCTATTCAGCAACAGATAGAGAACCCGTTAGCGAATCAAATCTTGGCGGGAACTTTGTTACCTGGTAAAAACATCAAGCTTGATGTTGAAGACGGCCAAATCGTCGCTCATCAATAAGTAGTATCCGTCAAAAATGGGCCTTCGGGCCCATTTTTGTTGGTTTTTTATACTATTGCAGGCCTTTTAAGGCTGTTTTGTTTGCAAAATAAGCAACTGAAATAATTTCTGCATTTAGGGGTTGCCACTCCGCAAAAAATCCCTATACTGCGCCTCCACTGACACGGAACAACGGCTTACACAGCGGCGTGTCAGGAAGAGAT
>NZ_JBLYPN010000030.1:0-22205 GCF_051851875.1 Duffyella sp. Ts4 | reverse complement strand
CCAGTACTGGGCTATCTACGGCATCGCCATGCTGGTTGCCATCATCGTGCCGCTGCTGTTGACGATGGCGATTTATAAACGCAAACATGCCGCTGGTAAACTGCTGGTGGTGTAACGCGCCGGTTTAACTAATAGAGCGTAAAACGGGACCCCGCGGTCCCGTTTTTTATGCGTGAAAACTGGCGAGTTTTTATCGAGTGACAACGTCACATATTAAGAGGCGAACAGGCGACTTAACCTGTTGTCTGTACCTGTCGCTTTCAGTGATCGGCCGCAAAGCAGTGCCGCGTCATTTCAGCGAGAAAAAGCGCAACATTAAGCGAAAAAGGGTGATAATCAACCGCCTGGATTGACAGGGATTGTTCTCTCCCACCGCGAACTTGCTCACTATCATCAAAAGGACTGGGTATGTTAAGGATTTTCTGCTGGTTACTGCTTACGCTGCTCAGCGCTGCGGCATTGGGCGGTTGGTTTTTACAGCAGCAGTATGAAGCGAGATCCGCTGATTATCGCATTCTGTACCGTGAAATCACCGTAAAGCTGTCGCAGCACGACGCCATTATTCCGCTGCTTCCGGCCAGCCAGCACGTTGCCGATGTGCAGCATATTCTGCCGCAGATTGTTCGCTGGCGGCAGCACGAGCAGACTGAAAATCGTGCGCCTATCGTAGCTGCGGGCGGCGGACGCTACTGGTTGAACAGCGCACAACTTTCGATACTGATCGACCTGCCGATCCTGCTCGAAACCCTGGGCGAGAAGAAAACCTTCGCCCATCTCGCCATCACTGAACAGACAACGACGCTGTTCAGTCAGGGCAAGGCTGACACCTGGTGGCGCTGGGATAAAAGCGTGGCCAGCCCGACGCAGCCGTTTGTGGTGTCAGCGGGCGATAATCCGCAGTGGGCCGCCTTGCCGTGGTGGTTGATCGTTTCTCCCGCCCTGTTCTGGGCGCTGGTGATCGGCCTGCTGATTCAGTTTCAAACCAACAAGCGTCGCCGCGACAGCGCCGCCCTGCGCGCCCGCTACAACGAACTTATTCGCCTGAACACCCTTGGCGAGCTGGCGGCGGGCATGATGCATGAACTTAACCAGCCGCTTGCCGCCATCATGAACTACAACAATGCCGCCTTACGGCTGATCAAACAAGATAATCCCGCACAGGTGCCGACGCTGCTCGATGCGGCTATCGCGCAGATCAAGCGCATCGATGCCCTGCTCAGTCAGTTCCGCCAAAAGCTCACCTCTGAGCACCCCGGGTATCAGCCGATCGATTTGCAGCAGCTCTGGCTGCGTGTCTGCAAGCTGCTGGATAATGAACTCGATGCCAGGAAAGTGCGGGTCAGCAGTGCGATCGCCAGCGACCTGCCGCCCTTTATGGCGCCGCCGCTGTGGATCGAACAGATCCTGCATAACATGGTCAGCAATGCGGTTCAGGCACAGACCGGCAATCCGTCCAGCGCATGGATTCATCTCGAGGTTCGACAGGAAAAACAGAATCTTGTGTTAACGCTTACCGATGGCGGAACGGGTCTGTCGCCTGAGGCGCTGAAGCAGGTCTTTATGCCTTTTTTCACCACCCGCGCCGCCGGACTTGGCCTCGGCATGGCGCTGACTGATACGCTGGTGCAGCGCCTTCACGGCACCATTGAAGCCTGCAATGTGGCGGGCGCAGGCGCCTGCTTTACGCTGCACTTTCCCCTGCAGCGCGAGGAGGCGCAATGAATCAGCCCATCTGGATTATCGATGATGACGCGGCGATGCGTGATTCCCTGAGCCTGTTGCTCTCGACCGTTGGCTGGCAGACGCAGGCTTTCGACAGCGCCGAGGCGTTTCAACAGCAGGCTGGCGATCTTGCCGCCCTGGCAGGCTGCCTGCTCCTGGATATCCGCATGCCGGGAAAATCCGGGCTGACGCTGCTGGAAGAGTGGACGCAACAGGGGTTAGCGATTCCGGTGATCGTGATGACCGGGCACGGCAATATCGATTTATGCCGTCGTGCCTTTAAAAACGGCGCGCATGAGTTTCTGACCAAACCGGTGGATGCCGACCTGTTGTTTGAGGTGGTCGGCGACGCTATGGCCCGGCAGCAAATCGCCTTTGACGCCCAGCAACGGCTGCAACCTTTGCAGCAAAAGCTGGCCACCCTGACCGCGCGCGAAAAGGAGATGCTGGGCGAAATAGTGCAGGGTTACTCCAGTAAAGAGATCGCTCAGCGCCGCTCGCTGTCGCCGCGCACGGTAGAAGTACATCGCGCCAATATATTCAGCAAGCTGGAGGTCAATTCGCTGGCAAAATTGCTGAAGATTTATGGCGAACTCACCCAGGAAGCTAAGTAAAAACACCTGGAAAGTTAGGTGTTCGCGCTAATTTCGCCGCCGCCCGGCCTTGCATAGTATTGCTCCATCATAAACACACGGAGCAATACCATGAAATCACTTCTGTTAGGTGCCCTGCTGATGAGCGGCATGGTGTCCGCCGCCAGCGCAGCAACCGGCGTTCTCAGTCAGAAAAACCTCTCCCTTGACCTCGCCGATAAACTGGCGCAGCAGGTTTTGCAGGTCTGCGCCAAAGACAATTACAACGTAGCGGTCACCGTGGTTGACCGTGCCGGAAATCCGCTGGTGATCAAGCGCATGGACAACGCCGGGCCGCATACGCTCGACGCGAGCCGCATGAAGGCCTTTACCGCGCTCAGCACAAAAAACGCCACCGATAACGTGATGAAAAGCGCCCAGTCAAATGCCGGTGCCGCCAACCTGCGCGATATTCCGGGCTTTCTGCTGCTGGCTGGCGGCGTACCGATTAAATCAGGTGAGCAGGTCATTGGGGCAGTCGGCGTCGGTGGCGCACCGGGCGGCCATCTCGATCAGGCCTGCGCGCTGGACGCGTTGAAAAGCATGCAAAAAGAATTTACGGCTGCATAACACACTAAGGATGGATAACCATGAAAAGTAAAATGGGTTTGATGATGTTCCCACTGATGTTAAGTGCGGGACAGGCGCTGGCAGCAAACAGCGATGAAGGCTATTACGGCTCGGCGAAGTTCCTCAACAGCGAGCAACGCGCCAGCAATCAGGACAGCAGTAGCCGTCCGAGCGTTGGGCAGTTTGTCGAGCGCAAAGAAAAGGATCGCCAGAAGGGCGCCGCGGTGGCGATGGGTTATCAGTACGGCAACGGCTGGCGCACCGAGGGCGAGTATACTTTTCGTCAGAAAGCGGAATTCACCAGCGGCTCTACCGCGTTTGCAACCAGTGATAATCATCTGAAGCTGAAAACCGAACGGCTGATGCTCAACGTTTACCGTGACTATGAAATTGGCTATGGCGTTTCACTGTTTGGCACCGCCGGGCTGGGCGTTGCCAGGGTTAATGCAGGCGGCTGGCAGGGCAACACGTCACGTCAGTATGCCGACAGCAGCCAGAACAATCTGGCATGGTCGCTGGGCGCAGGCGTCAGTTACTCGCCGATGCCGCGTCTGAGCCTGGATCTCGGCTACCGCTATCTCGATATGGGTAAAGTTGAAAGCGGTTTCAACACCTTCGGCAACGTGCGCGGCCTGAAGGATGAGCAGATGAAAGCTCGCCTGGCCTCCAGCGAAGTTACCCTTGGGGCGCGTTATCTGTTCTGAGGCAGTTAATGCGGCACAACAGGCAGCCCGCCCCGGCACCAATGCCAGGGCGGGTTAGGTGTTATGCCTCGCGGGCGTGAAGCCGCTTTTTCAGATAGGGCGCGGTACGGCTGTTGGCTGACACGCTGACCTGCGCCGGTGAACCGGCTGCAACCACCTGACCGCCGTTATCGCCCGAGCCTGGCCCAAGATCGATGACCCAATCCGCTTCAGCGGCAATGCGCATGTCATGCTCGGCCATGATCACCGTATTGCCGCGCTGTATCAGCTGATCCAGCACCAACACCAGTTTATCCATGTCCGCTGGATGCAGCCCCGAAGAGGGTTCATCCAGCAGATAAAGACCATTGCCGCGCTGCACGCGTTGCAGCTCACGCGCCAGCTTGATGCGCTGACACTCGCCGCCCGACAGTTCGGTTGCCGGTTGGCCCAGCGTTAAATAGCCCAGGCCCAGCGCGGTCAGCGCGCTCAGTGAACGCTGAATCGGCTCGTTGTGTTGAAACACCGCCACTGCATCATCGACCGTCAACGCGAGAATGTCGGCGATGCTGAGATGTTGCCATTTCACCGCCAGTGTCTCGTCGTTGTAGCGCTTGCCGCCGCAGGCGGTACAGGGCGCGCTGGCCTCTGGCATAAACAGCAATTCAATGCTGATGATGCCCTGCCCTTCGCACACCGGACAGCGGCCTTCGGGCAGATTAAACGAGAATCGTCCGGCATCAAATCCCCGCTTTTTCGCTTCCGGCGTGTCAGCAAACAGCTTTCTGACGGTATCGAAAAAACCGGTGTAAGTAGCCAGATTGGAACGCGGCGTGCGGCCTATCGGTCGCTGGTCGATTCTCACCAGACGTTTCAGTGTATCCCCGCCAGCGGTAACCTCGCCGCGTACACTCTGCTTCAGCGCCTCATCATCCTGCTCTTCATCGGCATCGCTGTTATCTATCTGCGCCAGCAGGCCGGGAATCACCCGGGTCAGCAGCGTTGACTTACCTGAGCCTGAAACGCCGGTGATCACCGTCATGCTGGCCAGCGGGAAGTCGACGTCCAGCGCGTTGAGGTTATTACAGGCGACGTTTTTCAGACTCAGCCAGTCGTCCGGTGCTCTGTGCTCGCGCAGCGGCTGACGCTGCTCGTTAAAAAGATAGCGCGCGGTGGCTGACGTGGCGATGTGTTTCAGGCCCGCAGGTTCACCGTTGTAGACCACGTTGCCGCCCTGGCGGCCCGGCCCTGGCCCCACTTCTACCACCCAATCCGCTTCAGCGATGACGTCGAGATTGTGTTCGACGATCAGCAGCGAGTTGCCAGCAGCGAGCAGCGATCGCAGCGGCGGCATCAGCGCCGCGACATCTTCCGGATGCAGGCCAGCAGAAGGCTCATCCAGCACATACAGCACGCCGAACAGTTTTGAGATCATCTGGGTTGCCAGCCTGATGCGCTGCAGCTCGCCTGACGACAGCATCGTCGTGCGGCGGCCCAGCGACAGGTGGCCAAGCCCTAACGCTTCAAGCTGGTCAAGACGGCCAACAATATCGCGGGTCAGCCGGATCACCGCCTCGCGCAGCGCGGCTTCATCAGGCAGATCGGCGGACGTTTTCTCCGCGTACGGCAGCAGCACTGATTTCAGCTGCCGGATGGTCATTTCACCCAGCGCGGCAATATCATGACCCGCGAACGTCACCGTCAGCGCATCGGGATTGAGCCGTTTGCCGTGGCAGGCGGAGCACGGCGCAATAGTGACAAAGCGGGACAGCCGTTTTTTAACCGAGTCCTTGCCGCCCGAGACATTTTGCAGCACGTATTTCGCCGGGCTGGTGTAGGTGCCGCGGTAATCGGGCTCGACGCCTGCAGCGATCGCTTTCTGACGCTGCGCGGCATTCAGGCCGGGGTAAACGCCCGTTGAAGGCTGCTCGTCGGTAAACAGGATCCACTGCTGCTGCCTTTCGGGCAGGGTATCCCACGGCGCATCGACGTCGTAATCGAGCATTTCAAGAATGGTGCGCAGGTTTTTGCCATGCCAGCCAATGGGCCATGCGGCAATAGCGCCTTCACGAATGCTCAGCGTGCGATCGGGCACCAGCGCGGCACGGTTCAGTTCCGGCACCACGCCGATGCCGTGACAGACCGGGCAGGCGCCCTGCGGATTGTTCGGCGAAAACGCCTCGGCGGTCATAAAAGGCACATCCGCAGGGCGTTTACCCGCGCGGGAGTAAAGCAGACGCAGGTTAACCGCAATGCGCGTCATGCTGCCAACGGTTGAACGCTCCTGTGTGCCGCCCCGGCTCTGCTTGAGCGCCACCGCCGGTGGCAGTCCCTGAATATCATCGGCATCGGGCGCCGCGATCTGTTCGATTAAACGGCGAGCGTGCGGCGCCACCGATTCGAGATAGCGCTGCTGCGCTTCGGCATAAATGGTGTCAAACGCCAGCGAGGATTTACCCGAGCCTGACACGCCGGTAAAGACCACCAGGGCATCACGCGGAAATGACAGTGAAACCTCTTGCAGATTATGCGTTCTGGCGCCGGTTATCGTGACGTTGCCATCATGGCTATGTTGATGGTCAGCATGACCTTTTTTACTGCTGCGCGTTGTCATAATTTTCCCGTGGCAAATAATCTGTCGTGGTTCTGATGTTCAACCTGAACGGTTTGTCAGGCAGCGACGCAGAAATGCGTGACCCCACAGTGTAGCTTGCGCTTCGGTTAACGCTGCCCGGCTGTAAAACCAGGTAACATTATGGCGTGGCCCGGCACGCTGACCGCCTTAAACATGACCAATGTAAAGCTTTGCTGATATTTAGCTGCGCGCCTCTCAAATATCTGCGAAGGCTGCCGATACCTTGTTTAGTCGTTATGGTTAATTCTTTGTTGTTTTTTGGTGTCCTGCTCAGTAGAAAGCGCCGGTTTTATCACGGGGAACGCGCGTTTGCCGCCGCGTTTCCGGAGATGCCGCACGGTGTTGATGGGTGAGCGTTCGTAACCAGAAAATATTTTCATGCGAATGACTCATTGAATCATCAGCAATTTTTCGAGGTCCTCTATGTTTGGTGTGAAAAAATCGAGCTTTTCTCTGCCCTCTTCCAAAAACAGCAGCATGGTTAACGATATCAATGCCATCAAACAGCACGTTGCCTGGATTGAGTTTTTGCCTGATGGCGAAATCATCAGCGCCAATCAACAATTTCTGGATCTGGTCGGCTATTCACTCAGCGACATTCAGGGCAAGCATCACCGTCTTTTTTGCAGCCCCGATTACGCCCGCTCGACGGTTTACAGTAATTTCTGGCACACGCTGGCCACCGGCGAATCGATCACCGGCATTTTTGAGCGCTTCAGTAAGCAGCATCGGCGCTTTTATCTCAGCGCCACCTATTTCCCGGTTAGCGATGAGAAAGGCCATGTCTATAAGGTGATTAAGCTGGCAACGGACATCACCGAACGCCATCACGTGCTGAAGCACAA
Source organism: Duffyella sp. Ts4 (assembly GCF_051851875.1). Taxonomy (NCBI): domain Bacteria; kingdom Pseudomonadati; phylum Pseudomonadota; class Gammaproteobacteria; order Enterobacterales; family Erwiniaceae; genus Duffyella; species Duffyella sp. Ts4. The sequence goes on along the minus strand of NZ_JBLYPN010000030.1, from coordinate 15,118 downwards.
AGAAGCGGTGATCACTGCCCTCGATCGCTCCATGGCGGTGATTGAATTTACCAACGCTGGCGAGATCATTACCGCCAACGAGAACTTCCTGAAGCACATGCAATATGCGCTGCCTGACATCGTCGGCAAGCACCATCGCCTGTTTTGCTATGACAATTTCTATCGCGAGAATCCTGACTTCTGGCAAAAGATCACCCGCGGCCAGCATTTTGTCGGTCGCTTTGAACGTAAAACAGCCAGCGGCGAACGCATCTGGCTTGAAGCCAGCTACAACCCCATTTATGACGCCGACGGCAACGTCAGCAAAGTGATCAAAATCGCCTCGGATATCACCGCACGCGTGGAAGCCGCCAAACGGGTGGCGGACATTGCCGTGACCACTTCCGAAGAGACGTCGCAAATCACCCATAATGCCAACGAAGTGCTGGATGAAACCGTGCGCAATTCGGGTCAGGTGGCGTTAAAGGTCAGCGCGGCCACGGAGATTGGCGAGCAGCTGAACGCGTCGGCCAAAAGCATCAATGAGGTGGTTGAGGCAATTAACGTCATCGCCGCACAAACCAATATTCTGGCGCTGAATGCCGCGATTGAATCGGCCCGCGCCGGTGAGGCGGGACGCGGCTTCAGCGTGGTGGCCGCCGAAGTGCGCCGTCTGGCCGCTTCCACGGCGAGCGCGACGCACAAAATCACCTCGGTCGTGGAGATTAATACCAGCCTGATCAAGCAGATGCATCAGCAGATGGATGAGATAAAGCAGTTTGTGGTTTCTGAGCAGGAAAAAATCAGCGATCTGTCGCGCAGCCTGCGGGAAATTAACAGCGGCGTGAACCAGTTTGTGAGCGTGATCCATCGGCTGGATGTCTGATCGGCGGCAGCGCAACAGGGCGCTGCCAGCCTGTTTTAACGCGCGTAAAATTTATCGCAGGTAATTTTATTTGCGCCTGAAGCAACCGACAGCGCATAGGCCGTATCTTTCATTAACCTACCCGGCGCGCCATCGCGCAACGAGGCGGTTAAGCGCGATGACGGGCCGGTTAATGCCAGCGCGGCAAGTAGCTTATCACCCTCACCAAAAACAGGCAGCGAAAATGCCGCAATATGTGGATCGCGTGCGCCGGAGGTATATATCGGCAACGTGGGTGAGGTTTCAAACAACGGCTCATCTAATCCCCAGTGGCGTAGCACCTGGCCAATGGCAGAATTATCCAGCGGTAAAAAGGTACCCGGTAAGCGCGTTTCACGCAGCCCTTCGGATGGTTCTGCTCTGAACAGGCACAACCTCTGTTTATTTTCAATCACATACCATGTTGCGCTCTCACCGGTTGCCGCCGCCAGAGCGTGTAACGCAGGCTGAACGATGCTGGCCAGATGAAACGACTGCTCATAGAGTTTGCCAAGATAAAGCAATCGCGGTCCCAGGGTATAAACGCCGTTATCGCGTCTGATCACGTAATTCATCCGCTCAAGCGAGTTCATGAGGCGGTAAACCGTGGTTTTGTGATAACCCGACAGCTGAGCCAGCGCGGTGAGCGTTAGCGACTCCTCATTCGGCTTGAAGCAGTCAAGCAAAGCCAGCGCTTTTTCAACGGCAATGACGCCTTCATTCCCCATCGATAGGTTCTCCTGTGTGTAATGGCAGAGAGTTTACCGCGCAATGTGTGATTTACATCGTATTTACATCACAAACCAGGGCTTAACGCTGGTACGAACTGGAGCAAGGTCGATATAGTAGTTTTACATTGTACAACTTAGTTGTACCCAGTAAAACAATGCGAGGGTAAGTGATGCCACAGGCAACGAATGCATTCATCAAGCGTGACATTCAACGTGTTGAACCGACATGGGTCAAACAGGCTGCTGAGTTTCAGGCAGCGATTTTAGCCGATGTGGCTGGACGGCGCGGTACGCTACACGGCCGTATAAAGCCTGTGGCTGCTGGCATGAAGATCGCCGGTCCGGCTATCACGGTAGAGGTGCGTCCCGGCGATAATCTGGCGATACACGCGGCGCTTGCCATTGCTCAACCCGGCGATGTCATTGTCGTGGACGGTAAAGGCGATCTCAGCTGCGCCCTGATTGGTGAGATCATGTCTGCGCAGGCAGCCGCATCTGGCATTGCAGGGATCATTATTGACGGTGCGGTACGCGATGCCGATGCACTCAGTGAACAGACCTTTCCTGTATTTGCCGCCGGCCTTAATCCCTGTGGCCCGACAAAATCGATCGCTGGACGCGTTAACTACCCTGTGTCGGTAGCGGGTGTGGCGATTCAGCCTGGTGACCTGATTATTGGCGACGTTGACGGCGTAGTGGTTTTACCGCGTGAATCGGTTGCGGCGTTGCTTGAATTAGCCCAACAGAAACGGGATTACGAAACGCAACGCATTGCGGCAATTCGCACTGGCGATATTCGCGCGCCCTGGTTAGAACAGGCGTTGTTCACCGCCGGCATGCTAAGTGAAGGAGAAAAATTATAATGGCTGAATTTACCTACACTCGCCCGGTGATTGTGGTCACTGGCAGCGATTTAGCGTCTGAAGCACTGGCGCTGCTCGGTGATTTCGAGATTATCTTTGCTGGCAGACAGCCTAATGAAGATGATTTATGCCAGCTCTGTGAACGGCATAATCCGGTGGCGATCATCGTGCGTTATGGAAAAATTACCGCCCGCATTATGGATGCGGCCGCCAACCTGCGTGTGATATCCAAACACGGTAGCGGCATTGATGTCATCGATCAACAGGCTGCGGCTGCCCGCAATATCAGCGTGCAGTCAGCGCCCGGCGCCAATGCGGCAGCGGTAGCAGAACATACCTGGGCGATGATTTTGGCCAGCGCCAAGGCGGTGATTCCGCTGGATCGCCGTATGCGCCACGGCCACTGGGATAAATCAACGCACAAATCAATTGAGCTTGAGGGCAGAATCCTGGGACTGGTTGGGCTTGGAGCCATCGGTGGGCGCGTTGCCCGCATTGGCGCCGCGTTTGGTATGCAGGTCATCGCCTTTGATCCCTTTGCTAAAACCTTTCCTGAAGGCTGTGAGGCCGTAACGCTACAGGCGTTACTGCAACGCGCCGATGTTATTTCACTGCACTGCCCGCTGACTGAAGAGACGCGGCATATGATCGGCGCTGACAGCCTGCGGTTGTGTAAAAAAAGCGCAATGTTGGTTAATACCGCGCGTGGCGGCTTGATCGATGATCAAGCGCTGATTGAGGCACTGCAGAACGGCACGCTTCACTCAGCCGCGCTGGACAGTTTTGCCGTTGAACCCCTGACCGCCCCACACATCTGGCAATCAATCGATAACGTCATCCTTTCTCCGCACATTGGTGGTGTGAGCGATAACTCCTACGTGAAGATGGGCGTGGCGGCCACGAAAAACGTGTTAAAAGTGCTGGCTGAGCCGGTGTCACACTAAACGCAGGCCGTCATAAGAGAATACAGACCCTTTACTCTCCTCATCACATGCTGTCTGCTATAACCGCAGGCAGCATGTCAAATAGCCAGATTTCAACGTCACCTTTCGAGCTGCCTATATTTGATTTTCATGCAATCCTCTTCTTCATATTGCCAGCGTCTATGACAGGTAGCGGCTTACCCTCTCAAGCACTGATTTATCCCTTCTACTCCGTGTAAAATCGACACCGAACCTCTTGTAACTGGCTTCCGATCTGCCTGACTGAGGAGAATAAGCCGCCGTGATGCTCCGGCGTCAATGACACATCATCGGAAGCTGCATACAGGGCGGATAATGAATAACAGAATAAGGCATGTCCGGGAGATGAACGGGTGATGAGAGGCGTTTAATAGGGGGACAGCGTGCAAACAGGCAGGCGCACTGGCCTGCCTGAACACAAGGGCTTATTTACTTACCGGTGAAGCGGCATTTTCAACGTCAAGATGCAGTTCCTTTTTACGGCCCATAATCAGCACCGCGATACCACCAATGGCGCACAGGATAGCAAGTGGCACCATTGCCAGCGTGTGGCTGCCGGTGGACTGATTAATAATACCGTATAAATTTACCATCAATCCGCCACCGATCAGGTTTGCCATGGCACCAATGGCCGCCAGGCCTGCAGCAGCGGTAGAAGATGACATCCAGCTGGATGCCAGCGCCCAGAAAGGCCCTTTCATCGAATAGGCACCGATCAATACCAGCGACAGGATCACCACGCTACCGGTCAGCGTATGTGTCAGGAAGGCTGACAGCAAGCCACCCGCAATCAGGAACAGAGTCAGAGCGGTATGCCAGCGGCGTTCACCGCTGCGATCGGAACTTTTGCCCCACACAATCATTAAAATTGATGCCAGACCATAAGGAATCGCATTGACCAGCCCGGTGGTAAAGTTATCCAGACCAAAGGATTTAAGCAGCTGTGGAGACCACACACTCAAGGTTGAGCCCGCCGCTGAAGCACCGGCATAAATCAGCGCCATCACCCAGATGTGTTTATGGCGTAGCAGCTGCCACAGAGAAATATGCCCAATCGCTTTTTTCCTGGCGTTCTCCGCTTCCATCGTGCTGTTTAGCCATGCTTTTTGTTCCGTATTCAGCCAGGTTGCGTTGGCCGGTTTATTGCTCAATACAAAGAAGGCGGCAATTCCGAGAATCACAGCCGGAACGCCTTCAATGATGAATAACCAGTGCCAGCCGCGCATGCCATACCAGCCATCCAGCGACAAAATGGCACCTGAAATGGGGGAACCGATGAAATTGGCGGCCGGAATAGCGACCATAAAGGTGGCAATGACCCGCGCACGATATTTGCCTGGGATCCAGTAGGTCAGATAAAGAATCACACCAGGGAAAAAGCCTGCTTCAGCAGCACCCAACAGAAATCTGAGCACATAGAGCGCGTTAGCGCTTTCAACGAACGCGGTACATACCGAGATGATGCCCCAGGAGACCATGATGCGCGAAATCCAGATTTTGGCGCCAATTTTCTGCATGGCCAGATTGCTGGGCACCTCAAACAGAAAGTAGCCGACGAAAAACAGGCTGCTTGCCAGTCCAAAAACTGCTTTCGACAGGCCCAGATCTTCGTTCATTTGTAATGACGCCATACCGATATTGCCGCGATCGATAATGGCGATCAGATAACAAACGATAAGAAAAGGCAAAATGCGCCAGACCACCTTTTTAACCGTCTGTTGCTCGATATCAGCAGGAAAAGGGGGATTGTGTTTAATTTCAGTCATCGTAATCCTCGCATAGTCATCATCGCCTTTGCTAACAGATCTGAATCTGTTTGTTTTACTCTGTAAAACCATACTGTACACAGTAAAACCATTATTATGATAAACCGCGAGGGACGCATGAAGATGTAATCAGGTTGTGTCTTTTGTCACAGAAAGGGGTCGTGAGCTTTTCATTTATGTGATACGAACTGAATTTTACCGGCTATCGAGGCCAGTAAACCGTTCAATCAAACAACGAGGGAAAGATGAATGCACTCTTATCTTCAGGACGGCGTCCAGTGGCGTTGCAGCACGAGGTTAATCGCTGGATGACGATCAATGCGCGTCAGGGCGGCATAAAATTCGGGCCGGGTTTGTTGCAGTTCGCGTCGTGTTTCGCTCCAGCGCGTGACCACACAGGCGAGCATTTCCAGCGCGCCGGGATCGTCCGGGCGCCAGGCAGCGGTCGCACTGAAGATATCGCTGAACGTCTCCCACTGCTGATGCAGTCGCTGCGTGGCGCCGGTTTTCAGGGCGCTCAGCGCATCGTCGTGGGCAGCAGCCAGCCAGCGCTCGGGATAATCGATTACGCCAATAGCGGCATAGCAGTTGCTGCTGATAAAGATCAGCCCGCGGATCTGCTGCGCACGCAGATCGGCATCGTTCGACAGCAGACCGGAAAGCGGATATTCCAGCCCAAGATAAATCAGTATCGCTGCGCTTTCGGTCAGCACCGCCCCGTCCGCCAGCAGCAGCGTGGGGATCTGCATCAGCGGATTCAATGCTTTGAGCGCTTCGCTGCCGCTGCCCTCCTGCCACGAACTCGCGTTCTCCAGACGATAGTCAGCCTGACAACGCGCCAGCGCCATCTCAATGGCCGCCGATCCCGAACGTTCTGTGCCATAAAGCCGATACATTTTGCCTCCGCATGCAGGTAAAAAAGCGGTGACGGTAAACGCCACCGACGAGGCGGATTACGCTGTCACGTTACCCGCAATGGTGATGTAATCGGTGTAAAGCTGCGGCGCGCCGGAGAATGACGCCAGAGCGCGCCACTCTTCATACATGCGCTCGCTCTCCTGATGCTCTGCGACAAAAGCCAGCGCACGCGGCGTCGAGACATCCAGCTCCGGATGAAACGCATTCAGCGATGCCATACTTTCTATGATCAGCATCACGGCATACTGATCCTGCCGGTTGCCGCCTTCCCCCTTGAGCATGTGAAATTTCCAGCCAGGGTAATCGTCGATACGATGGACGTTATCAACGATAAACTGATCAAAGGTGGCGGCGGCAACATCCTGATGCAGCGCCAGATTATGAATGCCGACGACGCGCTGGATCGCTGGCTGGCCGGGCAGCGGCTGATAATTAGGCCCGGCGGGCAGCGAACTGCGGCGGTTTTCCGCCAGCAGCGAATAATAAGAGAAGATAGTCGGCAATTCACCAAAGGTGGCCCAAGTTTTCCATTCTGTGATCAACGCCTGCCCATCGGGGTTATCCTGCCAGAAAGCGTGCGCGAGCGCGGTTTTTCCCCCTTTTGCATCGACGTAGCGGGCGTAGTGCTGGGCGCTTTCCGCTTCATACAACACCATGTACTGGTTTTCCCGCTCGCCGCGCAGCCCCTTTAACAGGCTCCATTTCCACCCCGGATAGGCGGGAATCCGTACGCCACGCGTTTGCACAAACTGCTCGAAATGTTCGGCGGTCACGCCTTTTTTGAGGTTCAGTCCAACGTAATGCAGGCTAAATACCGGCTGGTCATACTCTTTCATGGTGGTTCCTTAGCGTATCAACGGAGAAGTAAGAAAATCGGCGCACGGCAAGGTTATTGCCGTGCCATGACCTGACGCGCACTGAGCGCCACGGCCAGCAGGATGAAAACACCGGCCACAAAGGTTGCGGAGAGGCCAACCCAGTGAGCAGAGAAGCCAATCAGCGCCGGGCCAGCCAGCAGGCCGCTGTAGCCGACCAGCGTAACGGCGGGAATGGCGACATCCGCAGAGAGTTCCGGCTGGTTGCCCGCGGTGGTGAACAGCAGCGGGATGATATTGGCGAGCCCGAGGCCGATAAAAAAGATCGCTCCCAGCGCCAGCGGCACGCTGGTGCTCACCAGCAGCACGCTTAGCGCGCCCGCGGCAAGCAGGCCGCCGCCGGTTAATACCTTTGTACCGCCGACGCGGTTGATGATGCGATCGCCATAGAGCCGTCCGATCGCCACGGCAATCGAATAGATCGCAAAACCAAAACCCGCGTGATGCAGCGCCATGCCGCGTTCCGTGGCCATAAATATCGCCGACCAGTCGAGCATGGCGCCCTCAATCAGGAAGATAAAGAAGCAGAGAACGGCGACAATCAGCACCACGCGATGGCACAGCGCCTGCAACACGCCTTGCTGTGGCGCGCGGTGGGCGTGACGCCGACGCAGCAACTGGGGAAAGGCAATCAGCGCCAGCAGCAGCACGCCAGCTGCGACAAGCGCAGCAGCCATTATGGGAGGCAGATTAGCACCTAGTAGCATGCTAACGCCGCCCGCTCCGGCAATGCTGCCGAGGCTGTAAAAGCCGTGAAAACCGGACATCCTGGCCTCGCCGCTCGCCTGTTCCACCACAATTGCCTGCGCGTTCATGGTGACATCCAGAATGCCATTCGCCGCGCCGAAACAGAGCAGCAGTACCGCCAGTAGGCCCAACGAGGTACCGATCAACAGCAGCGGCAGGATCAACGCCAGCGCGATGCAGCAGCAGAGAATGATCAACCGATAGCTAAAGCGTGCGATCAGCCTGCCGGTAAACGGCATCATCAGCATTGCCCCGGCAGCAATACAAAACAGCAACAGGCCGAGCGTAGCGTCATCTGCATTGAGCCGATTTTTCACAAACGGAATCAGCGGCGCCCAGGAGGCCATTCCCAGCCCGGCAACGAAAAAGATCATCCGCGTCGCCCGCTGCTGGCGCAGCGGTGTGACGACATCTCTGTCAGACAGATTGATAGTCATGAAGGCGTTATATTCCACAGCAAAGGGTTGAGAGTGCGTTTCGGCACCGCCTGCGCTGGCCAGGCGGTGCCGGTTCTACACGTTATTTCAGACTTTCTGCCACGGAGAGGTAATCCGTGTAGAGCTGCGGCGAGCCTGAAAATGAGGCGAGTTTCTTCCACTCTTCGTACATCGCTTTGGTATCGCGATGGGCGCTGGCAAACTGCGTCGCCTGGTCGGTTGCCAGATCCGGTTCCGGATAAAACACATCCAGCGCCGCCTGGCTGCCGATCTCCATCAGCACCACATATTGATCAAGGCGATTGCCGCGCACCCCTTTCAGCAGGCGAAACTTCCAGTCGGGATAATCGTCGATGCGGTGATGATTGGCGGCAATAAAGGATTCAAAGTCATCGGCGGTGACGCCCGGCCGCAGCGCCAGATTATGAATGCCGATGACTCTGGCGATCGGTTCGCCTTCTGAGCTCGCCTGATAGCGCGGCCCGTCCGGCACCGTGCTGCGAGGGTTATCAGCCAACAGCTGATAGTCGGTATAAATGGTCGGCAGCTCGCTAAAGGTGCCGAAAGTTTTCCATTGCGCAATCAGCGGCTGGGCCTGCGGATGCTGCTGCCAGAAGGCGTGCGCTTCCGGCGTCAGGTTGCCGTCCGCCGTCGCGTAACGATCGCGCTGGCTGGCGCTTTCGATTTCATACAGCATCATAAACTGCCCCGCGCGTTCGCCACGCAGGCCGTGCAGCAAGGTCCAGCGCCAGCCGGGATAACAGGGAATATGCACCCCTTTTTCACGCACAAAGCTTATAAAATCCTCAGCGGTGATCCCCGCTTCCGTATCGATGGCGATGTAATAGAAGCTGAAAACCGGCGTGGTATTGGTCTGCTTGTTCATATCTGCGCCTCATGATTCTGCAAAGGTGAATTGCGTATTGATGATCGCTTCAACCAGCGTGACGCCGGGTGGCGTAAGCGTGACCTGCTGGGTATCAACCTTAAGCAGCCCCTTGTGTTGCAGCTTGTTCAGCGTGTGGGCGATCAGCGGATTATCGAGATAGCTCCGGCCGTTGAAGCGATCGCGGAAGACCGCTTCGCTGATCGGGATCAGCGTGGAGAGCGCCATTTTGAAGGCGTTGACTTCGCGTGCTTCGTCTGAGATGCCGCGGCTTTCCTCAATTGGCAGGCGATTTTCATCCAGTGCCTCTTTGTATTTTTTATAGCCGGTGATGTTGATCGCCTCCGAGCGGGTGCACTTTGAGCTGCCGCCGAGGCCGATGGCCACTTCCGGATATTGCTTATCGAGATCGGTGATCATGCCCTTCCACTTTTCAGGCGCCTGATGCTTCTGATGGAAATACATGGTGGGATGTTCCTGATAGCCGTTATGCAGATAGCGCTCCACCAGCTCGCGCATCTGGTACTGCTTGCCCAGCCCCGGAAAGGTCATGCTGTTCATATTGATCAGCCCTTTTTTCTGCCACAGGCTTTCGCGTTCACCGGACACGCCGGTGCGCGTTTTCATGAACTCCTCCATGTGCAGTTTGGTGCAGACCACATGGGACAGCTCCAGCTCAAGGGTTTTTTCCATGTCGTATTTAACGTCATCGACGGTTTGTCCGAGCATGCCGTAAATCAGATCGACGCTGACCCAGTCGATGCCCTGCTCTCTGGCGCTGCGGATGGTTTCCTCACACTCATCGGCGGTGTGCATGCGGCCACAGGCGGCGATGATCTGATCGTTAAACGACTGCGTGCCGAAACTGATTTTGCTGAAGCCCAGCTCCTTCAATACGCCGATATACTCCCGGTTCAGCGTGCCCGGCTCGCCTTCGAAACGCAGGGTGGCGGCTGAAAAGTTAAAGTGCGCATAGTAAAAGGCCATCAGCCGCCGCAGCTCCGGCTCGGGCAACAGTGACGGCGTGCCGCCAAAGATGTTGAACTCGCCGATTTCCGCCTGCGCCAGGCTCGGCACTTTTTCGAGCCACATCGTCGCTTCTTTGATGTTGTAATCCACCAGATCGCGGAACACCTCCTGCGAGGATGGCGCCTTAGGATTGAGTATCACCGTGGGATACTGGCAAAAATGGCAGCGATAGCGACAGGTGGGAATGTAGGCCCAGAGGTGGATTTGCCGTGCCTCGCTGATTTCGCGCTCCATGTCGGCAAAAAAGGAAGCCAGCGGGTACGCTTCGATGTCGCCGGGAAAAACGTGACAGCCGAAGGGATCGCGATAGACGTAATCCAGAAACAGGTGATTTTCGGGACGGGACAGGAAATCCCACACCTGCGGCACAGGATAATTGGGATCGATATCGTTCAGTGATGCCAGCGCTTCAGTGTTCATCAAAATACACCTCCATTAGCGAAATAGTTGTGGGCTTCCCCGGATTCGCGGTCTTCGCAGAAGTAGCCGACAAAACGCGTGAAATCCGCTTCTGCAACCGAATCAAAACAGGCGGGCAGCGGCGGCGGATAGCCAATGTCCTCGCCAACGGCACGGCGCAATGCGGCAAACAGTTCATGGCGAAATTCAAAATAGAGCCGGTAGGCGGGCGTTTTGTAAGCGTGAATCGGTTTGAAATCGATGATCCGCATCTCATATTTGATTTCATGAATGCGCGCGTAGAGCCGGTCGGCCACCGGGCCGCTGTAGAACTGGCGCACGTCCTCGCGCTCCAGCAACAGCTGCGGGTTTAACAGCACCGGTAAGATGATATTTTTGGGCAGGTAATCTTTGATTGAATAAAACCAGGCCTGCTGCGATTCCGCTTCGTTGGTATCAACCAGCGCACAATTCTTGCTGCTGGTTTCGGGCCTGACATCTTTCATGATGATGATGCCGTCGCGCCCATAGGCCACGCCGTTGATCACCTCATTAAGAATGGTATCGACGCGGCGGCTGTTGATCTCCACGCAGGATTCGCGGGCATAGACCGGTTTGCCGCCCCAGGCGATCACGCGGATGCCGAAATCCCAGTCATCTGAAAGGTGTTCGACGAAGCGGCCACGCTCAAGCTGGTAAAAAATCTCGATGCCGCCGACGCGATCATACAGCTGGCGTTCAACGGCAAAGCCCTTGCCATCCGGGAAGCCGCCAAACAGGCTGAAAGAGAAATCGCGGCAGCGCAACGTTTTTTGAATCTCCCGGAACAGATTGGGCCGCTGGCGAAAGTGCTCAAAATCGTAGTAGTAGTTACAGGTGCCCAAATCGCCGTTTTCAGCGATCATCGTGGCGGTGAGTTCATGCAGCCAAAAAGCATCCACCGTGCAATCCGCGTCCGCCGAAACGATGTAGTGCTTTCTTTCCCGGCCCAGACGGCTATCGCGCACGCTGGCCCGCTGAGAAGCGTAATCCATGCCGCGCTTACGCGCCGAGGAGACGCCCTGCACTTTTTCAACAATGACATGAATATCCAGCGCCGGATGCTGCTGGCTGAACGCATTGATTTTGGCTACCGAATCATCGGTGCAGTTATTATCAACAATAATCAGCTCATAGCTGTCATGGGTAATTAATTCATTGCGGGTTTGTTGATGATAAAGTGAATTGAGCACCGCATCGATTCTGGCACTTTCATTAAATACGGGCAGCACAACAGATACGACAATATTATCGCGCATATTTCCTCCAGGATTAGATTAATATATCAATAACATTATTAGACAAAACGCGTTTACCCAGCGCAAAATTGGCCTGCGCAATACGCTGCATGGCAGCAGGATCGTTAATCAACGCAAACACATCATTAATAAAATCATCATCAGGCAATCCATCATCGCCTTCCGATATATTCATCAGCGGCGCATGAAAGCCATGCTGGCCGTAAACCTCATGGTAATATTCATAGCGACTCGCGATATAACAGCGCTGGCAACTTATCGCCTCGCCAATGGGATTGCCGTAGCTGTCGTAATCCCACGAGGTGAGAAAAGAGACAAGATTGCTCGAATAATATAAATCTTCGATGGTAAAGCGTTCGGTCCTCAGTGAGATACAGCTATGGTGCAGTGGGCCGATAAATTTAATCTGTGGCAGGATAGCGAGCTTTTTCACTAATTTTTGCAGATGGTGATAATGATGATTGTCCTCTTCAGTATCACCGGCGATAATCAGGAAAATCTTTTTATCGATATCATTCTGTTCAAATAATCGGTTGAGTCGCTGCGTCAGAATGATGTCCCGATCGATGCGTTTCTGCGCAATGATTCGCGTAGTGCGGGCGATGATAATGTCCTGCTCGCGGATATCAAAGTAGCGCCGCAGGTCAGTGCCTGAGAGGTCTTCGGTAAAATCGTAGGTGTTCTTTTTAACGCTGACCTCAACCTGATGATCGCACCAGCTCTCCAGCTTCTCTTTCAAATCCTGATTCAGCGTCACGTAGGTGATAAATTCTGATGCTACCGGCTTGACCGCATAAGGATACGGCGGTTCGCCATACTTCATCACCTTCTTTTCGCTGTTCCACATCAAATCATGATCGCGCCAGATAACATATTTATGCAAACCGCGTTCATGACCATAGTGTTCAATCGCCCGATAAAGCGCTTTGGTATAAATAATATTTTCAGGCAGAGTGCCATTTTCCACCAGCACCGCGCTGATATCGAGAGTGCGCCATAGGTTAAGAATCTTTTCACTCAGCGCCTGTGCCGACTGATTAACACAGGCAATTAACGCCTCCTTTTCCTTATCCGAAGAAACTGTTTTTTGGCTTATTAATATATTCTGCGTTTTTTCGATAAATGCCCGATTATAAAATGGCACATCGAAAACATCCTCAACGCGAACCAGCGTAAAGACGTCGCGGTAAATATCACGTTCGTAGCCATATTCCTTAGCGAAATTACCTTTATCGAATTTGATATCATAACCAAGATCGAGAAAACAGCGATAACCTTGCCGGGATAATTCCTTCGCGGTTTTCGAGGCTTCAACGGTAATGCCTGACAGAGAAACAGCATCAAACGAAATAAATATCGCGCATTTACTACCACAGCTTTGCATTATATTACCCCTTATTAACAGGATAACTCGCTATACATCAAGGATGATAAAATCACTCAGCCCGATTTTATCGCTGATAAAGCTACTGCATAAAAGTGAGGTATTCTTTTCATACTATCAGGGCAGATTGCCTGCCCTGATTACGTGCTTACTTACTTAACCAAACACATTCATAAGGCCGCAACAGGCCGCTGGTCAGCTGCTGCGCGGAATTGGCATAATTGGCACACACCAGCTGCCACCCTTCTTCGAGCGACAAATGGTTCTCAGCCAGCGGTATGGGCTGATTATCGAGGTTGGCAATCACCCTTAGCGTATGGCCATTGTCCTCGCGCTGATAGCACCAACAGGTTTCTGAGTCAGGGTCCAGATCAACATAATTCCCCCAGGTCAGGATCGGCATGCTTTTACGCAGCGCGATCAGCTCACGGTAGGTGTGCAGCACTGAATCAACATTCTCCCGTTCTCGCGCCACGTTGATCTCACGATAATTAGGCGCAAGGTCAATCCAGCTTGTGCCGCGGGTAAAACCGGCATTTTCTCCGGCATCCCACTGCACCGGCGTCCTGCCGTTATCGCGTGATTTCGCCGCGAGCACGGCCAATACGTCCTCCTCTTCCTGATGAAGGCGCAGGATTTTGTACATATTCAGGCTCTCGACATCGCGGTACTGCGCAATGTCGGTGAAGAGCGGATTGGTCATGCCAATCTCTTCACCCTGATAGATGTACGGCGTACCCTGCATGCCATGCAGCACCATCGCCAGCATTTTCGCTGACTCTGTGCGCAATGGCCCATCGTCGCCAAGACGCGACACGATGCGCGGCTGATCGTGATTGCACCAGAACAGCGCGTTCCACGCCAGACCGTGCATACCGCACTGCCATTCAGAGAAAATGCGCTTCAGCGCCACCCGATCGGGCGGTGCCAGCCGCCATTTTTCCCCAGCGGGATAATCTATTTTGAGATGGTGAAAATTAAAGGTCATCGACAGCTCTTTGCCGTCCAGACGCGCATAGCGCTGGCAGTGTTCCAGCTGCGTCGAAGACATCTCGCCTACCGTCATCAGCCCACGCGGCTGGAACACATCCCGGCTCATCTCTTCGAGAAAATCGTGAATCGACGGGCCGTCGGTGTAAAAACGGCGGCCATCACCTTCATGATCGTCCGGCAGATCGGGATGCTTCGACACCAGGTTGATCACATCCAGACGAAGTCCGTCGACGCCTTTGTCCGCCCAGAAATGACAGATCGCCTTCAGGGCGTTGCGCACTTCCGGGTTTTCCCAGTTGAGATCGGCCTGCCGCGCTGAGAACGAATGCAGATAATATTGTTGGCTCTCTTCGTGCCAGTGCCAGGCGCTGCCACCAAACTTCGAGTGCCAGTTATTCGGCAACCGTCCCTCTTTACCATCACGCCAGATGTAGTAATTGCGCCACGGACTGTTGCGGTCGTTAGCAGCAGACTGAAACCAGGGATGTTCCGTGGAGGTATGGTTAAACACCATATCCATGACTATTCTGATGTCACGCGCATGGGCGGCAGCCACCAGCGCCTCGAAATCTTCCATGGTGCCAAACAGCGGATCGATGGCGTAATAGTCGGAGACGTCATAGCCATTATCAACCTGCGGTGAGGAGTAAACCGGCGTCAGCCAGATAGCACTGACGCCCAGCCATTGCAGATAATCCAGCCGCTGGGTAATGCCCGGAATATCGCCGATGCCGTTGCCGCTGCTGTCCTGAAAACTGCGTGGGTAAATCTGGTAAATTACCCCGTTCTGCCACCAGTGCGCGTCGTTTCTCATGTTGTGATGTCCTTTCACTCAGACAACCAGAAGTTTGCCGGCTGCATGTTTGCGTTTATAGATCGCCATGGTGAGCATCAGCGGAACCGCAATCGCCACAATCATTGCCGTGCCAAACACCGACCAGTACTGC
>NZ_JBLYPN010000029.1:0-22658 GCF_051851875.1 Duffyella sp. Ts4 | reverse complement strand
GGGGCGGGGCGCATGCCGCCCCTGCTCGGGCGGCCCGAAGGGCAGAACGAAATGGCCGTTGACCTTAAGACCTTGACCTTAAGACCTTGACCTTAACGCCGCCTGCAAGGCAAAGCCCGCCAGCCTGCAAGGCGCCACTCCACCCACCGGAACGCTATGTCAGACATATATCCTTTTTTTGATGGCCACAACGATGCGCTGCTGCGCCTGTGGATCAACCCGGCGCAGGATCCCGCGGCGGCCTTTATTGCCGGAACGCCTGATGGCCACCTCGATCTGCCGCGGGCGCGACAGGGCAGGCTGGCGGGCGGGCTGTTTGCGCTGTTTGTGCCCCCGGTAAGCTACATCGCCCATATCCGGCAGCAGACCAGCGAAGCGATCGCCGAACAGCATCAGCCAGCGCAAATTGTACGCGAGCAGGCGGCGATCTTGCAGGCGATCGCCGCGCAATCTCAGGGCCAGGCGACGATTTGCCGCACCGCACACGAGATTGAGCAGGCGATGCACAGCGGCGCGCTGGCGATGGTCATGCATCTGGAAGGCGGTGATGCACTGGACGGCGAGGGCGAGCTGCTGGATGAACTCTGTGCGCAGGGGTTACGCAGCCTCGGGCCATTCTGGAATCTGCCTAACCGCTTTGGCGAGGGCGTGAATGGCAACTTTCCCGCATCGCCCGATACCGGCGCGGGCCTGACCGCTGCGGGCATCGCGCTGATCAAAACCTGCAACCAGCGCCGCATCCTAATCGATGTGTCGCACATGAATGAGAAGGCGTTTTGGGATACCGCCCGTCTCAGCGATGCGCCGCTGGTGGCCACCCATTCCAATGCGCATCAGCTCTGTCCGCAGCCGCGCAACCTTACCGATCGGCAGCTGGACGCCATCCGCGACAGTGATGGCCTGGTGGGCGTGAATTTTGGCACTGCGTTTCTGCGTGCCGACGGCAAACGCGACGGCAAGACGGCGGTCGCAGAGATTGTCAAACACCTCTCGTACCTCGCGGATAGAATAGGGATTGAGCGCGTGGCGTTGGGATCGGATTTCGATGGCGTGAACGTGCCAGACGCGCTGCACGACGTAGCCGGATTGCCCCGGCTGGCCGATGCGCTGGCCGCTGCCGGCTTCAGCGCAGCGTGTCAGCAGAAAATGGCCTGGCGTAACTGGCTACGAGTGCTAAAACAAACGTGGGGCGAATAGCCGCTCGGCGATAATAATCCCTGACGCTTCAGGGGTTGATATCCCCGGAAGGGTAGCGCACCATTCGCCCCCGATTTGACAAATCACCCATTCGCTGCCGCACTTAAGGCGCGCAGTGATTTATTCAACACACCAACAGGAGCCGTATTATGTGGATCAAACCTGAATTTACCGACCTTCGTCTGGGTCTGGAAGTCACGCTGTACATCTCTAACCGTTAATCTGTACCGCCCACGGTTCGCCGTGGGTTTTTTCTCCCCCTCTTTTTCCGGTCTACCCATGCTGATAAAAGTTTTAGGATCTGCCGCTGGCGGTGGCTTCCCGCAGTGGAACTGTAACTGCCACAACTGTCAGGGCCTGCGTCAGGGCACCCTGAAAAGCACCGCCCGTACGCAGTCGTCGATTGCCGTCAGTGATAACGGCAAAGAGTGGGTGCTGTGTAACGCCTCACCCGATATCAGTCATCAGATCGCCGCAACGCCGGAGTTGAGAACGCCGGATGTGCTGCGTGGCACCGCTATCGGCTCGATCATCCTCACTGACAGCCAGATTGACCATTGTGCCGGCCTGCTTAACCTGCGTGAAGGCTGCCCGCATCAGGTGTGGTGCACGCCCGAAGTGCATGCCGATCTCACCAGCGGTTTTCCCATTTTTACCATGCTGTCGCACTGGAATGGTGGCCTGACTCACCATCCCATTGCGCCACTTGAACCCTTTACCGTCGCGGTTTGCCCGGCGCTGCGCTTCACCGCGCTGCCGATTCTCAGTAATGCGCCGCCTTATTCGCCTTATCGCGGTAACCCGTTGCCAGGCCACAATATTGCGCTGTTTATTGAGAACATTGAGAGCGGCAAGAGCCTGCTGTATGCGCCCGGCCTCGGTGAGCCCGATGACGCGCTGCTGGGTTGGCTGCACAAAGCGGATTGCCTGCTGATTGACGGCACGCTGTGGCAGGACAATGAACTGGCCAATACCGGCGTCGGTCGCAATACCGGCAAAGATATGGGCCATCTGGCACTGGCGGAAGAGCAGGGGCTGGTGAAGCTGCTGAGCACGCTGCCCGCTGAACGAAAAATTTTGATTCACATTAACAACACCAACCCAATCCTTGACGAAGACTCTGCCGAACGTCACGCCTTAACGCGTGAAGGCATCGAAGTCAGCTGGGATGGAATGACCATTAATCTGCAGGACAATCATCATGTCTCATGAAAAAGCGATGACGCCGCACGAATTTGAGCAGGCACTGCGGGCCAAAGGCGCCTATTACCATATTCATCATCCGTACCATATCGCCATGCATAACGGCCAGGCGACGCGCGAGCAGATCCAGGGCTGGGTGGCGAACCGTTTTTACTACCAGACCAGCATTCCGCTGAAGGACGCGGCGATCATGGCGAACTGCCCCGATCCCGCAACGCGCCGTAAATGGGTACAGCGCATTCTCGATCACGACGGTCAGGGCGACGGCGAGGGCGGTATCGAAGCCTGGCTGCGGCTGGGCGAAGCGGTTGGGCTGTCGCGCGATCTGATCCTTTCTGAGCGGCTGGTGCTGCCGGGCGTGCGCTTCGCGGTGGATGCCTACGTTAACTTTGCCCGGCGCGCCTGCTGGCAGGAAGCGGCGTGCAGCTCGCTCACCGAACTCTTTGCGCCGCAAATTCACCAGTCGCGCCTCGACAGCTGGCCGCAGCACTATCCGTGGATTGAAGCGGAAGGCTACGGCTATTTCCGCAGCCGTCTGAGCCAGGCGAACCGCGACGTGGAGCATGGTCTGGCGCTGGCGCTGGAATTCTGTGACACCGTGGAAAAACAGCAGCGCATGCTGCAAATTTTGCAGTTCAAACTCGACATTCTGTGGAGCCTGCTGGATGCCATGACCATGGCATACACGCTGCATCGTCCTCCTTATCACTGCGTGACCGATCAGCCGGTCTGGCATTATCAGAGGTTTTTATAATGGTTGTTACGACGCAGCAGGTGCCTGCTTTCAAACGCGGTTATCGCCTGCAATGGGAAGCCGCGCAGGAGAGCCACGTGATGCTTTACCCGGAAGGGATGGCCACGCTGAATGAGACCGCCGCTGCTATCTTGCAGCTGGTGGACGGTAAAAGCAGCGTGGCCGATATTGTCGCCACGCTGAATGCCCGCTTCCCCGATGCGGGCGGCGTGGATAATGACGTTATTGAGTTTTTTGGTCGTGCTTATGAACAAAAATGGATCGTCCTGCGTGACGGCGAATAAACCCGCCGTCAATCCGCCGCTGTGGCTGCTGGCGGAGCTGACTTATCGCTGTCCGCTGCAGTGTCCCTACTGCTCGAATCCGCTCGATTTTGCCCAGCAGGAAAACGAGCTGACCACCGAGCAGTGGATCACCGTGTTTCGTCAGGCGCGCGCCATGGGCAGCGTCCAGCTCGGTTTTTCCGGTGGCGAGCCGCTGGTGCGCAAAGATCTGCCTGAGCTGATCGCCGCCGCACGCGATCTCGGTTTTTATACCAACCTGATCACCTCCGGCATCGGCCTGACCGAGAAAAAGCTGCAAACCTTTGGCGATGCCGGGCTGGACCATATTCAGATCAGTTTCCAGGCGAGCGACGAGACGCTGAACGCCGCGCTGGCGGGCTCTAAAAAAGCCTTTCAGCAGAAGCTGGCGATGGCCAAAGCGGTGAAAGCCCAGGGCTATCCGATGGTGCTGAACTTTGTGCTGCATCGTCACAACATCGACCAGATCGACAAGATTATCGATCTCTGTATCGAGCTGGAAGCGGATGATGTTGAGCTGGCAACCTGTCAGTTTTATGGCTGGGCGCACATCAACCGGGAAGGCCTGCTGCCGTCGATTGAGCAGATCGCTCGTGCGGAAGCGACGGTAAAACGCTATCGCGAACGCATGGCGGCCAGCGGCAATCTCACCAATTTGCTGTTCGTTACACCCGATTATTATGAATCGCGGCCAAAAGGCTGCATGGGTGGCTGGGGAGCGATCTTCCTTAGCGTCACGCCGGAAGGCACCGCACTGCCTTGCCATAGCGCCCGCCAGCTGCCGGTGAAATTTCCGTCGGTGCTGGAACATGACCTGCAGCATATCTGGTATGAATCCTTTGGTTTTAATCGCTATCGCGGCTACGACTGGATGCCAGAGCCCTGCCGCTCCTGCCCGGAAAAAGAACAGGACTTCGGCGGCTGCCGCTGTCAGGCCTTTATGCTTACCGGCGATGCCGATAATGCCGATCCGGTCTGCGATAAATCTGCCCATCACGGCAAGATTTTACAGGCGCGCGAAGAAGCTAACTGCAGCAGCCTGCGCGTTGATCAGCTGCGTTTCCGCAATCGCGTTAATTCCAACCTGATTTTCAAAGCCGGAGCCTGATGTGCAGCGGGCCAGCGAGCGGCTGCCGAATGGGCTGCGCATTGAATTGATCTCCACGCCCGCGGCGCAGCAGGCCGCGGCGTTGATATCGGTAGAATGCGGCAGTTTTCATGAGCCGATACCCGGCCTCGCGCATCTTCTGGAGCACCTGCTGTTTGCCGACAGCGCGCATTTTCGCCAGCAGCAACGGCTGATGCCGTGGGTGCAGGGGCAGCAGGGCCAGCTTAACGCCAGTACGCACGCCTGCCGCAGCGCATTCTTCTTTGAAGTTGCCGCCGACCAGCTGGAAGCGGGCGTGGCGCGGCTCACTGACATGATGGCGCATCCGTTGCTGCAGCAATCCGATATCCGCCGTGAGGCACAGGTCATCGACGCCGAGTGCCAGCTGTTGCAGAAAGAGAGCCGCACGCAGGCCGCCGCCGCGCTGGCCAGCATGCTTGCGGCACCTGCCGAAGCGCAGCGCTTTCAGGTTGGCAATGCGGCGACGTTTGGTGACGATCTGCCCGCGCTACAGGCTGCGCTGCGGCAGTTGCATCAGCGCTATTATGTCGCTGGCAACATGACGCTGTGGCTGCAAGGGCCGCACTCGCTGGAGACGCTGCGTCAGCTGGCACAGTGTTACGGCACGCTGTTACCGGCAGGCCAGGCAGAGACGCCGTCTTTACGCTTGCAGGCCAGCGGCGCCAGCCAGCGGTTGCGCTCCGCCCGCAGCGCGCTGCGCCTCGGCTGGATCGTGGCTGACGCCGATGCCACCACCTTTTCGCTGTTACGGCAGATGATCGTCGATGAGGCCAGCGGCAGTCTGCTGGCGCAGCTACGCGATCGTCAGCTTTGTCAGGCGATCGCGCTGGATCTGACGATCGTCACGCCGCAGACTACCCTGATCGTCGTCGATTTCTCCCTGCTTAACGCAACCGATGACGCGGCCACGCAGGTGGAATCGCTGTTTTACCGCTGGGTGCAGCAGTTGATGCAGCAGCCTGACGCCGTCCTGCAGCATTACGCCGCGCTGGATCGCACGGCGTTCAGCGCGCTCTCACCGCTGCGCCAGCTGCGTGCCCGCGTGCTCGACTGTGTGCCGCCAGCGTCCATCGATGAAGCCTTTCTCACGCGCTGGCAGGCGCTGCTGCACCAGTGCCAGGCGGCTTCTCACCTGCGCCAGCTTAGCGGTGAAAACATCACCGCCATGCCCAGGCTCTGCCAGGGTTTTGCCCTCTCGCTGACCACGCGGCCGCTGAGCGCAGCACCGATGGCGGATGCGCACTTTGTCTTTTTCAGCGCACCACAAAGCAGGGCGACAACTGAAACGCCCGGCGGCGCACCGGTTGCGCTGGCGCATCAGCCGCAGAACGGCGAGGAAGTGACGCTGGTGCTGCATCCGGCACCGGAAACAGGGCTGGCAAACTGCGGCGGCGAGGCGTTACGTATGGCGTTACGCACGCTGGCAGGCGATGCGCGTCATGCTGGCGTCAATCTGTGTATTGAACCTGAGCAGGGCATCTGGCTGCTGAGTCTGCACGGCCAGGGCGACGCGCTGCTGCCAGTGCTGGACGCGCTGTCAGCGCGGCTGCTGGCGATGCAGGCGCCGCACTGGCAGGCGGGGCAAACGCCCGCCGAACTGGCCGTACGTCAGGCGTACGATGGCATCGCCATTCGGGCATTGCTGGCCGCGCTGCCGGAGACCCTGCAACCCCAGGCAGCCAACGTACCAGAGAGCTGGAGCGGCATGCTGGTGGGCGGTGATGCGTCGCTGCATCAGGCGTTAGCCCGGCGGCTGAGTCCGCTGCCAGGCTGGCATCATTCTGTTCATCCCGCTCGCCATGCAGCCGTTGCACGCTCGGTAGCCACCAGCAGCCGCGATCGCGCCATTCTGCTGTTCTGTCCGGTGCCCGCCACGGCGTGTTGGCAGCTGCTGGCGCAGATCTATGAGCCGCATTTTTTTCAGCAACTGCGGGTGCATCGGCAGGTGGGCTATGTCGTCAGTTGTCGCTTCCATTATTGCGCAGGTGAAAGCGGCATCCTGTTTGCGCTGCAATCACCGAACTGGGAATATGCCGCGCTCTGGCAGGCCATTGAGGATTTCCTGCATGCGATGACGCCGCTGCTCGGCGACGTCAATGCGCAACAGCTTGATGCGAAATATCAGGCGTTGATGGCTCGCACAGAGGAATCTGCCCGGTTGCGCTGGCTGGCGGCGTGGCGTGGCGAGGTGGAGCAGGGGAATCCGGTATCGCCGGATGACGTGCTGGCCGCGCATCGGCAGTTGCAGCAGTTAACCGGCTGGCGACTGAGCAATCAGCCGGTGGCGTGATGGCGCTTTTTGTTCTGGTACATAATCGCGTCGCTGTGCGTCAACAGTTGATCAAGCGTCAGCGGCGCCGTGGGATCAAACTCTACGATGCCCCATGAAAAACTGAGCTGATAAGGGCGATCCAGCCGCGTAATAAAGGTCTCCAGCTGCTGCTGGAAAGCTGCCACCCGCCGCTCGGCATCGATCTGCCGTGTATCGCTCAGCAACACCACAAATTCATCGCCGCCCAGCCGGGCAAACAGATCGGAACGGCGGAAGCTCAGCTTCAGCGCCTCGGCAAAATCCACCAACGCCCGATCGCCCTCCTGATGACCCAAGGTATCGTTGATTTGCTTGAACTTATTCAAATCAAGAAACGCCAGGCTGGCGTACTGCTGCTTCACTACGCTTTCGGTCAGCAACATGTCAGAGAGCGTTTTAAAGCCACGACGATTGGTAATTTTGGTCAGCTCATCGGAGGTGGCGGTCTGAAAAGCCAGCAGCTCCGCCTCGGCCATCGAGGCAAGGTCATGCAGCGATATGCGATCTTCTGCGCTGAACGTACGCGGCTTATCATCGATAATACAGAAAGTGCCCACTTTCGCGCCGCCAGGCGTGCGCAGCGGGCAACCGGCATAAAAACGGATGTGCGGATTGGCGGTTACCAGCGGGTTATCGTGAAAACGCGGATCTTCATGGGCGTCTTCAATCACCAGCACTTCATTTTGCAAAATCGCGTGACCGCAAAATGAGACGGCGCGCGAGGTACCGGTAAATTCCATGCCGTCGACAGATTTAAACCATTGACGATCGTCTTCCAGTAGCCCGACGAAAGAAATCTGCACGTCAAACAACCGCTTCGCCAGTCGCGTCAGGCGATCAAAACGCTCTTCAGCGGGCGTATCCAGCATATTTAGCGCACGAACTTCACGCAGGCGCTGGCTTTCATCGTCAGGAATCTCTGGCGTTTTCATGGCGTTACGTCGTGTCCTCACTGGCGTATTGCAAAAAATCGTCAAGCTTTATAAGCGTTATGGTTGCTCACTTTAGTGAACGACGGATGAGGCGTAAAGGCGAGTGGTCTGAATTAGCAGAATAACATGCTGAAAATGCGCCGCACAGCGGCGCAAGAAAAGGAGGTTAGAGTACCTTGTTTTCAGCCAGATCGAGCGCAAAGTAGCTGAAAATCACATCGGCACCGGCGCGCTTGATCGCCCCCAGGCTTTCAAGCACTACGTTGCGCTCATCAATGGCACCCGCCTGCGCGGCAAACTTGATCATCGCGTATTCACCGCTGACCTGATAAGCCGCCAGCGGCAGATCGCTACGTTCACGAATATCACGCAGGATATCGAGATAGGCGCCCGCTGGTTTCACCATCAGCGAATCAGCGCCCTCAGCGGCGTCAATCAGCGATTCACGGATCGCTTCGCGACGGTTCATCGGATTCATCTGGTAGGTTTTACGATCGCCTTTCAGCGCCGTACCTGCTGCCTCACGGAAGGGGCCGTAGAACGATGAGGCAAATTTGGTCGAATAAGACATGATGGCGGTATCGGTAAACCCGGCGGCGTCCAGCGCCTGTCGAATGGCCGCCACCTGGCCATCCATCGCCGCGGATGGCGCGATGAAATCGGCACCGGCATTGGCTGCCACCACCGCCTGCTTGCCGAGATTAATCAGCGTGGCATCGTTATCGACA
This sequence comes from Duffyella sp. Ts4, assembly GCF_051851875.1. Lineage (NCBI taxonomy): Bacteria > Pseudomonadati > Pseudomonadota > Gammaproteobacteria > Enterobacterales > Erwiniaceae > Duffyella > Duffyella sp. Ts4. The sequence goes on along the minus strand of NZ_JBLYPN010000029.1, from coordinate 14,102 downwards.
CCCTGACCGCACAGCACGCCGCAATGGCCGTGTGAGGTATATTCGCAGAAGCAGGTGTCGGACATGACGATCATCTCCGGCACCGTCTCTTTGCAGATACGCGACATGCGCGCCACCAGGCCGTTTTCCTGCCAGGCATCGCTACCGGTGGCATCGGTGTGGTGCGAAATGCCGAAGGTCATCACCGAGCGGATGCCCGCTTTGGCGATGCGCTCGATTTCATACGCCAGACGCTTTTCCGGAATGCGCATCACGCCCGGCATCGCTTCAATGGCTTTGTAATCATCGACGCCCTCTTCGACAAAAATTGGCAGGGCGAGATCGTTCAGGCTCAGCTCGCTTTCCTGGAACATCGCACGCAGCGAAGGGGTTTTACGCAATCTTCTTGGGCGCAAAACAGGGGAATATTCAGACATAGGAGAGTCACTGTAGTCGATAAAAAGTAGCAATAATTCTACTCCTTTTACCCCAGGGTTTTTAGCCCCGACTGCGGAGAGAGTAAACAATTTGAGCGGTTTAGCGGCGAATCAGACGGGAAGAATCGGTGCGGCAGGCAAAAAAATCCCCTTGCCAGCGGCAAGGGGAGAGGCAGATTACTCGTTGATACGCGGATGCTGATCGATCAAATTGCTGCGCTGGCTTTCCAGGCGCTTGATCTCGCTGTCGATATCTTCGATTTTCTGTTCAATATTGTCGTGATGTTCCTGCAGAATCTCGCGCGCTTCGCTGATATCCGATGCCGCCGGGGTGGCACCTTTCAGCGGCTTGTTCGCCGTCTCTTTCATGGTAATACCGGTGATCAAACCGATAACCGCCACGACCATCAGATAGTAGGCAGGCATGTAGAGATTGTTGGTGGTTTCTACCAGCCAGGCGGCCAGCGTTGGCGTCAGACCGGCGATTAACACCGAAATGTTAAAGGCACTGGCCAGCGCACTGTAGCGAATATGCGTCGGGAACATCGCCGGCAGTGACGAAGCCATGACACCGGTAAAGGAGTTAAGAATAACCGCCAGCACCAGCAGACCCGCAAAGATCAGGCCGAGCACGTTGCTGTTAATCAGCATGAAGGCCGGGATAGCGAAAACCAACAGCGAGATACTGCCGATAATCACAAAAGGACGACGGCCAAAGCGATCGCTCAGCAGGCCCATGACCGGCTGCACAAACAGCATACCCAGCATGATGGCGATAATAATCAATACGCCATGATCTTCAGAGTAGTGCAGGTTGTGCGCAAGGTAGCTCGGCATATAGGTCAGCAGCATGTAATAGGTCACGTTGGTAGCGATCACCAGACCGATACAGGAAAGCAGGCTTTTCCAGTGCTTAGTCGCGATCTCTTTAAACGAGACTTTTGGACCTTCACGCAGGCCGTCGCGATCGCCCTGTTCCAGCTTATCAACGTGCTGCTGGAAGGCCGGGGTCTCTTCCAGTGCATGACGCAGATAAAGACCAATCATACCCAGCGGCAGCGCAAGGAAGAACGGCAGACGCCAGCCCCACTCAAGGAAGCGCGCTTCGCCAATCACAGCGGTAATCAATACCACCACGCCCGCGCCGAGTACAAAACCAGCAATCGAGCCGAAGTCGAGCCAGCTGCCCATAAAGCCGCGCTTACGGTCAGGTGAATATTCCGCCACGAAGATCGATGCGCCGGTGTACTCACCGCCAACAGAAAAGCCCTGGGCCATTTTGGCCAGCAGCAGCAGAATCGGTGCCCAGATACCAATCGAGGCGTAAGAAGGAATCAGCCCGATACAGAAGGTACTGATCGACATGATGATGATGGTGATGGAGAGAATTTTCTGACGACCATATTTGTCGCCCAGTCGACCAAAGAACAGCCCGCCAAGCGGACGAATCAGGAACGGCACGGAGAAGGTACCGAGTGCTGCAATCATCTGCAGGCTGGGATCGGCACCCGGAAAAAAGACTTTACCCAGTGCATAGGCGACAAAGCCGTAAACACCAAAGTCGAACCATTCCATCGCATTGCCCAACGATGCGGCGGTAATCGCCTTGCGTAATCTGGCATCGTCGATGATGGTGACATCATCCAACGCGATAGGTTTGACACGTTTCCTACGTAACTTCATGAAAATCGCCCTGTCTCTATTACCATTGTTGATAAAGTTCTCAACGGCGCGGACCGAGCTGAATCGTGTCAGGCCGCTGCGTTGAGAAAATTTAAGCATAGCCAGGAAAGTGATGATGATTGCCCCCGGAAAACAAAATAATTTCTGAGGTAAACCATTCTGGCATCACGCTTATTATACCGTTACTGCCTTCTCATTGTCATTTTTCGTCAGAATGGCTGTTGTTGTGTGCTTTCAGGGCGATTTGGCGCATAAATTGTGCGTTTTTCATCCCTTTAAAGCCTGACGGCCAGGATAAAATGTCACTTCCGTCTCATAACAGTTCAGATTTTTTAATGATTTTGCCGTGAGTCTATACGCGCTGCTGAAGCACGTCACTGCCACAGAGCATGATCGTTGCGTGTCGTTTTTTCAGGGGAAGAGGTACAGCATGAATAATAAAAAAAGCCTGCCATTCAACAACCCGTGGCTGTTGATGGTGGATAGCGTGGAAAAAAACGCCGTCATGGACAATGTGAATACGCAGGTCATCAATCCGATCGCAGCCTGGCTGAAACCGATATTGCCGCCAGCGATGTTGCAGACCGGTCGCAAACTCACCGCCAGTAAAGCGGAGGTCACCGCGTTACCGATGCCGTCGGGCACAGTGCCGAAAACGGCGTTGTCATCGCCATGTGCACTGCAGCAGTATCATCAGCTGGCGGAAGAGGTAAACGCTACGCTGGCACGCGTCAATGTGCGCACGCAGCGCAGTGGCGTATCGCTCATGCCGCCTGATGCGCGTGGCGATGCGGTCAGCATTGCTCTGCGTGCCGCGCAAAAGCACCGCCGCCGTTAAGAGGCGTTAAGCTCCAGCGGCGTTGCGCCTTCAGTCATTAACCAGCTACGCAGCGCGTCAGACGTCATCGGGCGCGCATAATACCAGCCCTGAACAAAGGCGACACCGCGCTGGCTTAAATAGCGATACTGCATCTCGGTTTCCACGCCTTCGCCCAGGATATTCAGCGCCAGCTTGTGGCTTAGCGAGATAATGGCATCCAGCACCGGCGTTTCGCCATCGATCGACTCAATGGGATTAATAAATCCGCGGTCGATTTTGAGATAGTCGAGCTCAAAGGTTTGCAGATAAGAGAGCGAACAGTTGCCGGTGCCAAAATCGTCAATGGCGACCTTGATGCCGCATTGCCGTAGCCAGGCGAGCTTTTTCGCCACGGCATCGCCCTCTTTGATCAGGCTGCGTTCGGTAAGCTCAAGGGTAATTTGTAGCTGTTTATGCGCAATCTCGCGGGCAAACTGCTCGATATCCGGCACAAAATCAGGATGCTGTAGATGTTCGGCGGCGACGTTCAGCGCCAGATGAAACCCCGGCGTCACCTGCCAGCTTTCGACGTCACGCGCCAGTAGGCTAAGCAGATGGCGCGTCAGTGGAATAATCATATTCTCCTCTTCCGCGGCGGCGATAAAAATATCGGGCCGTTCCCATTCACCATCACGCCGCTGCCAGCGCATCAGCGCTTCCACACCGCTACAGCATCCGCTGCTCACCTGACAAACCGGCTGATAGGCCACGCTGAGTTCATCGCGCTGCATCGCTTTTTTAATTCTGTCGCGCCAGGTCACGCGGCGTTTTATCCAGTTGGCGGTGATGACCATAAATAGCAGCGACAGAATGGCGATCATCGGCAGAAAGATCAGAAAAATGTCGCGCCAGGTGCGCAACGCTTCGCTGGCGGGCGTAAGCACCGTGACGTCGAAAGGATAGCGCGAGGAGGCGGCGTGCCAGACCACCGGATCGATCGGCAGCAAGGCGGTGCGCTGAGCCTGTCCGGTCACGAAGGTGTAGCCGCCGTTGAAGCTAATTTTTAGCTGATAATGGCGCGCTTCGCTGACCGCGCGCATAAAATCGAGCAGGTATTGTCCTTCAACAATGGCGTAAACGCCGAAGTCTTCGGGATTCATCCACACAAAGGCGATGGCCGGGCGTTCGGGCACGGCGGAAGTACCCGCGATGGAAATGCCCCAGTTTCCCGTGGATTGCGGCAACGCATGCTGAATCATCACGTTAAGTTCACCCGGATCGTGACCATAAGCCGACGAGCAGCTGACGTGTGAGCCATCTAACACGCCGATCGCGCGAAAATAGGGATAACGCGAGGCCAGCCGCTGTAAAGGGCGTTCAAGTGACAAACAGGTTTGGCCTTTGAAATCGCGCAGCGTGCGGGTGATATGCATGGCGCTGTCGCTAAGCGTTTCGGTTTGGGTGATCAGCGCATTGGCGGTGACCGTTTGCTGATTGCGCAGGCTGTGGCGCGCTTCAACCGCGGTAAACAACATGCCAAGAATAATTGGCACTAAACCTGCGCCGAGAATTAACAGCCACCGCTGATGGCGTTGCAGAAAAAGTGACGACGGCAAGATAATCCCCTGAAGATGGCGCAGCAACGTAGAAACAGCGATATAGCACGGCCTGCGTGCGTCTGGCGCCGGGTAGCCGTCGAAACGATAACGGCGTTGATCGGTTATCGGCGCGCGGCGACAGATATTGACTGCTGATTAGCGCGTGGTGAAGGTGATTGACACTATCGCCGCGCCAAATGCGTGCAGAGTAGCATAAAGCAGAAGTAAATTTGGTGACAGATTCGGGCCAGCGGATCGTTGTGTCGTTCATGCGGCGGGTAAACGGCAAAAGCGATGATGGCGGGCAGCACGTTGGCTGCCCGCTCGTCAGGTTACTCACTGAAAAACAGCTGCTTCAGTGCCACTTCCACGCCGCGCACTTCGGCCAGGCCTTTCAGGCGACCAATGGCGGAATAGCCAGGATTGGTTTTCTTGTGCAGGTCGTCCAGCATCTGATGGCCATGATCGGGGCGCATTGGAATCGCTCGTGGGTTACCGTGCTGGCGACGCCGCTGCTCCTCGGCGAGAATCTCACGTACCACACCAACCATATCGACATCGCCCGCCAGATGCGCCGCTTCATGAAAACTCGCCGGATTTTCTTCCCGTAGCGTTGCGCGCAGGTGGGCGAAATGAATGCGATCGGCGTAAGTGCGCGCCATGGTCACCAGATCGTTGTCGGCACGCACGCCGTACGAACCGGTGCAGAAGGTAAAACCGTTGTGCACACTGTCGACGGTCTCTTTCAGCCACTGCATATCCTCCGCGGTGGAAACGATACGCGGCAGGCCAAGAATAGGGCGCGGTGGGTCGTCCGGGTGCACTGCCAGCACAATGCCCGCCTCTTCAGCAACCGGCACAATCGCGCGTAAAAATGTCGCCATGTGTTCGCGCAGCTGGGCTTTGTCGATGCCGTCATACTGCGCCAGCTGCACCAGAAACTGTTCCAGCGTGTAGCCCTCTTCGGCACCCGGCAAACCGGCAATGATATTGCGCGTCAGCGTGGCTTTTTCTTCATCGCTCATGGCGGCAAAGTAATCCGCTGCCGCCTGCTGTTCTGTAGTGCTGTAGTCGGCACTGGCACCGGGACGCTGTAAAATATGCAGTTCAAATGCCGCAAAGGCGACGGCATCGAAGCGCAGCGCTTTGGCACCATCGGGCAGCGTCCACGCCAGATCGGTGCGCGTCCAGTCGAGCACCGGCATAAAGTTGTAGCAGACGGTATCAATGCCGCAGCCACCGAGGTTGCGCAGCGACTGCTGATAGTTGGCAATGTAGCGCTGATAGTCGCCGCGCTGGGTTTTAATCGATTCATGCACCGGAATGCTTTCCACCACCGACCAGACCAGGCCTTTCTCCGCCAGCAGCGCCTGGCGCGCTTTGATCTCCTCGACCGGCCAGACCTCGCCGTTAGGAATATGGTGTAACGCGGTCACGATGCCGGTTGCGCCTGCCTGGCGCGCATCATCAAGGGAAACCGGATCGTTTGGGCCATACCAACGCCATGTGTGTTCCATTGCTGCTCCTTTGTGTAATAATTAGCCTTCTGGTCAGGCCGCTGGACCAATGCTATGTCAGAAACGTCGTCGCCCGCCGTGAAGCAGATCGCAATGTTGTGATCGCGGTAACGGTTCTCAGGAAAAGCGATCCTGAAGCGGCCAGGGTAAGCACATCACAGGATGCAGCAGCATGGAGCAACAATGTCTTTATCTCAGGTGAAAGTTGAACGGCTCTATCGGCAGATCTCTAATCAGCTGATCGACGCTATCCGTCGCGGTGATTTTACGCCAGGCGGCGCCTTGCCCGCCGAACGCGAGCTGGCTAAGCAGCTGGGCGTCAGCCGCTCGTCGATTCGCGAGGCGTTGATCGCGCTGGAGATCACCGGCTGGGTGGAAATTCGCACCGGCACTGGCGTGTTTGTCGCTAACCCTTTGCCGCAGGAGAGTGTTACGTCCGGCGATGATGAGTTCAGCCTGCACGATCTGTTGAAAGCGCGGCAGGCATTTGAGGGCATGACCGCTGAGCTGGCGGCGCGGCACGGCAATCCGCAACAGCGCGCGGCGCTGCTGGCGTTAACCGAAAGCCTGCTGCAATTGCAGCACAATGACGCGCAGTTTTTACAGCAGGATAAGGCGTTTCATCTGCTGATCAGCGCGATGAGCGGCAACGATCTGCTGCGCGATATGATGGAGTATTTGTGGAATAAGCGGCACACCGCGCGATTTATCCGGCTGGAGCAGCATTATGCCGACGCCGATTTTGCTCGCGAGATGAATCAGGATCATCAGCGTATTGCGCAGGCGATTGTGAATGGTGATGCGCTCCAGGCCCGGGCGAGCATGGAGCAGCATCTTCAGCACGTATGCGATCGGCTATTTGCGCTTTAACAAGGTTTTCGGCGCGGGCCTGCCGTTACCGAGCATGACCGCCAGTCGGCTGCCGCCCGGTGTGGTTTCCATCAGGATTTTGCAGACGCTGGTCAGCGGCACGGAGAGCAGCATGCCCACCGGGCCGAGCAGCCAGCCCCAAAATATCAGTGACAGAAACACCACCAGCGTTGACAGCCCCAGCCCACGACCCATGATGCGCGGCTCAAGAATATTGCCGAATATCATATGAATGGCGCTGAACAGCGCGGCGACTATCGCGGCATCGTAAACGTTGTTGAGCACCAGCGCCTGAATCACCGGCGGAATACCGGCGATAATCGGACCAATGTTAGGGATAAAGTTCAGGATAAAGGCGACCACGCCCCAGAACAGCGCAAACTTCACGTCCAGCAGCATCAACGACAGCCAGACCGCCACGCCGGTAATCAGACTGATCACCGTTTTCAGCGCCAGATAGTGTGTCACGCCTTTCAACGCCTTGTGCAGCCCGGCAATACGAATCTTCGGGTTAACCAGCGCGTTACGCAGCTTGTAAGGCAGATTGCGCACCTCAAACAGCATAAACACCACGGTGAGGATCAGCAGCAGCACGTTGGTCATGGCGCCGGAGAACTGCGCCAGCACCACGGTAGCCATGTTCATAATGGCGTTGGGATCGAGGCGGGAAGCCATTCTCTCGGTAGAGATGTTGATATGGAAATTGGCCGCCAGATGCTGCACCACCAACAGCTTCTGTTCCAGCAGGCTACGAATCTGTGGATAGATGCTGCTGAATTCATTGACCGAGCTGGCGATCACCGCTACCAGCACCATCATGACCAGGATGATGGCGGTAATCACCAGTGAAATCGCCCAGCTGCGGCGCAGACCCCGGCGCATCAGCATGGTAACCAGCGGATTCAACACAATGGCAAGAAAAGTGGCGAGCAAAAATGGCACGATAATTTCTGAGGCGGCACGAATGCCGGCCAGCACAATGACCAGCATGGCCAGTTTAATTAAGATGTTCTGCCCCATCTTTTCCTGCAGCGGTAGGCTCATAACGATTCCTGATAAGTCATCTGTCCGGCCAGTTTATCCTGAACGGTACTCATTTTCTGATTTTAGCGGCACTTTCAGGGTTTTACACCTTATGCCCCTTGCTTGAGATACGCCCGTTGCGGGCCGCTGATTATTGGGCGTTTGCCTGATGCGAGCGAGCTAAAAACGCGTATGATTAAAAATAAGTCTGCTAACTATTCACTACGGGATGTTTGCGTTATGCCTGACCAGCCTGCAAAGGAAACGGCCATCAGCGGGATTCAGCTAAATCTGCGCATTATCTCTACCGTGATTTTCAACTTCTCCAGCTACCTGACGATTGGCCTGCCGCTGGCGGTGTTGCCCGGCTATGTGCATGACGTTATGGGGTTCAGCGCCTTCTGGGCCGGGCTGGTGATCAGTCTGCAATACGTTTCCACGCTGATCAGCCGCCCACATGCGGGCCGTTATGCCGACCTGTGGGGCCCGAAAAAAGTGGTGATTTTTGGCCTGTTCGGCTGTCTGCTGAGCGGGCTGTTTTATGGCGCGGCGGCGTTGACCAGCGATAACGCCGTGCTGAGCCTGACGTTGCTGTGCGTGGGTCGGTTGATTCTGGGCGTCGGCCAGAGCTTTGCTGGCACCGGCTCAACGCTCTGGGGCGTGGGTGCGGTGGGCTCGCTGCATATTGGCCGGGTGATTTCATGGAACGGCATTTTTACCTATGGCGCGATGGCTATTGGCGCGCCGCTGGGCGTGGTGCTTTATCGCTATGGCGGGCTGATGCTGCTGGCGGAAACGATTGTCGCCATTATCGTGGTCTCGGTGGCGCTGGCCTGGCCGCGCCCGGCGGTGAAAGGCAGCAAAGGCAAACCGATTCCGTTTCGTGATGTGCTGGGCAAAATATTGCCCTATGGCCTGATTCTGGCGATGGCCTCGGCGGGTTTTGGCGTGATTGCCACCTTTATTACGCTGTTTTATCAGGATAAAGGCTGGGATGGCGCCGCCTTCGCGCTAACGCTGTTCAGCGCCGCCTTTGTTGGCACACGGCTGCTGTTTCCCAACGCCATTAACCGGCGTGGCGGATTGTTTGTGGCAATGGTGTGCTGCGCGGTTGAAGCACTGGGGCTGTTTCTGGTGTGGGGCGCGTGGGATCCGCTGATCGCCAAAACCGGCGCGCTGCTGACCGGCGCCGGTTTTTCGCTGGTCTTCCCGGCCATTGGCGTCGAGGCGGTAAAAGTGGTGCCAACCCAGAATCAGGGCAGTGCGCTGGCAACCTATACGGCGTTTATGGATCTGTCGCTGGGCATTACCGGGCCGCTGGCCGGGCTGATCATGAGTGTGGCTGGCGTGCCGGTGGTTTATCTGCTGACGGCGCTGCTGGTCTGCCTGGCGTTCTATATGATTCTGCGGCTGAAGCAGCCCGATCGGGCTGCCGCATAAAAAAGGCCTCCAGCGGAGGCCAACATCTCATCGACACAGATAAGAGAAAGGGTTACGCCTGCAGTAGCGCGATGCTCTGGCGGATTTCACGTTCAATATCTGCCGCCTGCCAGCTTTCCATCACTGAGGAGAACGGCTCCATGGCGTACAGGCCGCGATAGCCCATGCGCTCAAGGCGGGCAACCTGCTGCACGCTGTGCAAACGATCCGCTGCGGAGAGCATGATGCGCTCTTCATCGGTCAGCTCCGCCACCGGCCGCGCATCTTCCACGCCAGAGAGATGCACCAGGCCAATGCCATTGATATCAATGCCCTGTTCAAATTCCTCTTCCGCATGTTCATACAGATGATGGTGAAATGTATCGAGCAAAATCTCGAACGGCGCACCGGCCTGTTTAATCAGCGCCTGCGCCTGCACCGCCGAACGTAATGAACTGATCGGGAAGCCCAGCGGCTCCACCAATCCTTTAATGCCATAACGGGCGAACAGCGGAGCCAGTTTTTGCAGGGCGGCAACGGTCTCGTCGGTACTGATTTTCGTACCGTCGTTGAGCGGGCACATTACCAGCGCGCTTACGCCCAGCGCCTGCGCTTCTTTCAGCAAGGCTTCCGCTTTTGCCAGCAGGGCATCCTCGGCCCGATTGAAAGGATAAAGCGCATTGATGGTCACAATATTCAGACCATATTTTTTCGCCAGTGCCACGACATCGGCATGACTGAGATCGTCGGTAACCTTGCCGCTCGGCATGTCGTTACGCAGTTCAACATGCTGCAAGCCAAGCTTTGCCACCAGGGCAAAAAACGCGTCGATAGAGAGCGCGGGGGCAATTTTACGGTTGATACATATTCGGGTGGGATCGATGGCCATGGAGCCGAACTCCTGCATAAAGTGAATGAGAGAAGAATAGCGCTCATTGAAAACATAAATTTCATTTTAAGTTAAATGTGAAATTAAAATTTTTAGATGTCTCTCGCAAATATTTCGCGCGTCTGTGACGCAGGACGACTTACGCCCGGCTGGTTTGGTGGATGATGCCGCGCAACACAGGATAAAAATGCGATCCTCTTCGCTAAACACAAAACTTTCATTAACTAGTAATTGAAAAATTTATTTCAATATTATAGTTTTTTCGAACGTATTCGATTTGCCTGTTCGGGCAATGGCCAGCAGGACCCTAACTCTACAGAGGCATCAGCATGAATATCACAGGAAACTTCATCGGCGGAAAAACCACGCTGAGCAGCAGCAACGAAACCATTCCGGTTTACGATCCCGCCAGCGGCAAAGTAGTGCGTGAATTGACGCAAAGCACCGCGCAGGAAGTGGCGCAGGCGATTGAAGTCGCGCATAACGCCTTTCCTGAATGGTCGCGAACCTCGCCGCTGCGCCGCGCGCGCATCATGTTTAACTTCAAGGCGCTGATGGAGAAACACCGTGATGAGCTGGCTGAGCTGATCGTCAGTGAACATGGCAAAGTGTGGTCTGATGCGCTGGGTGAGCTGACGCGCGGCATGGAAGTGGTGGAATTTGCCTGTGGTATTCCGCACCTGCTGAAAGGTGAGTATTCCGCCAGCGTCGGCACCGGCGTGGACAGCTACTCGCTGATGCAGCCGCTGGGCGTGGTGGCGGGCATTACGCCGTTTAACTTCCCGGCGATGGTGCCGTTGTGGATGTTCCCGATTGCGCTGACCTGCGGCAACACCTTTGTACTCAAGCCGCCTGCGCTGGATCCGTCGGTGGCGGTGCGCATGGCTGAGCTGCTGACCGAAGCGGGCCTGCCTGATGGCGTTTTCAATGTGGTGCACAGCTCCAATGAAGATGCTGAACAGCTGTACAAAGATCCGCGCGTGCAGGCGGTGAGCTTTGTCGGTTCTTCAGGCGTCGCTGAACACATTTATAAAACAGCCAGCGCCCACGGCAAACGTGTGCAGGCGTTTGGCGCGGCGAAAAATCACGCTATCGTCATGCCTGATGCCGATCTGGACGCCACGGTAAATGCCATCATGGGCGGTGCCTTTGGTTCGGCGGGCGAGCGCTGCATGGCGCTGCCGGTAGTGGTGGCCGTTGGTGACGAGACCGCCGATACGCTGATCGCGCGCCTGACGCCGCTGGTCAAGGCGCTGCGCGTCGGACCCGGCATGCACAAAGGCAGCGACGAGAATGAGATGGGGCCAGTTGTCTCTGCGGCGCATCAGAAAAAAGTGCTGGGCTACATCGACACCGGCGAGCAGGAGGGCGCAACGCTGGTGGTCGATGGCCGCAATTTCCAGGTCGACGGGCACGCTGAAGGCTATTACGTCGGCGGAACGCTGTTCGATAACGTGACGCGCGACATGGTGATCTGGCGCGAAGAGATCTTCGGACCGGTATTGAGCATCATGCGTGCGCCCGATTATCAGAGCGCGCTTGAGCTGGTGAACAGCCATGAGTTTGGCAACGGCAGCGCCATCTTTACCAGCAACGGCTACACCGCACGCGACTTCGTGCAGGAAGTGCAGGCGGGCATGGTCGGCGTCAACGTGCCGGTGCCGGTGCCTATGGCCTTCCACAGCTTTGGCGGCTGGAAACGGTCGGTGTTTGGCGCATTGAATGTGCATGGGCCGGATGGCGTGCGCTTCTACACGCGCATGAAAACCGCCACCACGCGCTGGCCGAGCGGTCAGCCGATCGTGTCTGAATTCAGCATGCCAACGCTGAGCTAATTCGTTGCCTGCCGGGCCAGCGTGGCTGGCTCGCGCAGGATACCAAACAGGAGGAGCAGCATGTCGTTACTCTCGAAATGCCAGCAGCCGGATGATTCTGGCCGTATCCAACGGGTCACGCCGGAAAGCGCCGGCTGGGGCCATGTCGGCTTTGAAGCCTATCTGCTGACCAAAGGGCAAACGCTGCGTCTGGAAAGCGGCGATAAAGAGCTTTGCCTGGTGCTGGTAGCAGGGCTCGCCTCGGTAAAAACGCAGCAGGCGGATTTTCCCGGCCTCGGCCAGCGCATGTCGCCATTTGAGCGCACGCCGCCCTATTCCGTTTACGTGCCGCATCACGACAGTGTGGAAGTGCACGCCGACAGCGATCTGGAGCTGGCGGTATGCAGCGCGCCGGGTAAAGGCAGTCTGCCGGCTCGGCTGATCGCACCGGCGGACGTGGGCGTAGAGCAGCGTGGCAAAGGCAACAACAAGCGTCTGGTGCACAACATTCTGCCGGACAGCGAAGTGGCAGACAGCCTGCTGGTGGTGGAAGTCTATACCGATGAGGGCAATACCAGCTCTTATCCCAGCCACAAGCATGATGAAGAGACGGAAAACGAAACCTATCTGGAAGAGACTTACTATCACCGCTTCGATCCGCCGCAGGGGTTTGCCATGCAGCGCGTCTACACCGACGATCGCTCACTGGATGAGTGCATGGCTGCCTACAATCGCGATGTAGTCACGGTGCCGCGCGGTTACCATCCGGTAGCGACCATTGCGGGTTACGATAATTACTATTTAAACGTGATGGCGGGGCCGGTACGACTGTGGAAGTTTAGCTGGGAGCAGGATCACGCCTGGGTTAACAGCGAGCGTTATCCGCGCGAGAGCTAAGTAATGGTTAATCGATAACAGCAGAATAAAGCGGGCGGCGGAAGCTGCCCTTTTTTATTGCGTGCAGCAGGCGTTACGTGGCGGCGTTGGTCAGCGCCAGCGATACGGCCAGCGTCTGCGCCAGGCACAAAGAGGCGACCTGTGAGCGGAAGCCATCAACCTGCGCTTCGCGTACCACAAAGCAGACGTCACTAAACGCTGCCAGCGGGCTGACCTGGCTGTCGGTAATGGCGATCAGCTGCGCGCCGCGTTTAGCGCCTAACTCCACCAGCTCAACCGCTTCGCGGGCATACGGCGAATAGCTGATGGCAATCACCACATCTTTGGGATTGACCATGCTGAGCTGCTCGGCAAACATGCCGCCCAGGCCATCGATCAGAAAAGCCCGGCGTTCAAGATGGCGCAACGCATAAGTGAGGTAAGAGGCGACGCTGAACGAGCGGCGCAGGCCGATAATATAGATGTTTTCCGCACCATCCAGCAGGCTTACCGCTTTATCGAGCTGTTCCGGGCTGGTTTGCATCACCAGCTGTTGCAGCGCCTGCGAGTTAACCATGCTGAACACGTTGAGGATTTCGGCCGGGCTTTCCGGCGATACGGCGTTATCTTCCGTCGCGGTCTGCCGGAACAGGCGAGCGCGTTCGGTATAGTTCACCGTCTCTTCCATCAGGTGCTGACGAAAAACCTGTTTCATTTCGTTGAAACCGCTGAAACCAAAGGCGTTGGCAAAACGGATCAGTGTGGAAGGCGGTACATCGGCGTGTTGGGCAATCGATGCGACGGTATCAAAAGCAATACTGTTACTGTTATCAAGAATATAGCGAGCCACCTGCTTCAGTCGCTTGCTGAGCGTGTCATAGCGGCGGCGAATATCTTCCTGCAACAAAGAGAGTTGTGTTGGGTTTGTTGACATGACTGTGCTCGCAAAAAAGAGAAAAGGGGGTCAAAAGTTAAGCGTCATTGTACCAGATGAATGGAAAATTTCATTTGAATACTAAAAGCGTGGAGGATATTTCATCGCTTTATGAAATGGTTCACAGAAGGGGGAGATGTGCCCGGAAGCGGGCGGCCTTTTTAGGTCAAAGACCATTTTGTTCTGCCTTGCAGGCTGGCTGTTTAAAGGCCAGGTCAAAGGCCATTTCGTTCTGCCTTGCAGGCTGGCTGTTTAAAAGCCAGG
>NZ_JBLYPN010000028.1:0-23226 GCF_051851875.1 Duffyella sp. Ts4 | reverse complement strand
TGGCCGACGGCACCTACAGCCTTTCCATCCGCGCCACCGACAGCGCCGGCAACGACGGCATTCCAAAGCTCTATAACCTGGTGATCTCCACCACGCCGCCGGAGCCACCAACGCTGTTCACCCTTGACGACGATCAGGGCGACAAGACCGGCTTTTTCAAATCCGGTGAGACCACCGACGACCTGCGTCCGACGCTGAGCGGCCTGGCCAAACCGGGTTCCATCGTGGTACTGATGCGCGACGGCGAGGAGATCGGCAGCGCCGTGGCCGACGCCGTGACCGGCCTGTGGAGCCTTGAACCGAACCAGGATCTTACCGACGGCGAAAACAGCCTGACGCTGGTCACCCGCGACACCTTTGCCAAAAAGGATCGTGAAAGCGAGGAGTCCGAGCCGTTCACCATCGTGGTTGGCCCGGACGCCACCACCCCGGGCCCCGGACCGGGCCCCGGCCTGGTGTTTATCGACGGCGCAGAGGATAATGTTGGCGCTAACACCGGCCCGCTGGCCTCCGGCGCGCTCACCGACGACACCCGCCCTGAGCTGCACGGCACCGCCCCGGCGGGCAGCACGCTGCGCCTGCAGTACCGCAGCGACAACGGCGACTGGATCGAGGCCGGCAACGTGCCGGTTAATGCTGACGGCAGCTGGAGCTGGATTCCGACCGATGCCCTGCCCGACGGCAGCTGGGAGTTCCGCGTGCGCGGCGACAGCGGCTGGACCGACGAGTTCGCGCTGGACATCGACAGCGCGGCGCAGGACGCCATGCTCATCACCCATGCCACCGACAACAAGGGCCCCTACACCGGCGAGCTGGCCAGCGGCGTCGCCACCGACGACGACACCCCGACCCTGCACGGCACGGCCGAGGCCAACAGCGTGGTCTACCTCCACGGCGAGTACGGCGGCAACGGCAACTGGAGCCTGCTCGGCAGCGTGGTCGCCGGCCCGGACGGCCGCTGGAGCCTGACCACCACTTCGCTGATTATCACCGGCAGCTGGCGCTTCCACGCCGGCCCGGCCGAGGAGCTGAGCTCGCGCACCGACACCTTCCTGCTGGAGTACATCACCAGCGGCTCGCGCGTGCCGCAAATCACCGGCGCCTGGGACGACGCCGGGCTGATCACCGGCCTGATTCAGGACGGCCGCACCACCAACGACACCCGCCCGGAGCTGCGCGGCACCGCTGAGGCCAACGCGCTGGTGATGATTGAGTTCGGCAGGCCGGGCGAGCCGTACAGCACCGGCTACACCGCCATAGCCAACGCCCGTGGCGAGTGGTCGTTCACCCCGCCGGACACGCTGGGCCTCGGTGAATGGGTGTTCCGTGCCAAAGCGGGCAACGGCAGCAGTTACAGCAACAGCTGGAGCCTCACCGTGACCGAGGGTGAGGTGAACACCTCCCTGTATGATTTTGAAAAAATCGCCCATCAGACCATCACCGGCTCATGGCAATATGACCATCTGACCTTTACTTTGCTCACGCCTGCTAATGTTTCGCTTTCAGTAGAAAATGCTTCGGCTTACGGCAACAGCAGCACCGCCATGAAACTGGTGACCAGTGGCTCAGCAACCAATAGTTATGTAAGGCTAAAAGTTGATTTCGAAGTCATGGTCAACTTCGTGCAACTGGATGCATTAGACTGGGAAGGGAAAGATTCCTTCGTGGCATTTTTTAACAGCCGGGGAGAAGAGATCGGTCGCGTTTATGCGGAAGATATACGCAGTAATATCCAGCAGCAGCTTCGTTTTTATACCGAAAAAAATGAAATTGCTTATATGGAGCTTAATTTAAAGAGTAGCACAGTCGACTTTCTGATTGACAATATCATTATCCAGGAAAGCTATAATCCGCTGGAGAATATTGACTCCGGATTCGCACCATTTGATATAAACAAATTCAGCGCCTCGCAAGTCGGCACCTATGAGTTTGAGGATGGCCTGAAGATGGTCATTCAAAATAATCCGGGCAATGGCGTTATTTCCAATACGGCGAACGGCTTATTAATGCGAGAGAACGCCACCCAGGAGTTCCGTTTTGGCGCTACAGACAAAGTCCAGTTTGATATCGTTCAGCTAAATAACACCACTGACCATAAAATTGAAATTCACTCAATTACTGGTGAAATCATTCATGCACAAACGATGGACCGGAATGGCACGTATTATTTTGAAGCGCCAAAAGGAACGCTAATTTCGCACATAGTATTTACCAATGGCACTGAGGCAGGAACAGATACGGGTTATTATCTGGATAACCTAACCTGGGGTAACAATATTACCAGCAAGCTGCTGCATCACTGGACCTTTGATAATAATACGCTGGAAGGCTGGACCCTGGCAGGAGACTATGCCAAGACTAATTCAGGTAACAACGTTTCATCAGGCAGGGTTAATTTGAAAACGGACAGTGTGGGTGGTAATACTTACTCAGGCCAGGTTATGTATTACGACGTCGTTGTTGAAAAGGGAAAAACTTACGATTTCTCCTTTAAAGCCACCCGAGTAACGACAAATTATGGACATCCTCAGCTAGGCATGACAGTCGGAGATATTGCTGTTATTCCAGCGACGACTATTGTTAGCGGCTCATACGATCTGACTGGCTCCTGGACGGCGACCGAGTCAGGTACCGTCAGGGTTGCTGTTACCAATAATACAGCCACCGGGGCAGGTAATGATTTCTACCTTGATAATATAAAGATGAATGAAAGGTTTCCCGAACATAGCTTTAAAGAGCAAACCGCTAACGGTGTCGACGAAGCCAGCGCGTTCACCTTTATCAACAGCGTTGACGAACTGCAGGTAATCAACGGCGGCGACGGCGTAGACACGCTGGTGATTACCGGCGCGCAGCAGACGCTGGTGTTATCCGATGTTGCCGACAAGCTCAACTCCGTCGAGGTGATCGACATTACCGGCAACGGTGATAACCGTCTGGAACTGAATGCAGGCGACATACTTAACCACGGCGGTCGCGACCTGTTTATTGATGATGGCAAACTGCAGTTTATGGTGCAGGGCAACGAAGGTGACACCGTGCAGCTCGACGACCTGCTGCCGGACGGCACCGACACCGGCGACTGGATTGCGCAGAACGGCACCGTCACCGTGGCGGGCGTGGAATATCAGGTGTTCAGCCACAGCGGCGAAGAGGCGGAGGTGCTGATCCAGCAGGGCATCAAAACCGAGCTGATTTAACGCTCAGTCCGGCTGTTAAGGCTGGACGTTAACATCCCCCTTAAGGGAGCCTGCCGGCTCCCTTTTTTTATTCGTAAACGTAAAGGGTCACAGGGAAGCTCGCGGGCTCTTTTTTTGATGTTCGCCGTGCGCAGCCGTATAAACCCGCCTTCCCGCCCCGACCCCACGTTTTCCGGCCATTCGGGACGGGTCTCATCGCTCATTCGCCCACAGATTAGCATGCTGATGATACACCGCACCGGCACCTCAGCCGGTGAATTAACACAGCCATACAAAGGATCACTGCGTGAACATTTTAGCCACTCCAGGCGTTAACATTCTTGAGCGTGACAGCAACAGGCCGGTGATCTCCGGCAGATTACCAAGTGAGATCGGCAAGGGCGGCGAGATGGAGATCGTCATCGGTGCTGACCGTTATACCGTGATGATCGATCCGGCCGACGGCAGCTGGAGCTGGACGCCGCCTGAAGATCTGGCCGACGGCACCTACAGCCTTTCCATCCGCGCCACCGACAGCGCCGGCAACGACGGCATTCCAAAGCTCTATAACCTGGTGATCTCCACCACGCCGCCGGAGCCACCAACGCTGTTCACCCTTGACGACGATCAGGGCGACAAGACCGGCTTTTTCAAATCCGGTGAGACCACCGACGACCTGCGTCCGACGCTGAGCGGCCTGGCCAAACCGGGTTCCATCGTGGTACTGATGCGCGACGGCGAGGAGATCGGCAGCGCCGTGGCCGACGCCGTGACCGGCCTGTGGAGCCTTGAACCGAACCAGGATCTTACCGACGGCGAAAACAGCCTGACGCTGGTCACCCGCGACACCTTTGCCAAAAAGGATCGTGAAAGCGAGGAGTCCGAGCCGTTCACCATCGTGGTTGGCCCGGACGCCACCACCCCGGGCCCGGGTCCGGCCCCCGGCCTGGTGTTCATCGACGGCGCCCACGACAACGCCGGCACCAACACCGGCGCGCTGAGCTCCGGCGCCATCACCGACGACGGCATGCCGGAGCTGCGCGGCACCGCCCCGGCCAGCAGCGTGCTGCGCGTGCAGTACCGCAGCGTGGACGGCAGCTGGATTGAGGGCGGCAGCGTCACGGTCAGCCCCGACGGCGGCTGGAGCTGGAGCCCGACCGCGGCGCTGGCCGACGGCGGCTGGGAGTTCCGCGTGCGCGGCGAGGGTGGCTGGACCGACGAGTTTGCGCTGACCGTCGACGCCGAGGCGCCGAGCGCGATGACCATCACCCACGCCACCGACAACAAGGGCCCCTACACCGGCGAGCTGGCCAGCGGCGTCGCCACCGACGACGACACCCCGACCCTGCACGGCACGGCCGAGGCCAACAGCGTGGTCTACCTCCACGGCGAGTACGGCGGCAACGGCAACTGGAGCCTGCTCGGCAGCGTGGTCGCCGGCCCGGACGGCCGCTGGAGCCTGACCACCACTTCGCTGATTATCACCGGCAGCTGGCGCTTCCACGCCGGCCCGGCCGAGGAGCTGAGCTCGCGCACCGACACCTTCCTGCTGGAGTACATCACCAGCGGCTCGCGCGTGCCGCAAATCACCGGCGCCTGGGACGACGCCGGGCTGATCACCGGCCTGATTCAGGACGGCCGCACCACCAACGACACCCGCCCGGAGCTGCGCGGCACCGCTGAGGCCAACGCGCTGGTGATGATTGAGTTCGGCAGGCCGGGCGAGCCGTACAGCACCGGCTACACCGCCATAGCCAACGCCCGTGGCGAGTGGTCGTTCACCCCGCCGGACACGCTGGGCCTCGGTGAATGGGTGTTCCGTGCCAAAGCGGGCAACGGCAGCGCCTACAGCAACAGCTGGAGCCTCACCGTAACCGAAGGCGAGCTGAACACCGCTCTGTATGATTTTGAAAAAATCGCCCCGCAGACCATCACCGGCGCGTGGAAATATGATGAGCTGACCATCATCCCGGTGACCACCAGCAACGTCACCTACCGGATCATTGACGACTCGCGCTTTGGCAAGGTGATGTCGATTGACACCACCGGCACGGCAACAAACAAACTGGTGCAGTTCCGCATCGATTTTGAGCAGGAGGTGAACTTCGTTCAGCTTGATGCCATCGACTGGGAGGGCGCACAATCCTACGTCAGCTTCCACGACAGTGCGGGTACCGAGATTGGACGCGTCTATGCCAAAGATATCCGCAGCGACGTCACCCAGATGCTGCGCTTTTATACCGACAGGAATGAAATTGCGTACATGCAGTTCAACATGCAGAGTAATACGCCGCAGTTCATCATTGACGATATTATTCTTAAACAGAACCACAATATCTCGACAGATCCGGACTCCGGCTCAACAAAATTTAATAACGCTGATGGCAGTCAATTTAATGCCGATGTGCTGGGCACCTATGAGTTTAATGACGGCCTGAAAATGGTTATTCATCATATTGACCACCGAAATATTTATAGCATCGCGGATGATGGTAATCATATAACATTGCGGTCCGGTGCCATCCAGGAATTTAATTTTGGTCAGACAAATAAAGTTCAGTTTGATATTGCGCATTTGGATAATTATAATCTTGACGCACATAAACTGGAGGTTTTTTTAACCACCGGTGAAAAGTTATTAACGGAGAGGGTCACCAGAAATGGCCGCTATTATTTTGAGGCACCAGAAGGGAAACTGATATCACATATCCTGTTCACCAACGGCTATGACTCAGTGCCCGGCTATGTCAATGGAGCTTATACAATAGGCTACCTGTCCTGGGGTAAAAACGTCACGGCAAAGCCAGTTTATGAATGGGGCTTTGAAGATAACTCCCTTCAGGGCTGGACGCTGGTTGGAGAGTATGCCAAAACCAGTTCCAATACTTCAGTCGTAAAAATCAACGATAGAGGTTACGTATTAAAAACTAACACCGATGGGGGTCATACTTATAATGATACGATTATGTATCATGACGTTCGCGTTGAGGCCGGTAAAACCTATGACTTTTCGTTGTATGCTCAGCGATCGGCACCTTATAACGGGGACTACGTCGGCAAGGTGGGCATGACCGTCGATGGCCAGAGCGTGATTGCCGGCACCGATATCACCGGTAATCATACGCTCACCGGCAGCTGGACCGCCACCACCACCGGGACGGTGCGGATTAACATTACCAACGCCACTACTTCAGGCCATGGTAATGACTTTTTCCTGGATAACATTCGGATAGATGAAAGGCTGCCCGAACGCAGCGTCAACGAGCAGTCGGCTAACAGCGTCGACGAAGCCAGCGCGTTCACCTACATCAACAGCGTTGACGAACTGCAGGTAATCAACGGCGGCGACGGCGTCGATACGCTGGTGATCACTGGCGCGCAGCAGACGCTGGTATTATCCGATGTTGCCGACAAGCTTAACTCCGTCGAGGTGATCGACATTACCGGCAGCGGCGATAACCGTCTGGAACTGAACGCAGGCGACGTGCTCAGCCACGGCGGCCGCGACCTGTTCATTGATGACGGCAAACTGCAGTTTATGGTGCAGGGCAACGCCGGTGACACCGTGCAGCTCGACGACCTGCTGCCGGACGGCACCGATACCGGCGACTGGATTGCGCAGAACGGCACCGTTACCGTGGCGGGCATCGAATATCAGGTGTTCAGCCACAGCGGCGAAGAGGCGGAGGTGCTGATCCAGCAGGGCATCAAAACCGAGCTGATTTAACGCTCAGTCCGGCTGTTAAGGCTGGACGTTAACATCCCCCTTAAGGGAGCCTGCCGGCTCCCTTTTTTTATTCGTAAACGTAAAGGGTCACAGGGAAGCTCGCGGGCTCTTTTTTTGATGTTCGCCGTGCGCAGCCGTATAAACCCGCCTTCCCGCCCCGACCCCACGTTTTCCGGCCATTCGGGACGGGTCTCATCGCTCATTCGCCCACAGATTAGCATGCTGATGATACACCGCACCGGCACCTCAGCCGGTGAATTAACACAGCCATACAAAGGATCACTGCGTGAACATTTTAGCCACTCCAGGCGTTAACATTCTTGAGCGTGACAGCAACAGGCCGGTGATCTCCGGCAGATTACCAAGTGAGATCGGCAAGGGCGGCGAGATGGAGATCGTCATCGGTGCTGACCGTTATACCGTGATGATCGATCCGGCCGACGGCAGCTGGAGCTGGACGCCGCCTGAAGATCTGGCCGACGGCACCTACAGCCTTTCCATCCGCGCCACCGACAGCGCCGGCAACGAGGGCACGCTAAAGCTCTATAACCTGGTAATCTCCACCACGCCACCGGAGCCACCGAAATTAATTCAACTTTACGACGATGCTGGCGGCAAAACCGGCAGCTTTGACGCTGGTGTTCCTACCGATGACCGTCGTCCGACGCTGACCGGCCTGGCCAAACCGGGTTCCATCGTGGTGCTGATGCGCGACGGCGAGGAGATCGGCAGCGCCGTGGCCGACCCGGTCACCGGTCTGTGGACGCTGGAACCGAACGTCGACCTGCAGGACGGCCAAAACAGCCTGACGCTGGTCACCCGCGACACCTTTGCCAAAAAGGATCGTGAAAGCGAGGAGTCCGAGCCGTTCATCATCGTGGTTGGCCCGGACGCCGCCGACAACGGCGGCATTGCGCTGATCACCCACGGCTGGGACGACAGCGGCGAGAACGTTGGCGAGCTGAGCACCGGTGCGCTGACCAGCGACACCACCCCGCAGCTGTTCGGCTCCGCCCCGGCCAGCAGCACGGTGCGCGTGCAGTACCGCGGCGAAAACGGCAGCTGGACTGACGGCGGCACCGTGACTGCCAACGCCGACGGCGAATGGAACTGGACCGCGCCGGTGCTGGGCGCAGGCAACTGGGAGTTCCGCTCCTCGGCGGCCACCTCCGGCGGCTGGAGCGACGAGTTCGCGCTGGAAATCAGCGACCAGGCGCAGGCTGAGGTGACCATCACCCACGGCTGGGACAGCGAGGGCGCCTACACCGGCGAGCTGCGCTCCGGCGCGCTCACCGACGACAACAAGCCACAGCTTTTTGGTCGCGCCGAGGCTAATAGCCTGGTTTATGTGCATACCCGCCTGGAAAATGGCGTTTGGGAACGCATCGGCTCCGCCCATGCCGGCCCGGACGGTCGCTGGACGCTGGAGACCGAGCGCCTGAGCGCCGGCCACAACCAGCTGACCGCGGGCAACAGCCCGGCGGCGTCCGGCGACGTCCTGTTTGAACTCGAGGTGGTCACCACCGACCCGGCCGCACCGCAGATTGTGGGCGCTTACGACGACGCAGGGATTATTACCGGCTACATGGGCAACCCGGACGTCACCGACGACCGCACGCCGCGGCTGGAAGGCCGCGCGCCTACCGGCGCCGTGGTGGTGATTTATCAGGACGGCGCGCCGGTGGGCTCGGTGGTGGCCGCCGGCGGCGTCTGGCAGTACGAGGTTCCCGCGCTGACCGAGTATAAAACCTACCGCTTTAACAGCGCCATCCGCAGCGGCGGCACCGACGGCCCGCAGTCGGCACCGTGGGAGATCGAGCTGATCACCGGCAATCCGACCGACGTGACACTGGAGATTATCAGCATGACCGCCGACAGCGGCGCCTCCGCCACTGACTTTATCACCAACGACGGTTCGGCCGGCCGCACCCTCAGCGGCATCCTCAGCCGTTCACTGGCCTCGGGCGAGCGCGTGCTGGTCAGTAACGGCACGCAGAGGCTGGAGGCGGTGGTGAACGGCCTGACCTGGACGCTGGTCGACCCGAATGCCCACGCGGGCAGCTGGGAGTACCGCGCCTGGGTGGAAAACACGGTGACCGGCATCAACGGCGAGCAGGTACAGCAGACGGTAACCTTCGATAACAGCATCGTCCGCGCCACGATTGACAGCATCTATGACTCCGCCAGTGGAAAGGATCTGGATGCCGGCGCCACCACCTTTGACCGCACGCCGACGCTGAGCGGCAAGGCCAAGGCGGGCAGCCTGGTCACAGTTTACGACGGTGAAATTCCTTTAGGATCTACTTATGCCAACAATAATGGCAGTTGGTCCTGGGAACCGTCATACAACCTTACCGAAAAAAATTATGACTTCATTGCGAAAGCCACCGATATTGCAGGAAATGCATCACAATCTCTATCATGGGATATAAATGTAGACTCTAGACCAAATCTGGGATTTGAGGGGCTTGAAGGCCCTAAAGAATATTTTACAGACGGTATGATAATGAATTTTTCCTCAGGGTTAAAGATGACCGTTTTAGCAAAAGGAATAGGTATCATCAGCGATCACCTCTATTCAAAATTTTATGAAATTCCGCGTAGTAATGGTAATTATGGAATTTTCGTGGTGCCTTCAACACAATTAAAATTTGAATTGCCGGCCCCCTCTAATAGTATTTCTTTTAATGTTCGGCATAGTCATGATATAAGAACAGTTGCCAAAATTTATGATATGCATGGAAAACTTATTGATACAATTGCCCTTTTCACTCTGGGTACTGTCCAGACCTTTACATATACAGCAGCCAGCCCGGATAAGAAAGTTGCTTATGTTATTATTGAAGGTGCACCTACAGAAAGTAATGGCCCGGATGCAGGATGGGTGCTTGACAGCATAAGTTGGGATAACACACCTGCGGAGCGTGGGACGAATAATGAAAGTGAGGTAAACAAAAGTACTGATATCGATGAAGAGTCCGAGTCCGTTATTAATGCCCTAAATAGCGCTAAATCTGACGAGGAAAATAAAGGCCAGATCGATCTCACTGGCGAAGAAAATAACCAGATCACCCTTAACCTGAATGATTTACTGACTTCCGGCGAGAAGAACCTGTTTATTGAAAACGGTAAAACTCAGCTGTTAATTACCGGCGACGAAAACGACACCGTGCAGCTCGACGACCTGCTGCCGGACGGCACCGACTCCGGCGACTGGATTGCGCAGAACGGCACCGTGACCGTGGCGGGCGTGGAATATCAGGTGTTCAGCCACAGCGGCGAAGAAGTGGAGGTGCTGATCCAGCAGGGCATCAAAACCGAGCTGATTTAACGCTCAGTCCGGCAGGTTTCAGTTTCCCTGCCGGACCTTATCAACATGTTAACAAGGAGCCTGCTGGCTCCTTTTTTCTTTACCGCCTTGCTTTACCGCCCTCTGCTGCGCCTCGTGTCCGTTGTGACGGATCTTACGGAATAAACCGCTGTTCACGCAGCGCGGTCAGCCGATCGATAAACATCTCTTCGCTGTCGATACAGTCGGCAAAGCCGTGCTTGCGCGCCTTGATGGTGCTGGTGATGTTGTCGAAGGTGGTTTTGAGGATAAAGTCGCCAAACTGCCAGGAGACGATACGGTCATAGGGATATTCCTGCAGGCCGTGCTCCTGCGTCAGTTGCTGCCACAGCGGCCCTTTATCGGCCATCATCTGCTGTAGCGACAGCGGAAACGGCTCGCCCACCGGCACATCAAAAAACGCGGCGATGCGCGGCCAGATGCGCGACCAGCGGAAGTAATCGCCGTTGGTGATGTTAAAAACCTCGCCGCGGCAGGATGGCGTTTCCCCCGCCCACTCTACTGCGCTGGCCAGAATGCGCGTGTCGGTTACCTGATAGAGCGCATCCCATGCGGCACGCGGGCCAGGAAAGGACATTGGCACGCCCAGCGCTTTGGCGAGGGTGCCGTAAATCGCAATCACCATCAGCAGGTTCATCGGGTTGCCGACCGCCATGCCGATCACCGCTTCCGGGCGCAGCACGGTCCATGACCAGGATTTTCCCTGCGATCGTTCCCGCAGAAAATCTTCCTGATCGTAATAGAAGTTCGGCGGCATATGGCGCGGATCGCTCTCTTTCGCCGGTGACGGGAACGGGCCGATATGCGCGCCATAGGCTTTGCCGCCCTGCATCAGCGTGATGTGCTGAAGCTGTGGCGCGTGCGCTTCCAGCACCTCCACCAAATTTTTCAGCATCAACAGATTGGTCTCCACCAGCTCGGCGGGCGTCGGCTTTTCCTGATAGGCAGCAAACACCAGATGCGTCGCCTCGGGGATCTGCGCCAGCAGGGTTTCACACGACTGACGATCGGTAAGATCCACCGGCAAATGCCTGGCGCGTCCGGCAAAATCTGGCTTGCGCCGGGAAATCGCCACCAGCTCGACCTCCTGCTGTTCAAAATGCTCAAGCACGCCGCGTCCAATCACGCCCACTGCGCCCGCCACCACAACCGTTTTTTTCATAACCGCGCCCTCTGCGTAAACAACGAGAAAACTAAAGTGTTGTGGCGCAGGCGGCAGTCGTCAATGTGCTGGCGAGGCGCAAGCGAAACGCCAGAGCGGCAATGCCCCCGTGAATCGGGGGCTGCGGGATAATGGTTTTTTTCAGGCGCAGCGGCTAGCGGATCAGGCGCTGGCGGCCAGTTCCGGCTGCGCCTGCATCTCGGCGGCCTGCTCTTCGCCGACGTAATCGGGCAGTTCGCCGATGCGATCCGGCGGCAGTGGTTTACCCAGCAGATAGCCCTGCAAGGTGTTGCAGCCAAGGCTGGTTAAGAACGCCTGCTGTTCAGCGGTTTCCACCCCTTCCGCCACCACTTTCAGGTTCAGGGACTGCGCCAGCGCCACGATGGCAGAGAGAATGGTGGCATCTTCCGGCTTGCTCTCCAGCTCGTTGACGAAAGCGCGGTCGATTTTCAGCTCGCTGGCGGGCAGGCGCTTAAGATAGAGCAGGCTGGAATAGCCGGTGCCGAAATCATCAATCGAGGCTTTGACGCCCAGCGTGGTCAGCTCGGTGAGAATGCGCACGCTCTCATCGGGATCGCGCATGGCGGTGGTTTCGGTGACCTCCAGCGTCAGCTGTTGCGGCGGAATACCGTGCCGGTTCAGCGCGCTGGTGACGGTCTCTACCAGGTTGTTCTGCTCAAACTGCAACGCCGACAGATTCACCGCCACCGTCCAGCTCGGATGACCCGCATCATGCCATTCACGCAGCTGACGACAGGCTTCGTTGATCACCCAGCTGCCGATGTTGACGATCATGCCGGTCTTTTCGGCGATCGGCAGAAACACGTCCGGCGACAGCAAACCGCGCACCGGATGCTGCCAGCGCAGCAGCGCCTCAAAGCCAAGAATCGGCCCGCACGGCGCGCAATATTTTGGCTGATAGAACAGACGCAGCTCGTTGTGTTCCAGCGCCTGCCAGAGATCGTTATTGAGCTGTAGCTGGCTCTGCACCTGAATGTTCATCGACGGCTGGAAGAAGTTGTAGCCGTTGCGGCCGTTGTTTTTGGTGTGATACATCGCGGCATCGGCGTTAAACATCAGCTCACGCTCGTCGGCGCCGTCGCCAGGAAACACCGCAATGCCGATGCTCAGCGACACCACCAGCTCGTAGCGCGAGACGTCAAAAGGCCGATCGATCGCTTTCACCAGCCCATCAGCAATGGTGGCCGCATCGTTGGGATGGTCAATTTCGGTGAGCAGCACGAACTCGTCGCCGCCCATGCGCGCGAGGGTAAAGTGCCCTTTGACCTCCTGCGCCATGCGTTCGCTTACCGCAATCAGCAGGTTATCGCCAACATGGTGCCCGAAGGCGTCATTCACCGCCTTGAAGCCGTCAAGATCCATGAACATCAGCGCAAACTGGCTGTTTTCGCGGCTGGCTTTGCTGATCGCCTGTTCCAGACGATCTTCCAGCAGAATTCGGTTAGGCAAACGGGTTAAATTGTCATGCAGCGCCAGCTGCGCCAGTTCGCGGTTGGCTTCTGCCAGCGAGCGTGCAAGCAGCGAAGTGCGCGCCTGTAAACGGGCGTCGAGCATGGAAACCAGCAGCGTAATACCAAGAATGGCGATGGTGACCACCGTCACCAGCAGCGCCAGCCAGTTGCCGTTCACGCCCATATGCGTGGCGTGGCTGTGCGCCGGAAAGCTCGCCGCCGCCATGCCGGTATAGTGCATGCCCGCGATGGCGCAGCCCATTAACACCGATGCGCCAATACGCATCAGCGTCAGGCGGCCATTGCCGGTGCGCAGATGAAACGCCAGCCATAATGCTGCGCCAGAGGCGACCAGCGCAATCACCACCGAGAGCGCGATCCAGCGCCAGTCCCAGATAATGCCAGGCACAAACATCAGCGCCGCCATGCCGGTGTAGTGCATCGCCACCACGCCGCTGCCGAGCACCAGCGCCCCGCCGCACAGGCGCAGCACCGGCAGCTCGCCGTAGCAGACCAGCCAAAGGGCAAAAATTGAGGCGACAATGGCGATCAGTATTGAAATGGCGGTAAGCGAGGCGTCGTAGCTCATTACCATTGGCAGCGTCATCGACAGCATGCCGATGAAGTGCATCGCCCAGATGCCCACGCCCATGGCAAAACCGCCGCCGATCAGCCAGACCAGCGCGGCTTTACCGCTGGAGGTGGCGACGCGGCCCGCCATATCGAGCGCGGTGAACGAGGCCAGCATCGCCACAATCACGGAGATGATGACCATCATTGCATCATAGGAGGTAACCAACATAGGCGTTTCCAAAAGGTCAGCTGCCAGCGCACCGGCATAAGGTAAAAAAAATGGGCATCGTCATGTTCGAATTATCGGCATAGCTCGCGGGCATCTTAGGCTATCCGCGCCTGAACGTGCCGATTACTGCAAAAGGCCACTCTGTTGCCTGCGCGATCACGGCGAGCTGGCGATCGCCTGCGCCACGCGCTCTGCTGGCAAGGGTTTGCCCAGCAGATAGCCCTGCAGGGTGGTAAAACCGAGCCGGGTTAGCAGCTGCTGCTGCTCCGCCGTCTCCACGCCTTCGGCCACCATATCGAGATTCAGCCCGTGTGCCATCGTGAGCATGGCGCGCACCACGGTGGCATCTTCGCTGTCCGCCCGCAGGCTGTTGATAAAGTTGCGATCGATTTTCAGCTCGCTGGCCGCCAGATGTTTCAGCTGGAGTAAGTTAGCATAGCCGATGCCAAAATTATCGATGGCAATACGCACGCCGAGGCTGGCCAGCGCGGCGATAATCTGCTGACTGAAGGCGGGATCGCGCATGGTTACCGACTCGGCGATCTCCAGCGTCAGCGAACCGGCGGGCAGCTGATGGCGCGCCAGCGCATCGCGCACCGTATTCAGCAGGTCGTGCTGCTGAAACTGCAGCGCCGACAGGTTTACCGCCACGCTCCATTCCGGATGCCCGCCGGTGTGCCACTGTCGCAGCTGGCGGCACGCTTCGTTGATCACCCAGTTGCCAATCGAGACGATCAGCCCGGTTTTCTCAGCGCGGGCGAGAAATTTTTCCGGCGTCAGCAGGCCGCGTGTCGGATGCTGCCAGCGCAGCAGCGCCTCAAAGCCCAGCGGCTGCGTCTTGCCACTCGAAAACTGCGGCTGATAAAACAGCCGCAGCTCCTGACGATCCAGCGCCGCCCACAGATCGGTGGCCAGCTGTAGCTGATGCTGCGTCATCACGTGCATCGCCGGTTCAAAAAAATGCCAGCCGTTGCGGCCACTCTGCTTGGTGTGATACATCGCCGCGTCGGCGTTGAGCATCAAGATTTTGCGCGTTCTGCCATGTTCCGGGAAAATTGCGATGCCCACGCTCAGCGAGACGCGCAGCTGGTAGCGCGCCAGGTCAAACGGCGCGTCGATCGCCTTCACCAGCGTGCCCGCCACCTGCCCCGCCTGCGCGCGATTCGCCTCGTTGAGCATCACCACAAACTCATCGCCGCCCAGCCGCGCCAGCATCGCCGTCTCCGGCAAATTATCCTTCAGCCGTTCCGCCACCGCCCGCAGCAGCCGATCGCCAATAGGGTGGCCCCAGGCGTCGTTGACCGCCTTGAAGCCGTCGAGATCCATGAACATCAGCGCCAGCGGGTGATCTTCCCGACTGGCGCGCCGCAGGCTACGATCGAGCTGCTGTTCCAGCATGATGCGGTTGGGCAGGCCGGTCAGCCCATCCCGCATCGCCAGCTGCTTCAGTTCACGATTGGCGCGGGTTAGCCGGTACGCCAGCTTTGCCGCCTGCAGCTGGGCATCCAGCATGGAGGCAAGCAGCGTCAGGCCGAGAATAGAAAGGGTAATAATGGTGACCCATACCGCCAGACCCTGCGTGCTGAATCCCTAATGATCGATCATGCTGTGTGCGGAGAAATGGGCGGCGGCCATGCCGATATAGTGCATACCGGCGACGGCAATGCCCATCACCAGCGCCGCACCGAGCCGCAGCAGCAACACGCCGCGCAGATTTCTTCGCAGGTGAAAGGCGAGCCACAGCGCCAGGCCGGAGGCGCCGATTGCCACCACGCAGGAGACCGCCACCAGCAGCGCATCCCAGCGAATCGCAGGCGAAATCAACAGCGCACGCATGCCGATATAGTGCATGCCGATAATGCTGCCGCCGAGGGTCAGCGTGCCCGCCAGCCAGCGTCGCAGGGTCAGCACGGCGCGGCTGGCGGCGAACCACAGCGCGGCGGCGGAACCCGCCATCGCCAGCAGCAGTGAACCGAGGGTTAAGGGGATGTCATAACGGGTGGTCAGCGGCATCATCATCGCCAGCATGCCAATAAAGTGCATCGCCCAGATGCCGATGCCCATCGCCGCGCCGCCACCCGGCAACCAGAGCAGCGCGCGACGCCCACGAGCCGCTGCCATGCGGCCTGCAATATCAAGCGCGGTGAACGAGGCGATAAACGCGACGATCAGAGACACCGTTACCAGGATCCCATCCCAGTTAACCATCAGCATCGTACCACTCCTTTCCATCATGCCTCGCTGCCCTAAATATGCTGCCTGTTATCGGCACCTGGTACGCAATATTTACCGCACGCCCTCAGCGAGCCGTGAAATATTGTTACGCAGCGGTACTTTCTGCGAGGTCAAAAAAAACAGCATGCCGAAAAGCGGTCCGTTATCACGACGTTACGCCTGTTCTGCCGTTACGCATAGCACTCTGCGTCACAGAAAAAAGCTGATAAAACAGCGAGTCATCACAATACTTAAGAGAAATTACCCTTTGGCATTTACCTAAAGGGTTCGCTTGTTCTATAGTTAGGAAAATTTATATAAAAACATTTAGTCACATCTCGGAACTTTCTTACAAAATAAGCGAGTTAGCGTCACGAGATGAGCACAGTGGTTATTTGGAATTCTATTTAATGCGTTACCCATCAGGTGAAAAAGCTGAGCTTGTTTTTAATTCGTAAGGAATGATTATGAAAAAGACGCTTTTTCTTCTGGCCTGTGGCCTGAGTACCGTGATTTCCCCTTTGTCGATGGCGGTGACCACCAACGGCTCTTTCAACGCCACGCTGACGCTGACCACCGGCTGTGTGATCAACGGTGTGCCTAATGCCGCTAACGGCGTGAATTTCGGTAACTTAGACTTCGGTAGCAGCGCCGCGACCTTTACCTCGCTCGATGCCACTCTACAAGGCTCGCAAGGCTCGGGCATTAACGTGCTGTGCACCACCAATCAACCCTTTAACGTGCGTATAACCAGCAGTAACGAAGCGCCCGCCACCGTATTTGGTACGGTTACCGGTCAGCCTCGCTATCTGGTGCTTGGTGCCAATCCTACGCAGGGCATCGCCTACACGCTGTATAACGACGCCGCGCGTGCGACGCCTGTTGCCAATAACACCGATCTGGTCGCTGTGGGCACGCCCAGCCCGACATTGGGTCAGAACTTCCCGATTTATGGTCGGGTAATCGGCGGCAATAACAGTGCAGCGGTGCCGGCGGGCACCTATACCGATACCATTAACGTTGCTGTGAATTACTGATCGGCGTAGCCGGAAATTAACGATGCCGGGGACAGGGCACCGTCAACTCGCTGCGCCTGCTCTCCTGCTGCTCATGGCTGGACAGGTGCAGGCGCTGCCGACCCAGACGTTTCAGGTCTCGGCGTCGGTGGTGGCGGGCTGTGTGATTTCCGGCACCAATACCGGCGTGTTCGGCACGCTGGATTTTGGTACCCAGTCAGGCGTGTCGCGGCAGAGCGTCAGCGCCAGTTTTGTGCAGAGCACCTCGATTAATCTGGCCTGCACGCCCGGCACCAGCCTGAACATGAGCATCAACGGCGGGAGTAATTTCAGCACCTCGCGCAACCTGAAGCTGGCTAATTTCAGCAATACCATCGCTTATCAGCTGTTCAGCAACGCCAGCCGCACCCAGGCCATTCTGGTGAATCAGAACGTCGCGCTGAGCTATGCCAACGCCAATAACATTACGTTGCCGATTTATGGCCAGCTGCAGCTACCCGGACCGACGCGCGCTGGCACCTATACCGATACCCTGACCGTCACCCTGAGCTGGTAACGGGCGAATGAAAAGAAAGGAACCGATCATGAACTGGCTTCGTCCCCTTGCGCTCTCCCTGGTCGTGCTGGCTGCGCCGCTGCTGCATGCGGCAAACTCGGTGATGATCTGGCCGATCGATCCGAAAATTCACAGCGAGGATAAAGCCAGCGAACTCTGGCTGGAGAACCGCGGCAACGCCACCACGCTGATGCAGGTGCGCATCTTTCAGTGGCAGCAGAGTAATGGTCAGGAGCAGTATCAAACTCAGCAGCAGGTAGTGGCCAGCCCGCCGCTGGTGCGCATCGAACCCGGCCAGAAACAGCTGGTGCGCCTGATCAAACAGACGCCGCCGTCCGCCAATACCGAAGCCGCCTATCGCGTGGTGCTGGATGAGATCCCGACGCCACAGAAACCCGGCGAGAACCAGGCCGGACTGACCTTCCAGATGCGTTATTCCGTGCCGCTGTTTGTTTACGGCAATGGCCTGACGCCCGACGGCGTTAAGCCGCAGCTGAGCTGGCAGCTGGTTAATAACGGGGGCAAACGCTTTATTGAGATCGCCAATAGTGGCAACGGCCACGCCCGTATCAGCAAGGCGCAGCTGGATGGTCGCACGCTGTCCGACGGCCTGCTGGGCTATGTGCTGGCCCGCTCCAGCAACCGTTTTCCGGTCAATGCGGCGAGCGGCAGCGAGCTGCAGGCGCAGGTAAATGACAGCAGCTGGCGCAGCCGCGGCTCGCGCTAACTATGCTGCTTCACCGTTGCACCTGGGCCATACTCCTTGCGCTGTATGCCGTTGATGCCACGGCAGAGACCTTTTCGACGCTGCCGCCACCGCCTTCCCTGTCGCCAGCGCCACAGGGCGATCGGCAGCAATATATGCTTGGTCTGGTGGTGAATCAGCGCGATCGTGGCGACATCGTGCCGGTTATCTTTCAAAACGGACACTATCTGCTGCGCGCCAGCGATCTGCAAAACGCCGGGATTCCAGCGGAGAAGCTGCCAGCGGGCGAGGTGGATCTCGCCACGCTGCCCGAGGTGCAGGCGGAATACAACAGCCAGCGCCAGCTGCTGTTGCTCACCGTGCCGCCCGGCTGGCTGCCCGTGCAGACCTTTACCGGTGAGGATCGCGGTCCACGTTATCCGGGCCAAGTCAGCAACGGTCTGTTGCTGAACTATGATGCCTACGCCAGCCGCATCGAGCGCGGCAGTTCACGGCTGTCGCTGCTCAGTGAGCTGCGGCTGTTTGGTCCGGCGGGACAGTTTTCCAGTAACGGCGTTTATCAGCAGACGCTGTCCGGCAGCAGCGCGGCGCAGGAGGATGGCTATATTCGCTACGACACGTTCTGGGCCAATGAGAATGAGAACCGCGCGCTGAGCTGGCGCGTCGGCGATCTGATCAGTGACAGCCTGGCCTGGAGCAGCAGCGTACGGCTGGGCGGCGTAACCCTTGGTCGCGACTTCAGCGTGCGCCCCGATCTGGTGACCTATCCGCTGCCCGCCTTTGCCGGTCAGGCAGCGGTGCCCTCCACCGTCGATCTGTTCGTTAACGGCTATCGCACCAGCCGCAATGACGTGCAACCCGGCCCCTGGTCGCTGACCAACCTGCCGTTTATTAACGGCGCGGGCGATGCGGTCATTGTCACCACCGATGCGGTGGGTCGCCAAATCACCACCACGCTGCCCTTTTATGTTACCAGCGATCTGCTGAAGCCTGGCCTTAGCGATTTTTCTTTTTCGGCGGGTGCGCTGCGGGAAAACTACGGCGTGAAAAACTTCGATTACGGCAGCGCCGCCGCCAGCGGCTCTTATCGCTACGGCGTAAGCGACTGGCTGACGCTGGAGACCCACGCCGAGGCGGCGGAATCGCTGGTGATGGGCGGCGGCGGCGCGCAGTTCAAACTGGGCGCGTTTGGCGTGGTTAACGGCGCGCTGGCGCAGAGTCAGCTGGCTGGCGAACAGGGCACGCAATACAACTGGGGCTATCAGTACAACCGCGACGGCTTCAGCATCGGCACTCAGCATACCGTGCGCACGGCGCAGTTCGGCAATCTGGCGCTGGTCGGCAACCGCAGCGGCGACACCGGCGACGGCAACATTCTCTACGCACTGAGCCGCCGCAGCGCGCAGTACAACGCCAGCCTGGCGCTGAATCAGTTTGGCAGTATCGGCGCGGCCTACATTGAGATTGTCAGCGGCGATGGCCAGCAAACCCGGCTGCTTAACCTGTCGTGGAGTAAAAACCTGTGGGGTAACAGCAGTGTTTACGTTTCCGCCAGCCACGATCGCGAACAGTCGGGCTGGAGCGGCGCCGTCTCGCTGGTGATTCCGTTTGGCAATGAGATCAGCAGTGCAGTGAGTCTTGAACGCGATCGCGAGGGCAACAACGCGCAGCGCCTTTACGTCTCACGTGCCATGCCCAGCGACGGCGGGCTGTCGTGGGATGCCTCCTGGGCCAATCAGGCCAGCGGCGGCGATTACACGCAGGGCAGCCTGCGCTGGCGCGACCAACGCTTTGATAGCGCAGCGGGCTTCTACGGCGACGGTGACAGCAGCACGCAGTGGGCCGATTTCAGCGGCTCGCTGGTGATGATGGATAACCGGGTGTTCGCCGCCAATCAGGTCAACGACGCTTTTGTGCTGGTGAAAACCGGCTATCCCGACGTCAACGTGCGCTATGAGAACCAGTCGATGGGTCGCACGGACAAAGAGGGTTATCTGCTGGTGCCGTCGATCAACAGCTGGTATCCGGCGAAGTACGATCTCGATACGCTTGACCTGCCTGCCGATGTCACCACGCCCAAAGTACAGCAGCGTTTTGCAGTGAAGCGCCAGAGCGGCTTTTTACTGAATTTCCCGGTGGAACCGCTGCGCGCTGCCAGCGTGATTGTGCAGGACCAACATCAGCAACCGGTGCCGGTTTCCAGCGTGGTGACGCGTGCCGGGCAGGCGGCGGAATATGTCGGCTGGGATGGTCTGGTGTGGATGGAGAATTTACAGGCGGACAATCTTATTCATCTACAAACGCCGGATGGCCGCACGTGCGATACCCGACTGACGCTGCCTGCCGGTCGGCCGCAGGCGCTGAAAACCTATGGCCCGCTCACCTGCTCGCTGCCGGATCTGCCCACGGGCGCCGCGCCGGTTAGCGATGCCGCTAATTCGACCTCAGGAGTGTTGCCATGATCAAGATGCTGCTGCTGGTGCTGCTGCTGTTTTCCGCTGCCGGACAGGCCGCCTGTACGCTGCCCGCCTCCACCGCCAGCTTCGGCTCGCTGACCTCGTTTGCGGTGAACAGCACCGCCAGCACCACCTCCAGCAGCGCCAACGTTAACTGCGGCGCAGGCTCCGGGATATCGCTGCTGGGCAATAACACGATTACCTTGCAGCTGGCCAGCGCCACGGCGACCGCCAATACGCGCGGCGTGCTAAAACGCAGCGGCGATACCGGCCCGGATAATATTCCATTACAGCTTTGCACCAACACTACCTGCACCAGTGAACTGCGGGTTGGCGGCGCGGCTTACACCTATAATCAGGCGCAGCTCCTTGGTCTGATCGGCGGACTCGGTGGCCTTAACTTTAGCCTGCCGCTCTACCTGCACTCCGTGCCCGGACAGACGGTGGCGGCGGGCACCTATACCGTGACGCTCAGCCTGGCGGTCACCTATAATATTTGCACCAGCCTGAGTGTGGGCCAGGTATGTCTGACGCCGCAAACTGGCAGCGGCGTGATCCCGCTGACCACCACGCTGATCGTCACCAACGACTGCACTACCATCACCGCCCCCAATATCAGCTTTGGCAGCGCGCCGCTGGTGAGCAGCTTTCCCAGCGTGTCGCAAACCATCAACGTCATCTGCACCAAAGGCAGCGTTTATACGGTGGGATTAAGCAACGGCAATTATGCGGTAGGCAGCGTGCGTAACATGGCGAGCAACGCTAACCGGCTGAGCTATGAGATTTATAAAGGCACCAGCAGCAACCGCTGGGGCCCAGCCGGCAGCGAACGTCAGGCCAGCAGCGCCGCGGCGTCGGTCAGTGCTGATGGCCTGACGCGCGGCTTTGCCTACCGCGCGCAGGTGCTAACTAACCAGAACACGCCGCCTGCGGGCAACTACAGCGACAGCGTGGTGGTAGATATTGCGTTTTAATCAGAGTGCTTCGGCGGGTTTTCCCTGATGCGCGTAGCGATACCGCTTTACCAGCTTGCCGATACACAATGTGCCAATCAGGCCACACACGGCGGCAAAGGTCAGCCAGACGCCCGGCATCGCTTTGTCGCCGGTGGCGTGAATCAGGTAGCTGGAGATAGCTGGCGTAAAGCCGCCAAACAGCGCGGTTGCCAGGCTGTAGGCCAGCGAAAAGCCCGAGGCGCGCACTTCCGCCGGCATGATTTCCGCCAGATAAACCACCATTGCCCCGTTGTAGCTGGCATAAAGAAACGACAGCCACAGCTCCGCTTCCAGCAGGTGATTAAAGGAGGGCGATCCCACCAGCCAGTGCAGCACCGGCCAGGCGGTGACGATCATCAGCAGAGTAAACAGGATCAGCAGTGGACGACGGCCCACGCGATCGGAAAGCGCGCCCATCAACGGCAGCCAGAACAGGTTGGAAATGCCGACAAACAGCGTGACCAGAAAGCTCTGTTTATCGTTCATCATCAGCACGGTTTTACCGAAGGTCGGCGTGAAAGCGGTGATCATGTAGAACATTACCGTGGTGGTGACCACCATCAGCATACCCGCCAGCACCAGCGCCCAGTTGCTGGCCACCGAGCGCATGATGTCGCGCATCGCCGGATGATGTTTACGCTGTTTGAACTCGTCGGTCTCTTCCATCATGCGACGGATCCAGAACAGGAACGGCACGATCATGCAGCCCACCACAAACGGGATACGCCAGCCCCATTCGGTAACCGCCTCTTTCGCCAGCAGATGATTCAGCGCCAGCCCCAACAGCGCCGCGAAGATCACCGCAACCTGTTGACTGCCTGACTGCCAGCTGACGTAGAAGCCTTTGCGCCCTTTTGGCGCCACTTCCGCCAGATAGACTGAGACGCCCCCCAGTTCCACGCCTGCCGAGAATCCCTGCAGTAAACGCCCCAACAGAATAAGGATTGGCGCTGCCATGCCCAGTGTCGCGTAGCCCGGCACCAGCGCGATGGTCAGCGTGCCGATCGCCATCAATCCCAGCGTCAGCAGCAGCCCTTTGCGACGACCGTGATGATCGATGTAAGCGCCCAGAATAATCGCGCCCAGCGGACGCATCAGGAAACCCGCGCCGAAGGTCATCAGCGTCAGCATCAACGACGCGAAGGGATCGTCACCGGGAAAGAAGGTTTTTGCTATGGCGGTGGCGTAGTAGCCAAATACCATAAAGTCGTACATTTCCAGAAAGTTACCGCTGGTTACGCTGAGTATCTTGCGCGCACCGCCCTGCCGCGGCGCACTGATTGCATTGCTCATTACTGCTTCCTTTATCGCTATTTTTTTCTCTTTTAGCGTGGCGGCGCGGAATTTAATGTGATGGCGATCACTGCAAACCATTAGCAGGCAAACAATAGCGTAACAAATGATTAACATGGGGAGGAGGCCCGGAAACGGGGGGGCTTTTGTCTTGCAGACGGCTATTAAGGTCAACGTCTTTAAGGTCAACGGCCATTTCGTTCTGCCTGGCAGGCGGCTTAAGGTCAAGGTCTTTAAGGTCAACGGCCATTTCGTTCTGCCCTTCGGGCCGCCCGAGCAGGGGCGGCATGCGCCCCGCC
>NZ_JBLYPN010000027.1:0-32583 GCF_051851875.1 Duffyella sp. Ts4 | reverse complement strand
GCCGCCCCTGCTCGGGCGGCCCGAAGGGCAGAACGAAATGGCCGTTGACCTGGCCTTTAAGCGAGCTGCCTGCCAGGCAGAACGAATTGGCCGTTGACTGGCCGTTGGTCCGGCCTTTAAATAGCCAGCCTGCAAGGCATATCTCAACCGCCGTGTTACGGCGGCCCCACTATGACCCCACGAATCCACCTTTGACCTTACTCTGTGATCTGCCATAATCAGCGCCCTTATTTTTCCCGAGCGAGTTGATAATGCAGTACCCGATTAATGAAATGTTCCAGACGTTGCAGGGCGAAGGTTTCTATACCGGCGTGCCAGCAATCTTTATCCGTATGCAAGGATGCCCGGTCGGCTGCAGCTGGTGCGATACCAAACATACCTGGGATAAGCTGGCCAATCGGGAAACCGCGCTCGGCGATATTCTGGCCAAAACGGAAGAGAGCGACGCCTGGGGATCGGCGGATGCTGCGACCCTGCTACAAACCATTGCCGATCAACAATGGACAGCGCGTCATGTGGTGATTACCGGCGGTGAACCGGCCATTTACGATCTGCGCCCACTGACGGAAAGTCTCGAGCAGGCGGGGTTTAGCTGTCAGATTGAAACCAGCGGCACCCATGAGATTCGCTGTTCGTCCGCGACCTGGGTAACGGTGTCACCGAAAGTGAATATGCGTGGCGGTTATGATGTGATTGCGCAGGCGTTGCAACGTGCCGATGAGGTGAAGCATCCGGTGGGGCGGCAGCGCGATATTGATGAGCTGGAACTGCTGTTAAGTACGCTGAAGGATGACAAGTCGCGCATCATTGCGCTGCAGCCTATCAGTCAGAAAGACGCGGCAACCCGCCTGTGCATCGAAACCTGTATTGCCCGCAACTGGCGGCTGTCGATGCAAACGCACAAATACCTGAATATTGCCTGAATCCTGCTGGAGCCGCCGGTAACAGCGGCCCCACAGGCTTACTCACCGCGGTAAATACAGCCCGCGGTGCAGGTTTCTTTAATCATTACCGCGCTCAGCTCCGGTAAATCTGGCTTGAGGTTTTGCCAAATCCACTGCGCTAACACTTCACTGGTTGGGTTTTCCAGACCAGCGATATCGTTGAGATAGTAGTGATCCAGCCGATCGTAGATCGGCTTAAAGGCGGCCTTTAAGTCGGCAAAATCCATCACCCAACCGGTATGCGCATCCACTTCGCCGGTAATTTCAATCCGCACCATAAACGAGTGTCCGTGTAAACGGCCACATTTGTGTCCTTCAGGGACATGCGGTAAATGGTGCGCCGCTTCGAAATGGAAATCTTTAAAAAGTGTGGTTGCCATGCTAACTGCCTTTTTCTTAAAAAAACCGGCGAAGTCTACCGGAAAGCGCGCTTTGACGCACCCGTTTCCACCGTTAAAGCGTAGTCCTCGCCAGGTGTGAATTTAATCAATTGATTAATAAGCCTAATTTCTACCACTTTTAGCACTATAACCTAACGGTAAAAGCGTTTAGTCATTTTGGTTATTTATTATGTCGAACCCTTATTTAATCGTTATTATGCAGCCGTTTACCCTGTTGGCATTTCCCAGCTCAAGCCACAATTTTACACACCGGAATTCTACGCAATGACGACTCAGGCTCCTCCTGCTTCACTGCTTCCGTTAAACCCGGAGCAACTCGCGCGTTTACAGGCGGCAACCACCGACTTTTCCACCACGCAACTCGCCTGGCTCTCCGGTTATTTCTGGGGCATGGTCAATCAGGCTCCTGGTGCCACGGTAGCCACCAGCGCACCGGCGGCGGAAGCGCCTGCGATTACGCTGCTGTCGGCCTCGCAGACCGGCAACGCCCGTCGCGTGGCCGAGCAGCTGCGCGATGACCTGATCGCCGCCAAACTCACCGTCAATCTGGTGAACGCCGGCGATTACAAATTCAAGCAGATTGCGCAGGAAAAACTGCTGGTCGTTGTCACCTCCACGCAGGGCGAGGGCGAACCGCCGGAAGAAGCGGTGGCGTTGCATAAGTTTCTGCTGTCGAAAAAGGCGCCGAAGCTCGCCGACACGGCGTTTGCAGTGTTTGGGCTGGGCGATACCTCCTATGAATTCTTCTGCCAGGCGGCAAAAGATGTCGATGGCAAGCTCGCTGAGCTGGGGGGCGAACGTCTGCTGGATCGCGTTGACGCCGATGTCGATTACGCTGCCGATGCCGAAAAATGGCGCCAGGCGGTGGTGGAGATCCTGAAAAAACGTGCGCCGGTCGCGGCGCCTGCGCAGACCGCCGCCACGGGCAGCGTCAATGAAGTGGCCACCAGCCCCTACAATAAAGAAGCACCGCTTACCGCTAGCCTGGCGGTTAACCAGAAGATTACCGGCCGCAACTCCGATAAAGATGTGCGCCATATCGAAATCGATCTGGGCGACTCCGGGCTGCGCTATCAGCCAGGCGATGCGTTAGGCGTCTGGTATGAAAACGATCCGGCGCTGGTCAACGAACTGGTTGAGCTGCTGTGGTTAAAAGGTGATGAGCCGGTCAGCGTCAACGGGGAAACCTTACCGCTGGCCAGGGCGTTGCAGTGCCATTACGAACTGACGGTAAACACGCCGCAAATCGTACAGCAGTACGCCACGCTGGCGCGCAATGAGGCGCTGCTGGAGATCGCGGCGGATAAAAGCAAGCTACAGATCTATGCGCAGACCATGCCGATCGTCGATATGGTGCGTGACGCGCCGATGGAGCTGCGTCCGGAACAACTGACCGAGCTGCTGCGGCCGTTAACACCGCGTCTCTATTCTATCGCTTCGTCGCAGGCGGAAAATGAGAGCGAAGTGCATATCACCGTGGGTGCGGTACGCTTTGAGGTCAACGATCGTGAACGTGCCGGCGGCGCATCAACCTGGCTAGCCGATCGACTGGAAGAAGAGGGCGATGTTCGTGTCTTCATCGAGCATAACGATAACTTCCGTCTGCCTGCTAACCCGGATGCTCCGGTAATCATGATTGGTCCAGGCACCGGTATCGCGCCGTTTCGCGCCTTTATGCAGCAGCGCGACAGCGAAGGCGCCAGCGGTAAAAACTGGCTGTTCTTTGGCAATCCGCATTTCACCGAAGATTTTCTCTATCAGGTGGAATGGCAGCGCTATGTAAAAGAGGGGCTGTTGACCCATATCGATCTCGCCTGGTCACGCGATCAGGTGCATAAAGTTTATGTACAGGACAAAATCCGCGAAAAAGGTGCGGAAGTGTGGCGCTGGATTAACGAAGGTGCCCACATTTATGTCTGCGGCGACGCCAATCGTATGGCGAAAGACGTTGAGCAGGCATTACTGGAAGTGGTAGCTGAATACGGTGGCATGGACACCGAAACAGCGGACGAGTTTTTAAGTGAGCTGCGCATTGAGCGCCGCTATCAGCGAGACGTTTACTAATGAGCGAAAAACATCCAGGGCCGCTGGTGGTGGAAGGCAAACTTTCCGATGCCGAGCGCCTGAAAAAAGAGAGCAACTATTTACGTGGCACCATCGTTGAGGATCTCGACAATGGCCTCACCGGCGGCTTTACCGGCGATAACTTTCTGCTGATCCGTTTTCACGGTATGTATCAGCAGGATGACCGCGATATTCGCGCCGAACGTGCCGAGCAGAAGCTGGAGCCGCGTCACGCCATGATGCTGCGCTGCCGTTTACCGGGCGGGATCATCACGCCGACGCAGTGGCTGGCCATCGATAAGTTCGCTGCCAACAACACGATTTATGGCAGCATCCGCCTGACCAACCGGCAGACCTTCCAGTTTCACGGCATTCTGAAAAAGAACGTGAAACCGGCGCACCAGATGCTGCATGAAGTTGGGCTTGACGCGCTGGCCACCGCCAACGACGTAAACCGCAACGTGCTGTGTACGTCGAACCCGATTGAATCGGAGCTGCATCAGGAAGCGTACGAGTGGGCGAAGAAACTCTCTGAGCATCTGCTGCCGCAAACACGCGCCTATGCTGAGATTTGGTGGGATAAAGAGAAGGTTGCTACCACCGATAAAGAGCCGATCCTCGGTGAAACCTACCTGCCGCGTAAGTTTAAAACCACCGTAGTGGTGCCGCCGCACAACGACATCGATCTGCACGCCAATGACATGAATTTCGTGGCGATTGCTGAAAATGGCAAGCTGATTGGGTTTAACCTGCTGGTCGGCGGTGGCCTGTCGCTGGAGCACGGAAATAAAGCGACTTATGCGCGTACCGCAAGTGAATTTGGCTTCCTGCCGCTGGATCAAACCCTGGCGGTGGCAGAAGCGGTAGTGACGACCCAGCGCGACTGGGGAAATCGTACCGACCGTAAAAATGCCAAAACCAAATATACGCTGGAGCGCGTCGGCGTTGAGACCTTTAAGGCGGAAGTTGAGAAGCGCGCCGGTTTCACCTTTGAGCCGATTCGCCCGTATGAATTTACCACCCGTGGCGATCGCTTCGGCTGGGTGAAAGGCATCGACAATCAGTGGCACCTGACGCTGTTTATCGAAAATGGTCGCCTGCTCGATTATCCCGATCGCCCACTGAAAAGCGGCATCGCGGAGATTGCGAAGATTCATCAGGGAGATTTCCGCCTGACCGCCAATCAGAACCTGATCGTTGCGGGCGTGCCGGAAAGCGAAAAAGCGAAGGTTGAAGCGATCGCACGCAGTCACGGCCTGATGGAAAACGTCACCGCTCAGCGCGAAAACTCGATGGCCTGCGTTGCTTTCCCCACCTGTCCGCTGGCGATGGCGGAAGCGGAGCGTTTTCTGCCCGACTTTGTCACCCGCGTTGAGGCGATCATGAACGAACACGGCGTGGGCGATGAGCACATAGTGTTACGCGTTACCGGTTGTCCGAACGGTTGTGGCCGTGCCATGCTGGCTGAAATCGGTCTGGTCGGTAAAGCGCCAGGCCGCTACAACCTGCATATCGGTGGCAATCGCATCGGCACGCGCATTCCGCGGATGTACCGCGAAAACATCAATGAAGAAGAGATCCTGATCAGCATCAATGAGCTGGTGGGACGCTGGGCAACCGAGCGTGAGGCAGACGAAGGCTTCGGTGATTTCACCATCCGTGCCGGTATCATTCGGCCGGTGCTCGATCCGGCGCGCGATCTCTGGGAATAGGGGGCAAGCATGTCTTTACGCGATCTGGCAGAGCTCAATCAGCTGCCGAAGGTAGAACGTATCCTGGCGCTGGCGGCGACCAACGCCCGGCTGGAAAAGCTCTCTGCGGAAGAGCGGGTGAGCTGGGCGCTGGAAAACATGCCCGGCGAGTTCGTGCTCTCTTCCAGCTTTGGCA
Source organism: Duffyella sp. Ts4 (assembly GCF_051851875.1). Lineage (NCBI taxonomy): Bacteria > Pseudomonadati > Pseudomonadota > Gammaproteobacteria > Enterobacterales > Erwiniaceae > Duffyella > Duffyella sp. Ts4. The sequence continues at coordinate 27,287 of NZ_JBLYPN010000027.1, read as the reverse complement.
TTCAGGCGGCGGTGTCGCTGCATCTGGTAACGCAGCAGAAGCCCGATATTCCGGTGATTCTTACCGATACCGGCTACCTGTTTCCGGAAACCTATCGCTTTATCGATGCGCTAACGGAAAAGCTTAACCTGAACCTTAAAGTTTACCAGGCGGAGCACTCCGCGGCCTGGCAAGAGGCGCGCTACGGCAAGCTGTGGGAGCAGGGCGTTGAAGGTATCGAGAAGTACAACCTGATCAATAAAGTTGAGCCGATGAATCGCGCGCTAAGCTCGCTGGGTGCGCAAACCTGGTTTGCTGGTCTGCGCCGCGATCAATCGGGCAGCCGCGCTAACCTGCCGGTGCTCGCCATTCAGCGCGGCGTGTTCAAGATCCTGCCGATCATTGACTGGGATAACCGCCAGGTTTATCAATATTTGCAGCAGCATGGCCTGAGCTATCATCCGCTGTGGGAGGAAGGCTATCTCTCCGTGGGTGATACTCACACCACCAAAAAGTGGGAACCGGGCATGGCCGAAGAAGAGACGCGCTTCTTCGGGCTGAAGCGTGAATGCGGCCTGCACGAAGGCTGAATCCTCAGGGGCGATGATCGCCCCTTTTTTTTATCCCTGCTTTCCTGAACCGAGCTTTTTTCGCTGTGTATCCATTCAGCGTCAACGCGCACCCCCGGCTATTCCTAATTCGTGCCCGCGCTGGCCTGGATGGCTGACGGTTGCATGCAGCAAAAAGTGTTGATAAATCATTCCTTAAGCACAAAAAAGCATGTGCTATACCGCGGCGTTATTCCATTTGGGAACTACTCATTCTAATTGGTAATTTCATCTCGTTGAGAGCTGAGACGTATAGTCGCATACAGTTTTGTAATCCTGATAAATAGAAAGGTTGACGTGGACTATCTGCCAATATTTGCCGAGCTGAAAGAAAAGCCGGTGCTGGTTGTCGGTGGCGGCGATATTGCGTCCCGCAAGATTGAACTGTTACGCCGGGCTGGCGCGAAGGTGTTGATTGCTGCACGCGAACTCTGCCCGGAACTGCAGGCGCTGGCAGACGAACAGCAGCTAACCTGGCTGGCAAAGGAGTTTGATGAGGCGCAGCTGGATCACGTCTTCCTGGTGATCGCTGCCACCGACGACAGCGCATTGAACGCCCGCGTTTTTGACGCCGCGAACCAGCGTTATCGCCTGGTAAACGTGGTGGATGACCAACCGAAATGTACCTTTATCTTTCCGTCGATTGTTGATCGCTCGCCGTTAGTGGTGGCGATCTCCTCCAGCGGCACGGCACCGGTTCTGGCGCGCATGCTGCGTGAAAAACTGGAAGCGCTGTTGCCTGCCAACCTTGGCCAGATGGCTGAGGTGGCGGGAAGCTGGCGTAACCGGGTTAAAGCCCGCTTCAGCAAAATGTCCGATCGTCGCCGTTTCTGGGAGCGGGCGTTTAACGGCCTGTTCGCCAGCCAGATGGCGGCGGGCAACGTGCAGGGCGCGGAACAGACACTGGCCGCAGAGCTGGAATCGCCGGGACAACAGCAGGGTGAAATCATTCTTGTCGGTGCCGGGCCAGGCGATGCCGGTTTGCTGACGCTGCGCGGTTTGCAGGTGATGCAGCTGGCAGACGTGGTGCTTTACGATCATCTGGTCAGCGACGAAGTGCTCGATCTGGTCCGTCGCGATGCCGATCGTATTTGCGTCGGTAAACGTGCCGGTGCGCATTCGGTACCGCAGGAAGAGACTAATCAGCTGCTGGTGTCGCTGGCGCTGAAAGGCAAACGGGTTGTGCGTCTGAAAGGCGGCGATCCCTTTATCTTTGGCCGCGGCGGCGAAGAGCTGCAGGCGGCACAGCAGGCAGGTATTCCTTTTCAGGTGGTGCCGGGCATCACCGCGGCCGCAGGTGCAACCGCCTACGCCGGTATTCCGCTGACCCATCGCGATCACGCGCAGAGCGTACTTTTCATTACCGGCCATTGCCGCCCTGATGGCGATGGCATCGACTGGCCATCGCTGGCCAGAGCGCGGCAAACGCTGGCGATTTACATGGGCACGGTGAAAGCGGCTGAAATCAGCGCGCAGCTGATTGCCCATGGACGCAGCGCCTCCACGCCGATCGCGGTGATTGGCCGCGGCACGCGTCAGGATCAGCAGGTGCTGATCGGCACGCTCGAACAATTAGATGAGCTGGCTCGTTCAGCTCCCACGCCAGCGCTATTGGTGATTGGCGAAGTGGTCAATTTGCATCAGCAGCTGGCCTGGTATCAACATTCTGCACAGCAGGTGGTCCGCGAGTCCGCTGTTGTCACTTTGGCTTGAGGAAAAATTATGGACCAAAAACGACTCACCCATTTGCGCCAGCTTGAGGCGGAAAGCATGCATATCATCCGCGAAGTCGCGGCGGAGTTCAGTAATCCGGTGATGATGTATTCCATCGGCAAAGACTCATCGGTGATGCTGCATCTGGCGCGCAAAGCCTTTTTCCCCGGCGCGCTGCCGTTTCCTCTGCTGCACGTTGATACCGGCTGGAAATTCCGTGAGATGTACGAGTTCCGCGATCGCACGGTGAAAAACATCGGCGCTGAGCTGCTGGTGCACCGCAATCCGGAAGGCGTGGCAATGGGCATTAACCCCTTTGTGCACGGCAGCGCCAAGCACACCGATATCATGAAAACCGAAGGGCTGAAGCAGGCGCTGGATAAATACGGGTTTGATGCTGCGTTTGGTGGTGCCCGCCGCGATGAAGAAAAATCGCGTGCCAAAGAGCGCATCTATTCGTTCCGCGATCGCTTCCACCGCTGGGATCCAAAAAACCAGCGTCCGGAGCTGTGGCACAACTACAACGGCCAGGTGAATAAAGGCGAGAGCATCCGCGTGTTCCCGCTCTCCAACTGGACCGAACTGGATATCTGGCAGTACATCTTTCTGGAAAACATTGAGATCGTGCCACTTTACCTGGCGGCTCCGCGCCCGGTGCTGGAGCGCGACGGCATGTTGATGATGATTGATGACGATCGTATCGATCTGCAGCCTGGTGAAGTGATCGAGCAACGTATGGTGCGTTTCCGCACGCTGGGCTGCTGGCCATTAACCGGTGCGGTGGAATCGGAAGCACAGACGCTGCCGGGCATCATCGAAGAGATGCTGGTTTCCACCACCAGTGAGCGTCAGGGCAGGATGATCGATCGCGATCAGGCGGGCTCGATGGAGCTTAAGAAACGCCAGGGTTACTTCTAAGGAGACGCCAGATGAATAACGTTATTGCACAACAAATTGCCGATCAGGGCGGCGTCGAAGCCTGGCTGACCGCACAACAACATAAAAGCCTGCTGCGTTTTCTGACCTGCGGCAGCGTCGATGATGGTAAAAGCACGCTGATTGGTCGCCTGCTGCATGACACGCGGCAAATCTATGAAGACCAGCTCTCTTCGCTGCAAACCGACAGCAAGCGTCACGGTACGCAGGGCGAGAAACTGGATCTGGCGCTGTTGGTAGATGGCCTGCAGGCCGAACGCGAGCAGGGCATTACTATCGACGTGGCGTACCGCTATTTCTCTACCGAAAAGCGTAAATTTATCATCGCTGACACGCCGGGACACGAGCAATATACCCGCAACATGGCCACCGGCGCGTCAACCTGCGATTTGGCTATTCTGCTGATCGATGCGCGTAAAGGCGTGCTGGATCAGACGCGTCGCCACAGCTTTATCTCAACGCTGCTGGGCATCAAGCATCTGATCGTGGCGATTAACAAGATGGATCTGGTGGAGTACAGCCAGGATCGCTTTGAGCAGATCAAACAGGATTATCTCGACTTTGCCGAGCAGCTGCCGGGCGATCTCGACATTCGCTTTGTGCCGATGTCCGCGCTGGAAGGCGATAACGTGGCAACGCAGAGCACCACCATGAATTGGTATAGCGGCCCAACGCTGCTCGACGTGCTGGAAACGGTAGAAGTGAAGCGCATTGTTGAAGCACAGTCGATGCGCTTCCCGGTGCAGTACGTCAACCGTCCTAACCTCGATTTCCGCGGCTATGCCGGTACGCTGGCCTCGGGAACGGTGCGTGTCGGTCAGCGCGTGAAGGTGCTGCCATCGGGTGTGGAATCAAGCGTGGCGCGTATTGTCACCTTTGACGGTGATCTGCAGGAAGCGGCGGCGGGCGAGGCGATTACCCTGGTGTTGAACGATGAAGTCGATATCAGTCGTGGCGATCTGCTGGTGGATGCGGCAACGGCATTGAATGCGGTGCAGGCGGCCTCAGTGGATGTGGTGTGGATGGCGGAAAAAGCGCTGACGCCGGGCCAAAGTTTCGATATCAAGGTCGCAGGCAAGAAAGCACGCGCCCGGGTGGAAAGCATTTCCCATCAGGTTGAGATTAACTCGCTGGAGAAGCACGACGCCAGCAGCCTGCCGCTGAACGGCATCGGCCTGGTTAATCTCACCTTTGATGAGCCGATGGTGCTGGATCCTTATCAGCAAAACCCGGTAACCGGCGGCCTGATCTTTATCGATCGCCTGACCAATGTCACCGTGGGTGCGGGCATGATCCGTGAACCGCAGCAGGGCGGAGAGAGCAGCCATAGCGGCGAGTTCAGCGCGTTTGAGCTGGAGTTGAACGCGCTGGTGCGCCGTCATTTCCCGCACTGGAACGCACGCGATCTGCTGGGCGGCAACTGATGGCGCAGCATGACGAAAATGTTGTCTGGCATGCGCACCCGGTGACGCGCGACGCCCGTGAGCAGCAGCACGGGCACCGCGGCGTGGTGCTGTGGTTTACCGGGCTCTCGGGCTCGGGGAAATCCACCGTTGCCGGTGCGGTTGAAGAGGCGCTGCATCAGGCGGGCGTCAGCAGCTATCTGCTGGATGGCGATAACGTACGTCATGGCCTGTGCAGCGATCTTGGCTTCAGCGACGCCGATCGCAAAGAGAATATTCGTCGTGTCGGTGAAGTGGCAAAGCTGATGGTGGATGCCGGGCTGGTGGTGCTGACGGCGTTTATCTCGCCGCATCGGGCCGAGCGCCAGATGGTGCGTGACACGCTCGACGATGGCCAGTTTATTGAAGTGTTTGTCGATACGCCGTTGGCGATCTGCGAAGCGCGTGATCCCAAAGGGCTGTACAAAAAAGCGCGCGCTGGCGAGCTGCGTAATTTTACCGGCATCGATGCAGTTTATGAGGCGCCAGAGCAGGCAGATATTCATCTGGATGGCGAACAATTGGTAACAAAATTAGCCACACAAGTGTTAGATCTACTGCGAGACCGCGATATCATCCCATCCTGAGTCAGTCACGGCTCGCTTCCGTCTGGCGGGCCGTTACCAGCGTCTACAGGATACCTATGCAAAACATTACTCCCTTGTTGGCACGTAAAGAGGACCGCGAACCGGAAGACCCCGTATGGTCCTTTCCCGGCGGCGTTATCGGCTTTGTATCCTACTGGTGTGCGCTGGCACTGCCTTTCCTGATCTACGGTTCTAATACGCTGTTTTTCTTCCTCTACACCTGGCCATTTTTTCTGGCGCTGTTGCCGGTATCGGTGCTGATCGGCATTGCGCTGAGCCTGATGCTGCGTGGCCGTCTGCTGTGGACGCTGGTCTCTACCGCTGTGGTGGTGGTGTGCCTGTTCTGGCTGCTGTTTACCTTTCTCTCTGGCTGGTAAGCGGTGGAAGCGATGTGGAAACGCGACCGCTGGTTACAAGATCTTTCGCCTCTTTTTACTTCCCCGCTGTGAAAGCCACTCTATTTCACCGTCGTAGTGGAGTCCTGTGTAAAGTTATGGGATGATTGGGCCGTTTTTCAGGGGGCGGTCATGGGAAAACTGACGCTGCTGTTACTTGCTCTACTTGGCTGGCTGCAATATTCGCTCTGGCTGGGCAAGAACGGCCTGCACGATTATACGCGCGTCAATGATGACGTTGCGGTTCAACAGGCGAATAACGCCAAACTTAAAGCGCGAAACGATCAGTTGTTTGCTGAAATCGACGATCTCAACGGCGGTTCGGAAGCCATTGAGGAGCGCGCACGTAACGAACTGGGCATGATTAAGCCCGGTGAGACTTTCTATCGTCTGGTGCCTGACCAGAATCGACGTAATGCGCAGCAATCAGCGCAAAGCCAACAACGCTAATGACCAACAACACCACCTTTCCTGATGTCATTGCCGTGGTTCCGGCAGCTGGCATCGGCAGCCGCATGCAAGCGGAACATCCTAAACAGTACCTGCGCATCGGCCAGCGTACGATCCTCGAACACAGCATTCATAGCCTGCTGGCAGTCCCCGCGGTGAAACAGATCATCGTGGCCATCAGCCCGCAGGATCGCTGGTTTCCGCAGCTGCCGCTGGCGCAGGATCCGCGCATTATAGTGGTCACTGGCGGTTCAGAGCGCGCTGACTCTGTGCTGGCGGGCCTGCAGATGGCGGCCGGTTATCACTGGGTACTGGTGCATGACGCGGCGCGGCCCTGTCTGCATCAGGACGATCTGACGCGCCTGCTGGCGATTACCCATCACAGTAAAACCGGCGGCATTCTGGCCGCGCCGGTGCGTGACACCATGAAGCGCTCGGAGCCGGGTCAGGCCGCGATTGCCCATACCGTGGAACGTAACGATCTGTGGCATGCGCTGACGCCGCAGCTGTTTCCGCTTGAGCTGCTGCGCAGCTGCCTGACGCGCGCACTGCAGGAAGGTGCCATCATCACCGATGAAGCCTCGGCGCTGGAATATTGTGGTTATCATCCGGAGCTGGTGGTCGGACGCAGTGACAATATCAAAGTCACGCGGCCGGAAGATTTGGCACTGGCGAATTTCTATCTGACAGAATTATCCAATAAGGAGAGCGCATGATGCGTATCGGACAGGGTTTTGATGTGCACGCTTTTGGTGGCGAAGGCCCGCTGGTTATTGGCGGCGTGCGCATTCCTTTTGAGCACGGTTTTATTGCGCACTCAGATGGCGATGTGGCGCTGCATGCGCTGACCGACGCGCTGCTGGGCGCCGCGGCGATGGGGGATATTGGCAAGCTTTTCCCCGATACCGATCCCGCTTTCAAAGGTGCTGACAGCCGCGGCCTGCTGCGTGAAGCCTGGCGACGTATTGCCGCAAAAGGCTATCGCCTGGGCAACGTCGATGTGACCATTATTGCGCAGGCGCCGAAAATGCTGCCGCACGTGCCGCAGATGCGCATCAACATTGCCGAAGATCTGGGCTGCCACATGGATGACGTCAATGTCAAAGCCACCACCACCGAGAAGCTGGGCTTTACCGGTCGTGGCGAAGGGATCGCCTGCGAGGCAGTGGCGCTGATTTTCAAGGCTGACGCATAATGAATATGGCGCAACTGGGCTGGCTGCACGGGCAACCTGCGGGCAGCGGCCAGCTTAAAACCAGCGCAGACGATTTCGTGGTGGTGGAAGACTTGGGCTATCAGCCGGACGGCGATGGCGAACAGCTGCTGGTGCGCCTGCGAAAAACCGGCTGCAATACCCGCTTTGTGGCGGATGCGCTGGCGAAATTTGTTGGTATTCATCCGCGTGATGTCAGCTTTGCTGGCATGAAAGATCGCCATGCCGTTACCGAACAGACCTTTTGCCTGCGCGTGCCGGGTAAAGATATGCCGGTAATGAGCGGCTTTGTGCTGGAAGGCGTCGATATTCTGCAGGTCGATCGTCACCGCCGTAAAATTCGTACGGGTGCGCTGGCGGGAAACCGTTTTCGGCTGATGATTCGCCAGATTGGCGATCGCGCTGACGTTGAGTCCAGATTAAAGCAGATTGAGCAGGCGGGCGTGCCCAACTATTTCGGTCCGCAGCGCTTTGGCCACGGCGGCAATAATGTGCTGATGGCGCAGCGCTGGGCGCGCAATGAGATTCAGGTGCGTGAACGTCCTAAACGCAGCTTTTTCCTCTCGGCTGCCCGCAGCGCCATGTTCAATCAGGTCACCAGCGATCGGCTGCAGCAGCTCGGCCTGATGCAGGTAGTAAATGGCGATGCGTTGCAGCTTACCGGCCGCGGCAGCTGGTTTGTCGCACAGCAGGAAGAGCTGCCCGCGCTGCAACAGCGCGTAGAGCAACATGAGCTGCGCATTACCGCGCCGTTGCCTGGCAGCGGCAACGCCGGTACTACCGACAGCGCGCTGCTGTTTGAGCAGCAGTGTCTCGCTGCCGAAGGCGAATTGCTGGCGCTGTTGCAGCGCGAGAGGGTGGAAGCAGCGCGTCGTGCGATGCTGGTGGTGCCAGGCGATTTTCAGTGGCGCTGGTGGGACGATGCCACGCTGGAGTTGAGTTTCTGGCTACCGGCTGGCAGTTTTGCCACCGCGGTAGTCCGCGAGCTGGTGAATGCCCCGGCGTCCGAGGTGGATGAGTAAACACCTGAGTTCGGTGGTCCTTTTTTCCGCAGGGCCACCGTCTGTCACAATGAATAGTCTAATTACGTCTACCACTTCCCGACGCCGCCCGCTAGAATGCCATTATCTTTACATTTCTGCTGTGACGAAATAAGCACACTAAATTGCTGCAAACACAACAGCTTGCTGTCTGTGCTGTCTGGCGATTAGGGTTAAGGTTGGAATTTGATGCGAATTTTGCTGAGCAATGATGATGGCATTCATGCACCGGGCATTCAGACACTGGCGAAAGCGCTGTCTGCGATTGCGGAGGTGCAAATCGTGGCGCCCGATCGCAATCGCAGTGGCGCATCCAATTCACTGACGCTGGAAACCGCACTGCGCACGTTCAGCTATCCGAATGGCGATATTGCTGTGCAAAACGGTACCCCAACCGACTGCGTGTTTTTAGGCGTGAATACGCTGATGCGCCCGCGGCCAGACATTGTGGTTTCGGGCATCAATGCCGGGCCTAACCTCGGCGATGATGTGATCTACTCCGGCACGGTGGCCGCCGCCATGGAAGGGCGCCATCTCGGCTTGCCAGCGTTGGCAGTATCTCTCAATGGCCATCAGCATTATGACACCGCCGCGGCGGTGACCTGCTCACTGTTGAAGGCGCTACAGCAAACGCCGCTGCGCACCGGGCGCATTCTGAACATCAACGTGCCGGATTTGCCGCTGGATCAGATTAAAGGCATTCGTGTTACCCGTTGTGGCAGCCGCCATCCCGCCGATCAGGTGATTCCACAGCAGGATCCGCGTGGCGAAACGCTTTACTGGATCGGCCCACCCGGCGCGCAGCAGGATGCTGGCCCCGACACCGACTTCGCTGCGGTTGATGAGGGCTATGTATCGGTAACCGCACTGCATGTTGATTTGACTGCGCACGGTGCTCAACAGGTGGTGGCTGACTGGCTGGATGTTGCCGGAGTCGACAAAAAATGGTGAGTAAACGCATCGAAACGCTGCTGACCCAGCTGCGCGCGCAGGGCATTCACGATGAGCGCCTGTTGCTGGCTATCGGTGATGTGCCGCGTGAGAAATTTGTCGATGAGGCGTTTGAGCACAAAGCCTGGGAAAATGTGGCGCTGCCGATCGGCTCCGGCCAGACCATTTCGCAGCCTTACATGGTAGCGAAAATGACCGAACTGCTGGAGCTGAAGCCAACATCGCGCGTATTGGAGATTGGCACCGGCTCTGGCTACCAGACCGCCATTCTGGCGCACCTGGTCGAGCATGTCTGCTCAGTGGAGCGGATTAAGGGCTTACAGTGGCAGGCGAAGCGTCGGCTCAAGCAGCTCGATCTGCATAATGTGTCCACGCGTCATGGTGACGGCTGGCAGGGCTGGGCGGCGCGCGGGCCGTTTGATGCGATTATCGTTACCGCCGCACCGCCTGAAATTCCGCATGATTTAATGGCGCAACTCGATGATGGCGGCATTCTGGTGCTGCCGGTCGGTGAAGACCAGCAGGTACTGCAGCGTATTCGTCGCGCTGGCGATGAATTCCTGGCAGATATTATCGAACCTGTGCGCTTTGTCCCGCTGGTGAGGGGCGAACTGGCATAATCCTCTTCATTCTTAACGCCTAAAAGCATTTCTATACAACTGACTCATGGCACCCGTGGTGCGATATTGCTAGTATCTCTTCTTCTCATCTACCTGTTGTAGATTGAGCGCGCTGCACTTACCTTTCTCGCGGCGCTGAAACCGCATTCAATATCGTTTTGCTACACGGGGGATTAATGAGCACGGGAAGCCCACTATTTACTTTGCGCCGAATTGCGGCGGTTTCACTGATTGGATGTTGGTTGACGGGATGTTCTTCTGGTGACAATACCCAGGCTCCTATCAGCCAGGTTGGCGGTAACGGCGATAATGCCATGAGCGGCGGCGCTTCTGCGCCAGTGCAGTCCAGCGGCGGCATGATGAACGGCACGGTGCCTGCGCAACCACGCAGCGGCATGATGACTAATTCTGCTCCGCGCAGCACGCCTATGACTACCGCGCCACAGAACAGCAATATGTCCACGGATAATGGTCGTATTGTGTACAATCGCAGTTACCAGAATATTCCGAAAGGTAGCTACGGCAACAATACCTATACCGTTAAACACGGCGATACGCTGTTCTATATCGCCTGGATTACCGGCAATGATTACCGCGATCTGGCGCAGCGTAACAACCTGCCAACCCCTTATGCGCTGAGCGTCGGACAGACCTTGCAGGTCAGCAATGGCACCGGTCAGCCGATTACCGGAGGCAATACGGTAACCGCAGCAGATGCAACGCAAAATACCGTACCGGTTCAGCCGCAAAACAAACCAACAGCTGTTGCACAGCAACCCGTAATTACGTATTCTGAGGATTCAGGTAAATCTACTGGTGGCAGAATGTTGCCATCGTCAGGAACAAATGTTGCTTCGACGACAGTTCCGGTTACCGCTCCGCCGACGGTTAGCAGCACAACAACCAGTTCAACGCCCGTGGGAAGCTGGCGTTGGCCAACCGACGGCAAGATCATCGATAACTTCTCCTCCTCAGAAGGTGGAAACAAAGGGATCGATATCGCTGGTTCTCGTGGGCAACCTGTTGTCGCCACCGCCTCCGGGCGTGTGGTATATGCAGGCAACGCTTTGCGAGGCTACGGTAACTTAATCATTATTAAACATAACGACGATTACCTGAGTGCTTATGCTCATAACGATTCCATGCTGGTCCGGGAGCAACAGGATGTTAAAGCCGGTCAGAAGATTGCTACCATGGGCAGTACGGGCACAAGTTCAGTAAGATTACATTTTGAAATTCGTTACAAGGGGAAATCCGTAAACCCGTTGCGTTATTTGCCGCAGCGATAATCCAGCAGAGCCATAGTGCTTTGCTGTTGGATCACGGGTAGGAGCCGCTTATGAACCAGAATACGCTAAAAGTTAACCAGTCACATGAAGACGCGGAGTTCGATGAGAACGGAGCTGAGATTTTTGATGAGAAGGCTCTTGTCGAAAACGAACCTGGTGATAACGATGTAGCTGAAGAAGAGTTGCTATCACAGGGCGCGACACAACGTGTGCTCGATGCAACTCAGCTTTATCTCGGTGAGATCGGCTATTCTCCGCTTCTGACGGCAGAGGAAGAAGTTTTCTTTGCCCGACGCGCACTTCGTGGCGACGTGCCATCACGCCGTCGCATGATTGAGAGTAACTTACGCTTGGTAGTGAAGATTGCCCGCCGTTACAGCAATCGTGGTCTGGCACTGCTTGACCTGATTGAAGAAGGTAACCTGGGTTTAATCCGCGCCGTTGAGAAGTTTGACCCGGAAAGAGGGTTCCGTTTCTCGACTTACGCTACCTGGTGGATTCGTCAGACGATTGAACGGGCGATCATGAATCAAACCCGTACCATCCGCCTGCCGATTCACATTGTTAAAGAACTGAATGTTTATCTGCGTACTGCGCGTGAGCTTTCGCACAAGCTTGATCATGAGCCAAGTGCCGAAGAGATCGCGGAGCAGCTCGATAAACCGGTTGAGGATGTCAGCCGTATGCTGCGTCTCAACGAACGTATTACTTCGGTAGACACGCCGCTGGGTGGTGACTCAGAGAAAGCGCTGCTGGATATTCTGGCCGATGAGAAAGACAACGGTCCGGAAGACACCACGCAGGACGATGACATGAAACAGAGCATCGTTAAGTGGCTGTTTGAACTGAACGCTAAGCAGCGCGAAGTTCTGGCACGTCGTTTCGGTTTGCTTGGTTATGAAGCTGCTACGCTGGAAGATGTGGGTCGCGAAATCGGCCTGACCCGCGAGCGCGTTCGTCAGATTCAGGTTGAAGGTCTGCGCCGTCTGCGTGAGATTCTTCAGGCACAGGGTCTGAGCATTGAAGCGCTGTTCCGCGAGTAATCGTTTACATTTCTTTAAATAACACAAAGAGCGGTGGCTGATGCCTCCGCTTTTTTTATGGCTGCTGCACGGACTTTTAACCAACGTTTGCCTCTTTCGGAACTTCTTTTCACTTCAACATGCCCATTCATTTTTCTCCTTCTGGCGCTATCTGGCACTAATCAACGCTTTTCAGACTTTATTGACACTCTGCAAAAATGCCGCACAACACCACATGATCTTCACATTATTGCCGTTCATTTAATTCTGCTGGCAATGATGCCAACGTTTTTAATTCCACTCTGTGACATTTTCATCTGCGCTTAGCGCTGACTGATTTCAGCCAGCTACACATCGCAATGAAAAGGGAAACGCAGATGAGACATCAACTCAACGCGATCCTTTGCATAACCTGCTTATGGGGATCGACTTATGAATGTAATTAAAGAAAATCGGGCATCCGGACAGTCACGGGTTATTTTCGGCATGCCGATATCCCTGTTTTGGGGCTATGTGGCTATCGCCATATTTATGACCGGTGATGGCATCGAACTGGCTTATCTGTCGCGTTATCTGTTTGACGCCGGATACGGTGAAAAAGAGATCTCCCTGGTTTTCACGCTTTATGCGCTGACTGCGGCCATTTCAAGCTGGCTTTCGGGCGGCATCAGCGAAATATACGGCCCTAAAAAGATCATGTTAATTGGGGTGGTGAGTTGGATCGTCTTACATACCATCTTTGTCCAGTTCGGCATTACCGGAAATAATTACCTGCTGATTCTGCTGAGCTACAGTCTGCGTGGCTTTGCCTATCCGCTCTTCTTTTACGGTTTTTATGTACTGGTTGTGCAGCAAACGCCAGCACATCGACTCGCTTCGGCAACGGGTTGGATCTGGTCAATGTTTACCATTGGATATGGCATTACCGCCTCTTTCCTGTCGGGAATTACCGTACCGCTGTATGGTTTTATCAATACGCTGTGGCTCTCATTAGCCTTTGCTGCGGTTGGCGGCATTATCGTTTTCTTTTGCGTCAAAGCTCCGGCTCAGGATACGGAAAAGCCACTGACTTTGCCGCCGCGCCAAAAATTCGGTGAGATAAGTAAAGGCATCACGCTTATTTTTGAAGATGTCAGCATTTCACTGGCGTTGATTATGCGCATTCTCTGCAACGTCACGCTTTTTGGCTTTCCCATCTTTATGCCGATTTTGTTTACCAAAGAAGCAGGCTATACCTCAGAGCAATGGGCATGGATTTGGGGGATTTTCTTTCTTGTGCAACCGGTGACCAACGTGCTGTGGGGAATTATTGGTGACCGCATAGGCTGGATTTATCAGATGCGCTGGTTTGGCTTTTTTGGTAGTGCCATTACCACGACTGCTTTCTGTTTTCTGCCGCTGTTCTTCCCGGGCAACATGCTGGTCGCCACCTTCTGCGCGCTGCTGCTGGCACTGACGCTCACCTCTTTTGTGCCGATGGGCGCCATCTTTCCGATGCTGGCACCGAAACATAAAGGGGCTGCGGTTTCCGTACAAAATCTGGGCGGTGGATTGGGCAATTTGATCGGGCCTGCTATTGCCACCTTTATGTTCAGCCTTTCGTTCAGTATGCAGAGCGTCGTTATCGCATTCTCACTTTTATATCTCTTTGGCGGAGTGTTGACGTTTTTTATTCGCGATCCACAGCCTGCAGCCAAAGAAGAACATGCCCGAGCGTCAGCGGAATACCACTCTGAAGCACCATGAGCCGGGTTTAACGATTTAAACACAGTATAAGGAATGAGCATGTCAGCCTCTCTATTTTCTTTGAAAGGGCAGGTCGCCGTAATTACCGGCGCTGCATCAGGTATTGGTTACGCAATTGCCACACAGCTAAGCGCTGCCGGTGCGCAGGTTGCAATGGTGGACCGCGCAGACAACGTAGAGCAATGTGCTGCTGAAATTGGCGCAGGTGCGCGCGGGTATCGGTTTGATCTACAGGAGCTGGATAAGATAGATAATTTGATTTCTGCCATCATCGATGATTATGGTCAGATTGATATTCTGGTTAACAACGCTGGCATCGGTATTCTGGAGCCGATGGGTGAGGTCACGCAGCCAAGCTGGGATGCGACATTGTTGATAAATCTCACCGCGCCATTTTTCCTTGCTCAGCGCTGCGGCCATGATATGAAAACACGCCAGTATGGACGAATTATTAATATTGCCTCACAAGCCAGCGTTATCGCCCTTGAAAATCATGCGGCATATTGCACCAGTAAGGCTGGTGTCGTGGCATTTACCAAAGTGATTGCTGCGGAGTGGGGGCCGTTTGGGATTACCGCGAATGCTATTTCACCCACCGTGGTGGAGACAGAATTGGGTAAGCGTTACTGGCATGGTGAACGTGCGGCTGAGATGAAACGAAAAATCCCTGGCCGACGATTTGCTTCAACTGACGAAATTGCTGCTGCCGTGCTGTATCTCAGCAGTGGCGCAGCGGGCATCATTAATGGTGAGAACCTGATTGTGGATGGTGGCTATTCAATCATTTAAACGCCCGGCGTAATCCAGAACCGGAAAGGCATCCGGTGCTGTTACGCTGCTGAAAAGCAGTCTGCGCATAGCCTTAGCCACTATGCGTAGACGTCAAATCAGACCAGCGACTTAAGACGATAAATCCACTCCAGCGCCTGTCGCGGTGATAGCGTATCGGGATCGAGCGCCTCAAGAGCCTCAACAGCAGGTGAGGTCTCCTCTGCCAACAACGGCAGTTGTGGGCCATCAGCAGCCGTAGCGCCAGCATGTACAGAGAGCGTTTCCAACTCTTTAAGCTTTTGCCGGGCCCGCTTGATCACCTCTTTTGGCACGCCAGCCAGCGCGGCAACGGCGAGGCCGTAACTCTTACTGGCGGCGCCATCCTGCACGCTGTGCATAAAGGCGATAGTGTCACCGTGCTCTACCGCATCAAGATGAACATTAGCAACGCCTTCCATAATTTCAGGCAGGGTAGTTAGCTCAAAATAGTGAGTAGCGAACAGCGTCATGGCCTTGATGCGATTTGCCAGGTTTTCAGCACAGGCCCAGGCTAATGACAGCCCGTCATAGGTGGACGTACCACGGCCGACCTCATCCATCAGCACCAAACTGTTTTCTGTCGCATTGTGCAGAATATTAGCGGTCTCGGTCATCTCAACCATAAACGTCGAGCGACCAGACGCTAAATCGTCCGCCGCGCCAACGCGGGTAAAAATGCGATCAACAGGACCAATTTCAACTTTTTCAGCCGGGACAAAGCTGCCGATGTAAGCCATCAGCGTGATTAACGCTGTTTGGCGCATGTAGGTGCTTTTACCGCCCATGTTAGGGCCGGTAATCACCAGCATACGTCGCTGCGGTGAAAGCTTAACCGGGTTAGCGATAAAGGGGTCTTTGGTTACCTGCTCTACAACGGGATGACGACCGTTAGTAATGGTAATACCGGCTTTTTCGCTTATTACCGGACGACAGTAGTTAAGCGTCCACGCGCGTTCGGCAAGGTTAGCCAGCACGTCAAGCTCGGCCAACGCCGCCGCGCTGAGCTGCAATGCTTCCAGGTGCGGTAACAACAGATCGAACAGCTCATCGTATAACGCTTTTTCCAGCGACAGCGCTTTGCCTTTCGAGGTAAGAACTTTATCCTCATGCTCTTTTAGTTCAGGGATAATGTAGCGCTCGGCATTTTTCAGCGTCTGTCTGCGCATGTAATGCATAGGGACAAGATGACTCTGGCCGCGGCTAACCTGAATGTAATAGCCGTGAATAGCATTGAAGCCCACTTTCAGGCTATCAAGCCCCAGCTTTTCCCGCTCGCGGATCTCCAGCTGATCAAGGTAATCCGTTGCGCCATCGGCCAGCGCACGCCATTCATCCAGTTCGGCATTATAGCCCGGCGCAATCACACCGCCGTCACGAATCAGCACCGGCGGGGATTCAATAATGGCGCGCTCAAGCAGCGTTCTCAGTTCAACAAATTCACCCATCTGCTGTTTTAGCTGCTGGAGATGTTCAGATTCTACACTTTCAAGCTGCTGATTCAGTTCAGGAAGCTGCTGAAAAGCGTGACGCATACGTGCCAGATCGCGTGGCCGAGCCGTACGCAGAGCCAGACGAGCGAGAATGCGTTCCAGGTCGCCCACCTGGCGCAAAACCGGCTGCAGTTCGCCTGCTTTGTCCTGCAACTGCTCAATGCTTTCCTGACGGTGGGTAATTACCCGGCTGTCACGTACTGGCATATGCAGCCAGCGCTTCAGCATGCGGCTTCCCATTGGCGTAACGGTTTTATCAAGTATCGACGCCAGGGTATTTTCAATGCCGCCCGCAAGATTTTGGGTGATTTCAAGATTACGGCGCGTTGCCGCATCCATAATAATGCCGTCCTGTTCACGCTGCATGGTTAATGAGCGAATATGCGGCAGAGACGTTCGTTGCGTATCTTTGACATACTGCAGCAGACAGCCCGCCGCGCGCAGTGCAAGATGGGCCTGTTCAACGCCAAAACCACTTAAATCGCGGGTGCCAAACTGCATATTCAGCTGCTGGCGCGCGGTATCAATTTCAAATTCCCACAGCGGTCGACGCCGTAACCCACGGCGGTTTTCCACCAGCTCTTTAGCCGGAAAATCTTCCGGGTAGAGCAATTCAGCCGGATTGGTCCGCTGCAGTTCAGCAGCCATGGTATCGAGATCGGAAGGCTCACACAGACGAAAGCGCCCGGAGCTGATATCCAACGTGGCATAGCCAAAGCCGCGCTGGCTTTGAAAAATGGCCGCCAGCAAATTATCCTGGCGCTCCTGTAGCAGCGCTTCATCGCTGATGGTGCCGGGCGTAACGATGCGCACAACTTTGCGCTCAACTGGACCTTTGCTCAGTGCCGGATCGCCAATTTGCTCACAAATGGCCACCGATTCGCCTAAGTGCACCAGCTTAGCGAGATAGTTCTCGACCGCATGATAGGGCACGCCAGCCATCGGTATCGGCTCACCAGCGGAGGCACCGCGTTTGGTCAGCGATATTTCCAGCAGTTGCGAAGCACGTTTGGCATCGTCATAAAACAGTTCGTAAAAATCACCCATGCGATAGAACAAAAGGATGTCCGGATGGGCGGCTTTCAGCCGCAGATACTGCTGCATCATCGGCGTGTGGGTGCTGAAGTCCGTTTGATTTGTTGCTGTCATACTGATTTTACTCAACGTTGATTCTTCCCGGTACGGCAAATGGATACGCAGCGGCTGCGTAGCGTAATAGGCGATGTTAACACTTTGCCCGAACGGCTTCACCCGTCGATAAAGATGTGACCATAGCAGAGGGAAATGACGCGGACTTAACGATATTTGTACCTCTGATACGGCGCTGCGGCAGGCCTCGCAAAAGCGATTCGAATGGAAACGTAAATTTAAGGCTGGCGGGTGGATTAGCACTATAAGTCACTGCCTTGAAAGATTAACATGGTGCTAAATTTCACCGCTAAACAGATGGGTTCTTAATGCGTTTCAAGGTTGCTTTACTTTCTCTTACTGTCTTACTCGCCGCTTGTAGCAGCCATTCAAAAAATCAAAAACAGGCCGATCAGGAAGGAAAAGCGCCGGCACCAAAAGGCGGTTTTTTGCTTGATCGCGAGCACAACGTACAGCCACTGTTTGGGGATTTTGCCGGTAATCCTGCAGCCGATCGCTTTGTCGATATGATGGTGCAAAAGCACGGCTTCGATCGCGCTCAACTACAGGCGGTGATTGGCCAGGCGAAAAAGCTGGATTATGTTTTGCGCCTGATGGATCGACAGGCACCGTCCTATACGCCGCCAACCGGGCCTAACGGCGCCTGGATTCGCTACCGCAACAAGTTTATTACGCCGGATAATGTGCCGAATGGCGTGGCGTTCTGGAATCAATATCAGGATGCGCTGGAACGTGCACGTCAGCAATATGGCGTGCCGCCGGAAATCATCGTTGGCATCATTGGCGTGGAAACACGCTGGGGCCGGGTGATGGGCAAAACGCGCCTTCTGGATGCGCTGGCTACGCTCTCTTTCAGCTATCCTCGCCGCGCAGAATATTTCAGCAGCGAACTGGAAACTTTCCTGCTGATGGCGCGTAGTGAGCAGGACGATCCGCTGGATCTGCGCGGCTCTTATGCTGGCGCAATGGGATACGGCCAGTTTATGCCATCTTCCTTCAAACAGTATGCCGTCGATTTCAACAACGATGGTCATATTAATCTGTGGGATCCGGTCGATGCGATAGGCAGCGTTGCTAACTACTTTAAAGCACACGGCTGGGTGGCGGGCGGTGGCGTTGCGGTGCCCGCGAGCGGACAGGCGCCCGCGCTGGAAAACGGCTTTAAAACCCGTTATACCCCGGCGATGCTGCAGGCTGCCGGGCTGGTACCGCAAGGCTCGCTGGAAGGTAATCAACAGGTCAGCCTGTTACGTCTGGATGTAGGCACCAGCTATCAATACTGGTATGGCCTGCCTAACTTCTACGTGATTACTCGCTATAACCACAGCACCCATTACGCCATGGCGGTATGGCAGCTGGGCGAGGCGGTAGGCAAAGCGCGAAGTAACAATCCGTTTTAACGCTATCCTTAGTAAAGGTAAGGTTATAAGATGGGCGCCGTTTTGAGGCGCTCTCTTTTTTTGTCTTTATCAGGAGTCTTTTATGTCTTTACCTCCGTGCCCACAATGCCAGTCAGAATATAGCTGGCAGGATGGCGATAACCTTAATTGTCCTGAGTGTGGGCATATCTGGTCGCCAGGCGACGCGTCGGCAAACGAGGACGCGCTGGTCGTCCGTGACGCTAATGGCAATTTGTTAGCTGATGGTGATGCTGTGACCGTCGTGAAAGATTTAAAAGTTAAAGGCAGCTCGTCGACGCTGAAAATTGGTACGCGCGTAAAAAGCATTCGGCTGGTTGAAGGCGACCACAATATCGATTGCAAAATCGATGGCTTTGGGCCGATGAAGCTCAAGTCTGAGTTCGTGAAAAAAGGCTGAGTGTTGCCTGCCTGCATTGTTGTAAAAAACAATGCGACAACCTGGCGCTGCCTGTCGGCGCTGAGTTGCCCGCCAACATTGCATGACATTGGATATGGTGCCGATACACAATGTCACTGCGGCTTTAACCAATTATTAATGGCTTAAATCGCCAGCCTGCCAATTTTTAGCTGAAGCTCCATCAGTGATACAGTCTCATTTGCATGTCACGTCCGCTAATAACGACGCAATAAAATTATCTAAGCCACCAATATTTCTCAATGTCACTCATCATTAGTGCGTAGCCGGTATTCATCGCCGCCAATAATATGCCGCTATTGAAGCGTCACTTTCTGGCTGTTCAATAGTCTGATTAGATATGACATGCCATCAGCAAAATCGTTGATGCCAGTGAAGCCATACTCAGTAGCTACAGCGAGAGCATGATGAAAGGTAACAGGCAAACTCCGGACTAGTGTCGCCGTTCACGATAATAAAAGCCGTTGATGAGGGACAAAATGCGGCACTGCCATTGCGGCATTATCGCCGTTGAATGATGCGTAACAGGTAAGCGTAGTCTGTGGTTGATACCAGTAGATGCTGTAAAGTTTAATGACTCTCCATCACGTTGGCAGGACACACGCAGCACCAGATATTAAGGCTGTATTCGCGCGGTAAACTTACTGATGTAATGTCAGCCTCAGGGCCTCGTTTCGATGCAGTATGGCGGCCAGACAATACGCCAGGCCGGGCAATTCAGCTTGGTAAATGGCGTGACAGACGTCAGAGACGTTGTAAACGAGGCGAGCTACTACGCGATAATATTGCCGGGTGATATTCAAGTTACCAGCGACGACCGATGCTCAGTTTGGCGTTCAGTAAGAAGGTGCCACGCTGCTCTTTTTGACCGTTGGTCTATTGCGTTCATATTTAGTTAACTCAGAGGTGGCCGATGAAAAGTGACTGGGATCCTTCGCTGTACCGTCAGTTTGAAAATGAGCGTACTCGCCCGGCGCATGAGCTACTTACTCGCATCACACTCGAACGGCCGAACCATATTACCGATCTCGGTTGTGGTCCCGGCAACAGTACGGCGTTGTTGGCTCAAAAATGGCCTGCAGCCAAAGTGGTTGGGCTGGATAATTCACCTGCCATGCTGGAACAGGCGGTACAACGATTACCGCAGTGCGCATTTGAACTGGCTAATATCAGCACATGGCGAGCCCGTCAGCCCCAGGACCTGATTTATGCCAACGCTTCTCTTCAATGGCTGACGCAACACGAACAGCTAATCCCGCACCTGCTGGCACAGCTGGCTCCAGGCGGCGTGCTGGCTATTCAAATGCCGGACAATCTTCAGGAACCTTCTCATCGTGCGATGCGCGACGTGGCCGGGTTACCTCAATTCAGCGATAAAATTGGCGATGCAACCAGCGTGCGGGCTGAGCTATTAAGCACCGAGGGTTACTACGATCTGTTAACCACCAACGAAGCGACCGCCGATATCTGGCGTACGACCTATTACCATGTCATGCCATCGGTAGATGCTATTATTGACTGGTTGAGAGCCACCGGGCTGAGGCCCTTTCTGGCACCGTTATCAGCGCAAGAACAAGCGCAGTTTTTGTCGCTTTATCGCCGTGAGCTGACACAACATTATCCGCTACGTGCCAATGGCACCGTGTTATTGGCTTTTCCACGTCTCTTTTTAGTGGCTACCCGCGGCGGCTGACTCTGGAAAGCGTGTCACAACACTGGCGATTTGCAGTAAGAGGGATTATCCCAGGGCTTAATTTATTGATAAGGTTAGCGCGCTAAAGGAGAGGGCGATGATTTCAGATAGGGTATTAAGCGAGTTAAGCGAGCAGACAGGCAAAGAATTGTTGAGGCTTCAACGGCAGGTCACGGCCGCTGAATCCTGCACTGGCGGCTGGATAGCCAAGGTATTCACCGATATCTCCGGCAGTTCGGCGTGGTTTGAACGCGGCTTTGTGACCTACAGTAATGAAGCAAAACAGCAAATGTTAGGGGTCAGTGCCGCATCGCTGAACACCTTCGGCGCCGTAAGCGAAGCGGTTGTTCGTGAAATGGCCAGCGGTGCGCTTGCCGCAGCTCACGCTGACTACGCTATATCAGTCAGTGGCATCGCGGGGCCAGATGGCGGCACGCAGGAAAAACCGGTGGGCACAGTCTGGTTTGGCTTTGCCAGCGCAGCAGGAGAAGTCGCCGCGATAAGCCAGCATTTTCAGGGGGATAGAGAAGCGGTACGCCGTCAGTCGGTCGCATTTTCCCTTAATTACCTGCTGAATGAATTTCTTAAAAATAGCGCTTGATACTGTATGATTATACAGTATAATTATTGCCAACAGAGACAGAGCGAAGCATCGTTGAGTATGCTTTATCCCGCATGATTAGGAGTAAAAATGGCTATTGACGAAAACAAACAAAAGGCTTTGGCTGCAGCACTGGGTCAGATTGAAAAGCAATTTGGCAAAGGCTCCATCATGCGTCTGGGTGAAGACCGTTCGATGGATGTGGAAACCATTTCCACAGGTTCGCTTTCACTCGACATCGCTTTAGGTGCCGGTGGCCTGCCAATGGGGCGTATCGTTGAGATTTATGGCCCGGAATCATCAGGTAAAACCACATTGACTCTGCAGGTGATTGCTTCCGCGCAGCGCAAGGGCAAAACCTGTGCATTTATCGATGCTGAGCACGCCCTTGATCCGATCTATGCCAAAAATCTGGGCGTGGATATCGACAACCTGCTGTGTTCTCAGCCAGATACGGGCGAGCAGGCACTGGAAATTTGTGATGCACTGGCACGCTCAGGCGCTGTTGATGTCATCATTATTGACTCCGTTGCTGCCCTGACGCCAAAAGCTGAGATTGAAGGTGAAATCGGCGACTCTCACATGGGCCTTGCGGCACGTATGATGAGCCAGGCCATGCGTAAGCTGGCCGGTAACCTGAAACAGTCGAACACGCTGCTGATCTTCATCAACCAGATTCGTATGAAAATCGGTGTAATGTTTGGTAACCCGGAAACCACCACCGGTGGTAACGCGCTGAAGTTCTATGCTTCTGTTCGTCTGGACATCCGTCGTATTGGTGCCATTAAAGAAGGCGACAACGTGGTGGGTAGCGAAACACGCGTTAAAGTGGTTAAAAACAAAATTGCTGCGCCGTTTAAGCAGGCTGAATTCCAGATCATGTACGGCGAAGGTATCAATACCTTTGGCGAGCTGGTGGACCTTGGCGTGAAGCATAAGCTGATCGAAAAAGCGGGTGCATGGTACAGCTACAATGGCGATAAAATTGGGCAGGGTAAGGCGAATTCCAGCAATTTCCTTAAAGAAAACCCAGCCGTTGCCAATGAGATTGAAGCGAAACTGCGTGACATGCTGCTGAACAACCCAACCGCAGGTGCTGCTGAGAAAGCCAGCAATGAGCCAGCAGATGCAACCAGCGACAGCGAAGAAGATTTTTAATTAAGTGAAAGGAGCAGCCTGGCTGCTCCTTGTTCACGATACTTTCTGAGCGTATTCTTTATTTTTCTGCTCATTGACGGCTGCCAGGCCCGATTATAACTTCCCACTTAGTTGTATCCTTAAACGTCCTTACTCTTCCCGTTTTATCCCGGCACAATCTGCCACAGAACCCACAGCAGAGCGCACTTCGGCTAAAAGCATAGCGTTTTGCTACCCTTGTAATTTACAACCGGTATCGGACACATATGACTGACTCAACCCCAGCCCCTGCATCGCGCAATCAATTCTCTCGCCTGCTGGATAAGGTGACCCGTATCCTGGCGCAGCGCGATCACAGCGAAGCAGAAGTGCGGCGAAAGATTGCTTTATCTGTTCAGCGTGCTGCCTTTTTAAAAGAAGCGGCGCCTGAGCCTATTGATGAAGATGCGCTTGAGAAGGTTATCCTCTGGTGTCATGAGCATGACTGGCTGAACGATGCGCGCTTTGCTCAGCGATTTATTGCCAGCCGAAGCCGCAAAGGCTATGGCCCTCAACGCATTCGCATGGAACTGACCCAAAAGGGCATAAATCGCGAGCAATCTGAACAGGCATTTGAAGCCTGCGAAATTGACTGGGCAACTCAAGCTTATGATATTGCAGAACGTAAATTTGGCCTGCCGTTTCCTGTGGAATGGAAGGAGAAAGCCAAAGTGCAGCGATTTTTACAGGCTCGCGGCTTTTTTAGCGAGGATATCCAGGCGGTTTTCAGAAATTTCGATGAGTGAAGGCAATGGGGTTTTACTTCCCCCTGAAGAATATTTATCTTATTCCCACTTTGTTGGTCTTTTGGCATGCAACAGTGACAAAAAGCTACGTTGCTCAAGAGATAAAACGTTCGTTAGCGTAATTCCAGGATATTTATGAGCAAGAGCACTGCTGAGATACGCCAAGCGTTTCTCGACTTTTTTCACAGTAAGGGACACCAGGTTGTAGCCAGCAGCTCCCTTGTCCCTAATAACGATCCGACGTTGTTATTTACCAATGCCGGTATGAACCAGTTCAAGGATGTTTTTCTTGGGCAGGACAAGCGCAACTACTCGCGCGCGACCACGTCGCAGCGCTGCGTGCGTGCCGGCGGCAAACATAATGATTTAGAAAATGTTGGCTATACCGCGCGTCATCACACTTTCTTTGAAATGCTGGGCAATTTCAGCTTCGGCGATTACTTCAAGCAGGAAGCGATCGCTTTCGCATGGGAACTCCTGACAGGCGATGAGTGGTTTCGTCTGCCAAAAGATCGTCTGTGGGTAACCGTTTATGAAACGGATGATGAAGCCTTTGAAATCTGGGAAAAAGAGATCGGTATTCCCCGCGAACGCATCATCCGTATCGGCGATAACAAAGGCAGCGCCTACGCTTCTGATAACTTCTGGCAAATGGGTGATACCGGCCCTTGCGGTCCCTGCACTGAAATTTTCTACGATCATGGCGATCATATCTGGGGCGGACCGCCGGGCAGCGCTGAAGAAGATGGCGATCGTTACATTGAGATCTGGAATATCGTCTTCATGCAGTTCAATCGCCAGCCTGATGGCACGATGTTACCGTTGCCCAAACCTTCGGTAGATACCGGTATGGGCCTGGAGCGTATTACCGCCGTGCTGCAGCACGTCAACTCCAACTACGAAATTGATCTGTTCCAGCAGCTCATTAAAGCGGTGGCAGACGTGACCGGCGCAACCGATCTGAGTAATAAATCGCTGCGGGTCATTGCCGACCATATTCGTTCCTGTGCTTTCCTGATTGCTGACGGCGTTGTTCCCTCTAATGAGAACCGTGGCTATGTGCTGCGCCGCATCGTGCGCCGTGCAGTACGTCATGGCAACATGCTGGGCGCTCAGGGTACCTTCTTCTATAAGCTGGTTGCACCGCTTATCGCCGTGATGGGCGCCGCTGGGGATGAATTACAACGCCAGCAGTCTCAGGTTGAGCAAATCCTTAAATCTGAAGAAGAGCAGTTTGCCAAAACCCTCGAACGTGGCCTGGCGCTACTGGACGAAGAGTTGGCCAAGCTTCAGGGTGACACGCTTGATGGCGAAACCGTTTTCCGCCTGTACGACACCTTTGGTTTCCCTGCGGATTTGACGGCGGATGTTTGCCGCGAGCGAAATCTAAAAATTGACGAAGCGGGCTTTGAGCAGGCGATGGAGCAGCAGCGTCAGCGGGCACGTCAGGCCAGCGGTTTTGGTACTGATTACAGCAATGTTATTCAGATCGATCGCGCTTCAGCGTTCAAAGGTTATGACAATCTGGCGCTGGACGCCGAGATCGCCGCTATCTTTATCAATGGCGAATCGGTCAATGAGATTTCTGCCGGTCAGGAAGGCGTTATCGTGCTGGATGAAACGCCTTTCTATGGCGAGTCTGGCGGCCAGGTAGGGGATACCGGCGTGCTGAAAAGCGCTAACGCAGAGTTTCACGTTGCCGATACGCAGAAGTATGGCCAGGCAATTGGTCACAGTGGCAAGCTCGCTTCAGGCCACCTGCGCGTTGGCCAGCATATCGCCGCGGAAGTAGACGAAAATCGCCGCGCCCGTATTCGTCTGAATCATTCTGCAACACATTTACTGCATGCTGCTTTACGCCAGGTGTTGGGCACGCATGTTGCGCAGAAAGGCTCACTGGTTAACGATAAATACCTGCGCTTTGATTTCTCGCATTCAGAAGCGATGAAAGCGGATGAAATTCGTCGTGTTGAAGATATCGTCAATGCACAAATTCGCCGCAACCTCCCGATCGAAACCAACATTATGGATTTAGAGGCCGCGAAGGCTAACGGAGCCATGGCGCTGTTTGGTGAGAAGTACGATCAGCGGGTACGCGTTTTATCGATGGGCGATTTCTCCACCGAACTCTGTGGCGGTACGCATGCTTCACGTACCGGCGATATCGGTCTGGTGAGGATTACCTCAGAATCTGGTACTGCGGCTGGCGTACGCCGTATTGAAGCCGTTACCGGCGAAGCGGCTCTGGCTGAGGTACATGCGCAGAGCGAGCAGCTGCAGGAGATTGCTCAGTTGGTAAAAGCCAACAGCAGCAACCTGAATGAGAAGGTACGCGGCGTGGTTGAGCACATCAAAGTGCTTGAGAAGACGCTGCAACAGCTGAAAGACCAACAGGCTGCGCAAGAGAGTGCATCGATCAGCAGCCAGGCCATTGACGTAAAAGGCACTAAGCTGCTGGTCAGTCAGTTGAACGATGTTGATCCTAAGCTGCTACGTACCATGGTTGATGATTTAAAAAATCAGCTGGGATCAGCCATTATCGTTTTGGCAACGGTTGCCGATAACAAAGTTGCGCTGATTGCCGGTGTTACCAAAGACTTAACCGACCGTGTGAAAGCCGGTGAGCTGATTGGCGTCGTTGCGCAGCAGGTAGGCGGTAAAGGCGGTGGTCGACCGGATATGGCGCAGGCAGGGGGCAGCGACGTTCAGGCTCTTCCAGCGGCATTAGCTGGCGTCGAGAGTTGGGTATCAGCGAAGTTATAATGCGATAAAAAATGCTCGGTTAAAAAGCGCCTGCGGCTATTGCTCAGGCGCTTTTTAATACGATATGCAGAGTCAATGACAAAGTCAGGCTGATGTAGTGTATTTCGGCTAAACTAACTATCAGCGGAATGTATTGGCGCGACGAAGAGCTGTATTGTATTTGTCTTAGTCTACGTTTAGCGTTATATGATGGATAATGCCGGGAGTCCAAACAGACCCGACTCTTTTAATCTTTCAAGGAGCAAAGAATGCTTATTCTAACTCGTCGAGTTGGTGAAACCCTCATGATCGGTGATGAGGTGACTGTAACGGTGCTGGGGGTTAAAGGTAACCAGGTTCGCATTGGTGTTAATGCGCCAAAAGAAGTATCGGTTCACCGTGAAGAGATATATCAGCGCATTCAGGCTGAGAAAACTCAGCAAACAAGTTTCTAACGGATTCAGCGTCTCGCTCGCCGTAGCGAGGCGCTACCGCTTTGCCTGAATTTCCACTTTCCCCGCTTTTTCACTGTTCTTTATTTTCACTCGCCGGCCCTTGCTTGATGTTGATAAATCATTCTTTTTGCCGTCAAATTGCACTGATTGAGTGGTAAGTGTTCAATCAAACAATCCCTTTGAAAAATTGTTTGACTTATAAGTGCGGGAAAGTAATATGTGCGCCACGCAGTGCCGATGAGCGGAAACAAAGTTCAAAAGCACAGTTCGTCAGAACGCGTATGGTGAGGTGGCCGAGAGGCTGAAGGCGCTCCCCTGCTAAGGGAGTATGCGGTCAAAAGCTGCATCGAGGGTTCGAATCCCTCCCTCACCGCCATTTCTGATGCATCCGTAGCTCAGCTGGATAGAGTACTCGGCTACGAACCGAGCGGTCGGAGGTTCGAATCCTCCCGGATGCACCATGATAATTTCCGCAAGTTGAGTGTTCTCTTCTGGCAGTATTTCCTCAGGCAGTGACAGTTCTCCCCATGTGAAGATTTTACAATGCATCCGTAGCTCAGCTGGATAGAGTACTCGGCTACGAACCGAGCGGTCGGAG
>NZ_JBLYPN010000026.1:0-33967 GCF_051851875.1 Duffyella sp. Ts4 | reverse complement strand
CTTCAGGCAGAACGAAGTGGCCTTTGACCTTGATCTGGCCCTTAAAGGCCGCCTGGCTTCAGGCAGAACGAAGTGCCTTTGACCTAAAAGCCGCCCGCGTCCGGGCACACTCCGCCGCCTTTCTGGCGTCAGTAAGCACCCGGCCAGCACGGCCACCTCACCCCGGTTAAACGATGCCCTGACTGCTCAGGTAATCTTCATAATTACCGGTGAAGTCAGCGATCTTGTTCGGCGTCATCTCAATGATGCGCGTCGCCAGTGAACTCACAAACTCGCGGTCGTGTGAAACAAAGATCAGCGTGCCTTCGTACATCTCCAGCGCCATGTTCAATGCTTCAATCGATTCCATGTCGAGGTGGTTGGTCGGCTCATCCATGATTAACACGTTTGGCTTCTGCATCATCAGCTTGCCGAACAGCATGCGTCCTTTTTCACCACCGGAAAGCACTTTTGCTGGCTTTTTGATATCATCCTGCGAGAACAGCAAGCGGCCTAAAATGCTGCGTACCGCCTGCTCGTCGTCGCCTTCCTGCTTCCACTGGCTCATCCAGTCAAACACGGTGAGGTTGTCGCTGAAGTCAGCAGCGTGATCCTGAGCGTAATAACCGATGCGCGCGTTTTCAGACCATTTCACGGTGCCATTGTCAGGGGCCAGATCGCCCACCAGCGTTTTCAGCAGCGTGGTTTTACCGATACCGTTTGGACCCAGAATCGCCAGCTTCTCACCCACCTCCAACAGCAGATTCAGCTTTTTGAACAGCGGACCCTCTTCAAAGCCTTTGGTCAGTGCTTCTACTTCCAGCGCATTACGGAACAGCTTCTTATCCTGATCAAAACGGATAAACGGCGTCTGACGGCTGGAGGCTTTGACTTCGTCGAGCTTGATCTTATCAATCTGTCTGGCGCGCGAGGTCGCCTGACGCGATTTAGAGGCGTTGGCGCTGAAGCGGCTGACGAAGGATTGCAGATCGGCAATCTGCGCTTTTTTCTTGGCGTTGTCAGACAGCAGACGATCGCGTGCCTGGGTGGCCGCGGTCATGTATTCGTCATAGTTGCCCGGATAGACACGCAGCTCGCCGTAGTCGAGATCGGCCATGTGCGTGCAGACCATGTTCAGGAAGTGACGGTCGTGCGAAATAATGATCATGGTGCTGTTGCGTTCATTCAGCACCTGCTCGAGCCAGCGAATGGTATCGATGTCGAGGTTGTTGGTGGGTTCGTCAAGCAGCAGAATATCAGGATTAGAGAACAGCGCCTGCGCCAGCAGAACACGCAGCTTCCAACCGGGCGCCACTTCACTCATCGGGCCATAATGCTGCTCCAGCGGAATGCCCACGCCTAACAGCAGCTCACCAGCGCGTGATTCGGCGGTGTAACCATCCATCTCACCATAGGTCACTTCGAGGTCGGCAACTTTATAGCCATCCTCTTCGCTCATCTCAGGCAAGGCGTAAATACGATCGCGCTCTTCTTTTACCTGCCACAATTCGTCGTGGCCCATAATAACGGTATCGAGCACGCTAAATTTTTCAAAAGCAAACTGATCCTGGCGCAGTTTACCAATACGCTCATTGGGATCGAGCGACACGTTTCCCGCGGAAGGAACCAAATCATTACCCAGTATTTTCATAAAGGTTGATTTGCCGCTGCCGTTGGCACCAATCAGGCCATAACGATTGCCGCCGCCAAATTTAACGGAGATATTTTCAAACAGCGGCTTACTGCCAAACTGCATGGTGACATTGCTGGAAACTAGCACTGGAATAGCCCTACGATTACGAAGCGTTCGGAAAATGAGCGCGCATTATGCCACAGAGTGAACGCGGGGATCATCCCCCGTTGGGCAACGCAGAAAGGCAAAAAGGATTATCAGGACCACAGGGACTTTGCAATAAGGCTGATTTAACAGGTTAAGAATATTCTGGCAGCATTATTTACCCAATGCAGGATTAATGTAACAGATTTTTATCACTGACCACTTCAGCGTAATTTTAGGCGGGTTTTCAGGTTAAAAAAGAGAGGCGTCTGTGGCAGGCGCGATACGGCAGGCAGGGAGTATTGCCATGCTGCCAGCGGAAATCGACCGCTGGCGGGCAATATAACCGTAAAGGTCAGATTAAAAAGTCTTCGAGTTTTTTACCCTGATCGAGCAGTTTTTTGATCGCGGCTGGCGTACGGCCCTGGCCGGTCCATGATTTTTCTTCGCCGTTCTCATCGGTATATTTATATTTAGCCGGGCGAGGAGCACGTTTTGCTCTTTTTTTGCCGCCTTCCATTGCGCCCAATAATTCGCCTGGATCGATGCCGTCTGCAATCAGCATTTCACGATATTTAGAAAGTTTTTCTTCTTTCTCACGCGTCTGTGCGGCTTCGGTTTCAACTTCTTCTTTACGCTCGGCAACAACAACAGAGAACTTTTCCAGAATTTCTTCTAAATCTGTCAGTGACAGCTCACGTGACTGAGCACGAAGCGTACGTATATTGTTTAATACTTTGAGTGTCTCGCTCATTGGAATGTCCTGTGAAAATAGAGGTTACTGTCAGTTAAAGACTACATAACTCCAGCCGAAAAATAAATTATTTTTCTCGTGCAGAATAATCTTAGTTAGCATTTTTGTGAATAGCGCGAGAATAAATGCTTTTTAGATACATCTTTATTTCCCGCCAGCGGCGGTAATTAGCATAAGTATTTTTTTATATTTCTTTATGTAAAGCAGCAAGAGAAACGACATCACATCACAATTACATTTTATGCATTGCTGGATATATATCAGGATAAAAAACGATGCGAATGATCGGCCTGCAAAGCGTTAACCTGATTATATTGACCAAAAATTTGATAGCGGCGTTTCGCCACGGCATCATAAAAAAAATCGCCAATCGGACGCGGAAACAAGCGAAGCGCGGCGCAGGCGCGCCAGGGGAACGGCAAATAAGCCATCACCCGCAGAATGGCAGCAGAACGCATTGAAACCTTTCCATGGTCGATCAGCACCAGCGTGTGAATCTCCTCCTCTGGTAATCCCGCCCAGTTAAGCAGCGCTTTACCGGTGCTATTTTGTACCGCTGCCAGTTGGATGTGCTGCGCTTTATCATGACGAATGATTAGTTTTACCCATGAATTACAGAGCTTACATTTTCCGTCGTATAAGACGATCCGCTGCTGTTTCGCGATTTCATCGATATTTTTTTTCATGATCACCTCTATAAAGGAATAACGGGATAAAATTTATCCAGTAATAACATTAGCAGCGGTGTCGTGAAGGCGGCGAGAACGGTGGAAAATAACATGCTGCTGGCGGTCGGGCCGGTCAATACCTGAAACTGTTGTGACATCAGATAGACGTTAACGCCCACCGACATCGATCCTAACAGCACCACGACGTGCGTCTCCAGCGACGGCAGGCCCAGCGCCCACGCCAGCAGCCAGACGGTCAGCGGCTGCACCACCAGCTTGAGCGCGCAGATGGTGTAGCTGATGCTCAGTCCTTCACGAATGCGATATTGCGCCAGGCTCATTCCCAGCGCGACCAGCGACAGCGGCGCGGCCATTTGACCCAGCATAGAAACCGGCTGCGCAATAATGGTCGGCAACGGGCGATGAAAAATACTCCAGGCGGCACCGCCCAAAATACCGATGATCAGTGGGTTTTTAAGCACGTTTTTGGCGGTAGCGCCTATTCCGGCCAGCGACAAACGGCCATTTTTACTCCACTCCACCGAAATGGTCAGCAGCGACCAGAGAATAAGGCTGTTAAATATCAGCACCAGCGCCACAATCGGCAAGGCGCGCGGTCCCAGTAATAATCCGGCAATCGGAATCCCCAACATCACGTTATTAGAAAAGATGCCGCCGAGGGCAAAGACCGAACTGGCGACGCCTTCGAGGCGGAAGATTTTTATTGCCACCACACGGCCAATGACAAATACCAGCAGGCAGCCGCCAAAAAAGGCCAGCAGCAGCCGAACATCCATTGGCGGGCTTTTATAAAAATTGCTCATCACGCCGAATAACATGCAAGGTAAGGCGACGTTGAATACCAGCTGATTAAGACCATCGCTGACGCTGGTTGACCAGTGTGCAAAACGAATCAGGGAAAAACCGAGGAAGATTAAGATAAAAAGCGGCGTAGAGAGATAGAGCTGATGCAGCAGCGTGATAAACATGCTAACCCGGTTCCTTCAGCGGCAGAGTAAAGTAAAGTCTACGCGCTGAATGAACCGGGGTAAACGAATGGTCGTTATCGCCGGGCGATCACGAACCGGTTTTCGGTGAAATTACCTGGCGACGCAGCGGACGTGTCTCCTCATCATTGCTGAGCCAGTCGTGCAAATAGTGTTCGATTTGCTCCAGGCTGCGATTGCGCGTTTCCGGAATGCATTTCATGACAAATATCGCCCCGGCAATGCCAATCAATCCAAATATAAAGAAGGCGCCGGATAAGCCCACGCTGGCTAACAGCATCGGAAAAGAGAGCGAAATAAGGAAATTGGCGATCCACATGGCAAACACCGCGCCGCCCATGAAAATGCCACGCAGACGGGTCGGAAAGATTTCCGATAACAGCAGCCAGGTCACCGGTGATAAGGCACCCTGCTGAAAACTCAGGAACAATAACATCCCGCCTAACACCAGATAACTGCGTAATACATCAGGCTGGCCATTGATGGTTTCGGGCATAAAATAGCTAATTGCACCGATAATAAACAGGCAGCAGGTACAGCCAAATTGCCCAATTTTCACCATGGTGCGACGGCCAATTTTTCCTAACAACCAGATGCCGACAAAGGTCATCAGCACGGAAATGACGCCGTTAGCGATGGTGGCAATTAACGCCGCGTTGTCGCTCATGCCCACCGCTTTCAGCATGGTCGGCGCATAATACATGATGGTGTTTACCCCGGTAAGCTGCTGAATAACCGCAATACCGATACCGATCATAAACAGCTTCAACAGCCAGGGCTTTTTCAGTTCACGCAGGCGCGGCTTGCTTTTTTCATCTTCCGCCAGCGTCTCTTCGATTTCCGTTAGCTCCCACTCTACGTCTTCTTTGGCCCGCGTGCGCTCCAGTACGCGGCGCGCTTCAGCCAGGCGCCCTTTCATCGCATACCAGCGCGGCGTATCGGGCATAAACAGCATGCCCACCCACAGCAGCACTGCGGGAATGGTCGCCACCGCCAGCATCCAGCGCCAGGTGGTATCGCCGCCCCAGGCAGCGTTAAAGCCCGCATTGGAGATATAAGCCAGCAGTTGACCAGAGACGATCATCAACTCCTGCAGGGTCACCAGCTGGCCGCGCTTATTGGCCGGGGCAATCTCTGCGATGTATACCGGCACCGTGGCTGACGCACCGCCGACGGCGACGCCCAGAACCAGACGGAAGAAAATCATCCACTCAACGTTGGGCGCCAGTGCGGTGCCCAACGCGCCCGCAGCAAAAATAACGGCCAGAATAACGATGATTTTTCTTCGCCCGGCGGCTGCAGCGAAATGCCCTGACAGCAACGCACCAAAAGCGGCACCGAACAGCAGCGAACTGGTCACCAGGCCGGTGGTAAACGGTGTGAGATGCAGCTCCGTGCCCATGAACAGCAAGGCGCCCGAAATAACGCCGGTGTCATAACCGAACAGCAGGCCGCCCAGCGTCGCGATAACCGCAATAACCTTTACCATCGGCTCAGTGCGCGCGGCGCTGTTCGGCCCCGATGCTCTGCTGACGGTAATGTACTCTTCTTTGGCCATGATAATGTCCCCGTAGTGTGACAAAAAAACTAAAAGCGTTGAGCTCACGCGCTTAACAACTTTTCACCCTTATGAAATATAAAATAGTACATAACTTTCATTTTCATTCATGGTGGAAAATTGGTTCTGTGGCAGACCTCATAAACTTTTATTTTTGCTGTGACCCGGAACACACCTCAGGCTTTGCAGGGTTGTTATTGCAGCGCTATTCGGAACAGCGTGGAGGGAACTGAACTGCGTATAAAACGTTCATTCTGTTTTGAGCGGAGAAATGCATGAAAAATACGGCGGGCAGCCAGCGCTGCCCGCTTAAGCTTGTTGTGAGGTTATTGCGCGGCTTTTGCCGGACCGAAGACGTCAAACGATGGCAGCGTCACCTGCTGGTAAGGTTCCCAGCCGCCGCCCAGCGCCTTGTAGAGCGCAACCAGGTCAAGATTGCTCTGCACGCGGGCACGCGCCGCCTGCTGCTTCGCCTGCGCCAGCTGACGTTGAGCGTCGAGCACATCCAGGAAGGTGCTGATGCCTTTACCGTAACTGTCGCTGGCTAAATTAAAGCTACGCTGCAACGACTCCACCGTTTCGTCAAGCTGCGTGACCTGCTGTTGATCGGTGCGATAGCTCACCAGCGCGTTCTCCACATCCTGCAGCGCGGTCAACACCGTCTGTCGATACGCCAGCGCGGCGTTCGCCTGCTGTGCGCGTGCCAGCTTAACGCTGGAAACCAGCCGGCCACCTTCAAAAATCGGAATCGATAATGATGGCCCATAGCTGTAAAAATGGCTGCTCCAGTTATCGAGGTAGCTGGCATCTGTGTTACGCACGCCGAGCTGACCGGTCAGCGACAGGCTCGGAAAAAGCTGTGCGACGTTGACGCCAATGTTTGCGGTTTGCGCGTGCAGCGTGGCTTCAGCCTGACGCACATCAGGACGACGACGCACCAGGGTGGACGGAATGCCGACCGCGACCGCATCGGGTAGCACGGGTAACGCACGGGGTGCCTGAAGCTCGCCATCCAGCATGCCCGGCGGTTTGCCCAGCAGCACCGCCAGGCCATTCATCGCCTGACGAGCCTGAGCCTGATACTGCGGCAACTGAGCCCGTAACGAGCTGAGCTGCGCCCGGCTGTTTTCCACATCCAGCTCAGGCGCCAGGCCGTTGCGCTGCTGGCTTTGCGTCAGCTCAACCGTCTGCTGAGCCACATCAATCTGCGACTGCAACGTGCTGCTGACCGCCTGTGCACCGCGCAGCTGCAAATAGGCCCGCGCCACTTCCGCCTCAACCGAGACCAGCGCATCGTTGCGGCTCTCAATCGACTGCTGTTGCTGTGCATTGGCCATCTCTACCTGACGCCGCACTTTGCCCCACAAATCCAGCTCCCAGCTGGCATCAAAACTGCCCTGATAGAGCGAGACCGGCTGGGTCAGGCTGTCGAGCGCACCGCGCGCTTGCGGTGCCTGTTGATCCACCAGATCGTAAGCGCCATTGGCCTGCAGCAGCCCTTTCGCACCGAGCTGCTGGCGATTGAACGAAGCGGCGCCGTTAAGCGACGGAAAGAGGCCACCGCGCGCCTGCGACAGCTGTTCACGGGCACCGGCGATACGCAGCACCGCCTGTTGCAGCGAGATATTATCGCTGATAGCGCGGCTAATCAGACTGTCGAGCTGCGGATCGTTAAAGCTTTGCCACCATTGCGGGTTCGGCGCCGCCGGTTGCGGCCGCGAACCCTCTGCCGATGCAAGATCGTTGTAGCGGGCCGGCGTGTTGGGCTGCGGCGTCTGGTAATCGGGCCCAACGGCGCAGCCGGCCAGCAGCAGCGTCAGCATCAGCACGCTCAGGCGGGGCTGACGCAGAGAAGTAACGTTCATGTCAGTGTGCTCCTGCACTGCCTTCGCTCTTAATCGGCGACAGCAGAAAACAAAATGGAATCATAATAAGGGCGACAATACTCAGGCCGCTAAATACGTCGATATAGGCGAGAATGCGCGACTGTACGATCATCTCCTGATAGAGCTGGCCCGTTGCCAGCGTGATCGGATCGCCCACCGCCGAGGTGAAGTCGCGAATCGACTGCGCCCAGTGCTGCACGGTGATATTGAACTGTTCGTTTAGCGGCGACATGTTATGCACCATATGCGCGCTGCGCACCTGCTCGCGTTCGGTAATCGCCGCTGTCGACAGCGAAATACCGATCGAGCCCGCCACGTTACGGAACATGGTAAACAGCGCCGAGGCGTCAGCATTTAACCGCTGCGGAATGGTGACAAAGGCGATGGTGGTCAGCGGCACAAACAGGAAGCCCAGCCCGATTGACTGCGCGCTGCGCATCAGCACCAGCGTGGCGAAATCGACATTGGGCGTTAAGGTCGCCGAATAGAGGAAAGCCAGCGTCAGGCAGGTGAAGCCAAACACGATAATCCATCGCGTCTGCACGATCGGCATCAGCTTCAGCACCAGCGGAATGGTGAGCACAATCAGCACGGCACCCGGTGACAGCACCAGTCCCGACCAGGTAGCGGTATAGCCCAGATCCTGCTGCGCCAGCTGTGGCAATACCACGGAGCTGCCATAAAGAATCATCGCCATGCCCGCCATCAGCAGACCAGCGACCCAGAAATTGCGGTCCTTCATGACCAGAATATCCACCACCGGCTTTTTGGCGTACATCAGCCAGTAAACCGCGCCCACCAGGCCGATTACCGCCAGAATCGCGAACAGCACGATAAAGCTGGAGGCGAACCAGTCCTCATCTTCACCGCGATCGAGCATCACCTGCAAACAGCCGAGCCCCAGCGTAATCAGGCTGATGCCGATGTAATCGATGGTCAGCTTGCCTTTGGCCCATTTTTTCTCCCACGGCGGATCTTCCAGCAGCTGGTAAATCGCCAGCACGGTCAGAATGCCCACCGGAATATTGATGAAAAAGACCCAGCGCCAGCTGTAGTTATCGGTGATCCAGCCGCCCAGCGTTGGGCCAAGCACCGGCGCCACGATGATCGCAATGGAGGAGAGGCCAAAAGCCTTGCCGCGATCGGCCGGTTTAAAGTAATCGAGCAGTACCGACTGCTGTACCGGCTGCAGGCCACCGCCAAAGAAGCCCTGTAGCACGCGAAACAGGATGATCTGCCACAGTTCGGTGGCGATACCACAGAGAAAAGAGCAGACGGTAAACATCACGATGCAGATCAGAAAGAACTGCTTACGGCCAAACAGTCGCGAGAAAAATGCCGAGATCGGCAGCACGATGCCGTTGGCCACCAGATAAGAGGTCAGCACCCAGGTTGATTCGTCATAGCTGGAAGAGAGTGAGCCAGCAATATGCGGCAGCGCCACGTTAACGATGGTGGTGTCGAGGATCTCCATAAACACCGCCAGCGTTACCGTCATCGCGACCAGCCACGGATTGCTGGCAGGCTGCCAGCTTTGCGACTGGCTCATTCCACCGTTACCTTCGGTTCAACGGACAGGCCAAGCGGCAGCAGATGGTTGGCATCGAGGCCTTTATCGATCACGATTTTCACCGGTACGCGCTGCACGATTTTCACGTAGTTACCGGTAGCATTTTCCGACGGGAAGGTGGAGAAGCGCGAACCGGAGCCCATCTGAATGCTGTCGACGTGCCCTTCCAGCTTCATGTCTGGCCAGGCATCCACAGTGATCGCCACTTTGTCGCCAGGATTCATGCGCTCAAGCTGCGACTCTTTAAAGTTAGCGGTGATCCAGATGTCGGTTGAGACCAGTGAGAACAGCGCACTGCCTGCCTGCACCAGCGTGCCGACCTGTACGTTACGCTTAGTGACAAAGCCATCGTATGGCGCACGCACTTCGGTATAGGAGAGATTGAGTTCGGCGGTATTGAGCTGCGCCTGCGCCTGCTCAACCTGACGCTGACGCGCCTCAACGTTGGTTTCCTGCTGACGAATCTGCAGCGCGACCTGAGAAGCCACTTCCACCTGCGCTTTCGCGCTCTGCAACTGTGCCTGCGCTGAACGCAGCTGTACGTTGGCATTATCGATATTGCGTTGCGAGGTGGCGCGGGGATCAACGCCGCGCTGACGACGATAGTCCGCCTCAGCATTAAGCAGGTTCGCCTGCGCTTTCGCCTGATCGGCCAGCGCCTGATCGCGCTGTGCCGGATACTGTACCCGTGACAACGCAAGCTGTGCCTGTGCCTGATGTAACTGCGACTGTGCCAGACCAAGCTGCGCTTTCGCCTGATCGCGCTGCGCCTGATTATCACGCGGATCGATCATCACCAGCAGATCGCCCTTCTTCACCCGCTGGTTGTCGTTAACCAGCAGCTTGACCACATAGCCGGACGCTTTGGGCGCAATGGTCACCGCATCGCCTTCGGTAAAGGCGTCGTCGGTGGTCTCTTCATTGCGGGTGGTGAACCAGAAGAAAAAGCCAACGATGATCATGACGATCACCAGCACGCCAAGAATAATCAGCGGCTTTTTGCCTGGCCGTTTGCGCGGCTGCTCCTGCTGATCATCCTGCTGTTGGTTCTCCTGCTCCTGCTCATCCTGATGGGCTTGCGCATCCGCATGCTGTTGCGCATCCTTTTTATTCACGTCGTTTTTATCAGTCATCGTATCCATCTTTGGCTGTATGCGCGAAGGGCGCGCTGGAAATTTGGCCTATTAACAGTAGGAAGTTAACTTGACAAATTCCAGTACAACTTTACAAAAGCCGCACCCGTTGCTTATTTTTTGCCGGAGAGATGACGTGCTGCGCAGAATACGCAGCACAAACGCGGTTAGTGAAGTGCCCTGAGCAGCAACCAGCCGACGGCAATGGCGATAAACAGCATCGGCACCGAGAAGAGATGGAAACGCCACCAGATCGCTTTGTCCTTTGCCATACGCAAGGCGATCAGGTTGGCCAGCGAACCCGGCAACAGGCCGAAGCCGCCAATGTTCACCGCCCACGCCAGCGAAACCGACGCAGGGACAATTTGAATCATCAAAATAGTCGCCGGCACGTTGCTGATAACCTGCGATAAACCGATAGCGGCAAAGAAATGCACCGCGTCGCTGGCGTGTGCCACCTGTTGCACCAGACCCTGTAGCTGCGGCAGGCGCATAAACAGCCAGACATCGACAAACATGACGATAAACACCGCCAGCAGGCTCCAGTCAAGCGCCAGTAAGACGCGGCGTGCACGCAGCGCAAAGCAGGCGATTACCAGCAGCAACGCCCATCCGGTAAGCTTAAGCTCCAGCGCCACCACGAACAGCAGATACAGCGCAATGCTCAACCAGAGCAGCCCTTTTTGCCACTGCGGCGTGGTCATGTTGTCGTGCCGTTCAATCGTGCGATGGGAAAAGCTGAACCACGTCAGCACCAGCAAAATCGCCACCATCGACGCCGCCAGCGGCAGCATTTGCAGCATAAATCCGACAAAGCTGGCATCGCCGCGGCCCCACAGCAGGATATTTTGCGGGTTGCCGACCGGCGTCAGCAGCGACCCAGCGTTGACTGCCAGCGCCTCAAAAATGATCAGCCTACTGACCGGCAGCGTGGAGAACTGACGCAGCGACAGCGTTAGCGGCACGAGGATAAACAAGGCGATATCGTTGGTCAGAAAGGTGGAAAGCAGTGCGGCGGCGGCAACCAGAAACAGCGCCAGCGTGCGCTGCTGATTAAAGCGCTGAATCAACCGCTGGCCCAGCAGGTCAAAGTAGCCGCTGCTTTCGATGCCTTTGGTCACCAGCAGCAGCCCGCACAGGGTAATAATGGTGTGCCAGTCTACGGCGCCGGGCAGCTCACGCCACTGAAAGCGGGCAAAGCAGCCAAGTACAATGCCAAGAACCACAAGAAGGTGCAAAAAACGATCGCGCAAAAACGGGGTAATGAGTGTTGCCACGATAGCTGGCCGCCGCTGAAGTTATGAGTCTCAGGAATGCTGGTTTTCGTAGAAGGTTTTAAAAATAGCCAGGGTCTCATCGCTGACGTGATGTTCAATGCCTTCTGCATCGCGGCGGGCGGTATCAGGACTGATCCCCAGCGCCAGCAGAAAGGTTTCCACCACGTGATGACGCGCCCGACTCTCTTCCGCCAGCGTCTCGCCTTCCTGGGTGAGGAAGACGCCACGATAAGGTACCTGTTCTACCAAACCCGCGCTACTGAGTCGTTTCAGCATTTTTGCAACAGTAGGTTGCGAAACGCCGAGACGTGCAGCCATGTCTACCTGGCGCGCTTCGCCAAATTCCCGGATAAGATCGGAGATAAGCTCAACATAATCGTCAATCAATTCGCGCCGATGCGCTTCGCGCACCTGTCGAAAACCCTCGACATGCTCCTCAATATCTTTCAATGGCCCATGGGGGGTTGCGGCGGTTTTCGCGCGACGACTCATACAGCTTCCTCTTATTATTGCGCCCGCAGAAAAAGCCCTGGCGACGCTGTTGGAGCCACATTGTAAACCATGCACAACGAAGCACAAATTTTCTGTAAATAGCCTTGGCTAAAGGGTATAGCCAGTGCTATAACTGGTTATATTGCAACCACAGCATTACTACGGTTAAGCCTGCGATACCGTTCGATCCGCTCTGCCGTTGCCTGTTGTTTGCCGCTGCCCGGTACGCCTGTTTGATGACCATGGCCGCTTATGAGGAGAGAATCATGCCTTTCACACTGCTGCTGAAATTATGGTGTCGATCGCCATTCAAGGTCAGGCTGATGCTGATTGAGATGCTGAGCGCGAAAATGGGCAAAACGCAGAAACCGCAAGACCCTCGCCATTCCTGAGCGCGTTCCTGTTATCCCCTTCCCTGCCCGCGCAATTTTTTCACGGCCGTTGCTGGTTCATATCAGAACCCTGCATAACGATCGTAAAGATGCCTCTGCCTGCGCAGAAAAAGAAATTAAGGGTGGCAATCGATCTGTTAGGGCGGTAAAAAAGAAAACGGCCCACAACAGGGGCCGTTTATCATTCTTAAGCTGAAAGCTCAGAATTAGAAGCTGTAACCAACGCCAGCGATCCAGGTGCCAACATCAACGTTACGGATACGGCTCTGCTCGTAACCAACGTCAAGTGCCACGTTTTCGATTGGGTTGAACTGCATACCTGCGCCATAGGAGAAACCGTAGTCGCTGGTATCAGATTTTTCGCGGTCTGCGCCAGTTTCCTGGTATTTACCGTAGCCAACACCCACAACACCGTAGATGCTTGCCCAGTCATTCAGACGGAAAGCAGGACCACCAGTCACACCGTAGTACTGACCTTTGTTGTAGAAACCGTCTACATCATGGTCTTTTTCGGTATAGGTGAAAGAACCGATCCAACCCAGTGGATCGCTGCCGTTTTCGTAGCGATACTTCAGGTTGAAGCCGTTAGCTTTGTTAGCAACGCCCTGGTAATCGCTCTGTGCGTAGCCACCGGTAACGGTGCTTTGAGCCATTGCTGAACCCGCTGATACAGCCAGTACACAAGCCAGTGCAGAAAGACATGCAATTTTTTTCATAACCACCTCAAATGTGAAAGTACTTCATCTCCTGACAACGCTAAAAATATAACAAAACTTAGCGAGAAACTCTGCCTTCAAATTGTTGTCCAAGAGAATGTTTGCTGTAACAGGAAGTTAATGACGTTTCATAGGTCATTCTTTTTTCTTATTTTTCCCTTCATATGCGTGCAACAATTCTCAAAAATAAAAATTCGTTCATTAAGAAAATTCCTAATTAAATCTGACATAACTTTACGCTCATGGCCCTGAATCGCTCATTTTTTGAGCATAAAAGTTACAGGATATTTTTGATGGCGCACTTTTTTACCGCCCCGTTGCGTTACACTGGCAACTGAAAACCGCACTGAAAACAGTAAAAGGACTTTCTTCCATTATGTTACCTGCATCTCGCTCTGCTTCGCACTGGCTACCGATTGCCGCCTTGCTGATTGCCATGATCTCTATTCAGGGTGGTGCCGCGCTGGCGAAATCCATTTTTCCTCAGGTAGGCGCTACCGGCATCACCGCCATTCGGCTTGGTATTGGCACACTGATCCTCTGCGTTATTTTCAAACCCTGGCGCATGCGCATCAGTCGTCACACTCTGCCGCCGTTGATTATCTATGGCATTGCGCTTGGCGCGATGAATACGCTGTTTTATCTCGCCATCCGCACCGTACCGCTGGGCATTGCGGTGGGTCTGGAATTTATCGGCCCGCTGACGCTGGCGCTGGCCGGTTCACGTCGTCCGCTCGATTTCGTCTGGGTGCTGCTGGCGCTGGTAGGCTTATGGTATCTGCTGCCTTTTGGCGAGGGTCTCAGCGAGATCGATCCGCTGGGTGCGGCGCTGGCTATTGCGGCCGGTGCCTGTTGGGCGATTTACATTGTGTCAGGTCAGCGCGCCGGTAGCGGCCACGGTCCGGCCACCGTGGCGATGGGCTCGGTGATTGCCTCAGTGATTTTTGTGCCGATCGGCCTGGCGTTTGCCGAAAGCGGTTTATGGAGCCTCTCGGTTTTACCTGTTGCCATTGCCATCGCCATTCTGTGCAGCGCCCTGCCCTATTCGCTGGAAATGGTGGCGTTAACCCGCCTGCCGGCGCGGCTGTTTGGCACGCTAATGAGCATCGAACCGGCCATGGCGGCGATTTCGGGCATGCTTTTTTTGGGTGAACTATTGACCCCGGTTCAGTGGCTGGCGCTGTTAGCTATCGTGGTGGCCTCTGCCGGATCGACGCTCACGCTGCGTCCAACAAAAACAGAGCTAAACCAGGTAAAAATTGAATAATTCCTGTTTCGCTTTAGCGTTATCACTTATTTATCGCCTGTCGCAAAATTGTCATTAAATAAGCGCGTTAGTGCAGGCATTCTGATTTTGTTAATATTTGTAATTAAGTCAGGTGAGCAGCAGCGCGGATAGACTTATCGGAGCGAGAGAAGATAAATGCTTATTTTTCAGCAAACTAGTTAAAAAACTGCGCCAGAGCAATGAAACTTTGCGACAGAGCAACCTATTATGCCGATAGACAGGAACTTTCCGGCAGGATGCCAAAGCGCTGCTATACTTATCTTCGTGCTTAATTAGGACAACCAACATTAGAGGATATTAATGATGAGTACCGCAAAACTGGTAAAAAATACGTCGTCCGATTTGATCTACACCCGTAATGATGTGGCCGATCAGGATAAGAAAGCCACCATTGAGGTGCTCAATCGTATCGTCGTTGAATTCATTGATCTCTCGCTGATTACCAAGCAGGCGCACTGGAACATGCGCGGCTCTAACTTTATCGGTGTGCATGAGATGCTTGACGGCTTCCGTACCGCGATTACCGATCATCAGGACACCATTGCTGAGCGTGTTGTACAGCTTGGCGGCACCGCACTGGGTACCAGCCAAGTGGTCAACGACAGAACGCCACTGCAGAGCTATCCGCTGAATATTCACAGCGTGCAGGACCATCTGAAAGCGCTGGCCGATCGTTACGCCATCGTTGCTAACGATACCCGCAAAGCGATTAATGAAGTAGAAGATGAAGATACCGCTGATATCTTCACCGCGGCTTCTCGCGATCTGGACAAGTTCCTGTGGTTCATTGAATCCAACATCGAATAAGACATTGCTTTACGCAAACTATCGGGCGCCAGTGGCGCCCTTTTTTGTGCCTGTCATTTAGCCTGTTGCCATGCACCAAAACAGACCAGTCGCACTTTACTGGTGACCATTATTGGTGCATTCTCAGAACAATCTGACCAGTTCCGTCAGATTATTCCGTTAACCCAATGAAATTGATGCCTTTCTTAAACCTGGCATAACTTTTTCATATGGCTGCAAGCCCATTCGGGCGGTTCGCCCCGAAGGTAATAAGGAAAAATGATGAAGTCACTGTTTAAAGCTACTGTTGCTGCCGCCGCGCTGGCCTTCGCCCTCTCTGCTACCGCAGCGGAAAAGAAACTGGTTGTCGCTACCGATACCGCCTTTGTGCCCTTTGAATTTAAACAGGGTAACAGCTACGTCGGTTTTGATATCGATCTCTGGGATGCTATCGCGAAGCAGCTGAAACTCAGCTATGAGCTGAAGCCGATGGATTTCAGCGGCATTATTCCTGCGCTGCAAACCCGCAACGTCGATGTTGCTTTAGCCGGTATCACCATTACTGACGATCGTAAAAAGGCGATCGACTTCTCTGATGGCTATTACAAAAGTGGCCTGACGGTGATGGTACGCAATAACGAAGAGAAAATTCACAGCATCAACGATCTCAACGACAAAGTTGTCGCCGTTAAAAGCGGCACCGGTTCCGTTGATTATGCGAAAAAGAACATTAAATCCAAAGATCTGCGTCAGTTCCCGAATATTGACAGCGCCTACATGGAGCTGGGCACCAACCGTGCTGACGCCGTGCTGCACGATACGCCAAACATCCTTTACTTCATCCATACCGCAGGCAAAGGCCGCTTTAAGGCCGTCGGTGATTCAATCGAGGCGCAGCAATATGGCATCGCCCTGCCAAAAGGCAGCGACGATCTGCGTAACAAGATCAACGGCGCGCTGAAAACGCTGCGCGACAACGGCACCTATAACACCATCTATAAAAAATGGTTCGGTACTGAACCTAAGTAAGTTTGCCGTTTGGCATCTTTAACGACGAGGGCCGCATCGTGCCCTCGCGTTTTTTCACAATTCAAACGGTTTTGGAGTAAACACCATGGAGTTTGACTGGAGCGTCGTCTGGCCAGCGTTACCGCTGCTGATCGAAGGCGCCAAAATGACCCTGCTAATTTCCGTGCTGGGGTTGATTGGCGGCGTGATTATCGGTCTGATCGCCGGTTTTGCCCGCGCTTACGGCGGCTGGCTGAGCCGTAATATTGCGCTGGTTTTTATCGAACTGATTCGCGGCACGCCGATTGTGGTGCAGGTGATGTTTATCTACTTTGCCCTGCCGATGGCGATTCCCGATCTGCGTATCGATCCCTTCTCGGCGGCGGTGGTCACCATTATGATCAACTCCGGCGCCTACATTGCGGAAATTACCCGCGGTGCCGTGCTGTCGATTAACAACGGTTTCCGTGAAGCGGGCCTTGCGCTGGGCCTTTCCCGTCGTGAAACGCTGCGCTATGTCATTATGCCGCTGGCGCTGCGCCGTATGCTGCCGCCGTTAGGCAACCAGTGGATCGTCAGCATCAAGGATACCTCGCTGTTTATCGTGATTGGCGTGGCCGAACTGACGCGTCAGGGACAGGAAATTATCGCGGGTAACTTTCGCGCGCTGGAAATCTGGAGTGCGGTTGCCATCATCTATCTGGTTATTACGCTGGTGCTGAGCTTCGTGCTGCGTCGTATTGAAAAGAGGATGAAAATCCTGTGATTG
Source organism: Duffyella sp. Ts4 (assembly GCF_051851875.1). Lineage (NCBI taxonomy): Bacteria > Pseudomonadati > Pseudomonadota > Gammaproteobacteria > Enterobacterales > Erwiniaceae > Duffyella > Duffyella sp. Ts4. The sequence goes on along the minus strand of NZ_JBLYPN010000026.1, from coordinate 16,907 downwards.
AATTTAAAAACGTCTCAAAACATTTTGGCCAGACTCAGGTGCTGCACAACATCGATCTGAAAATTAATCAGGGCGAAGTGGTGGTGATTATCGGCCCGTCCGGCTCTGGCAAATCAACCCTGCTGCGCTGCATCAATAAGCTGGAAGAGATCACCAGTGGCGATCTGATTGTGGATGGCATGAAGGTTAACGATCCGCACGTTGATGAGCGCCTGATTCGTCAGGAAGCGGGCATGGTGTTTCAGCAGTTTCATCTCTTTCCGCAGATGAGCGCGCTGGATAACGTCGCCTTTGGCCCGATTCGCGTGCGTGGCGCGAAGAAAGCAGAGGCGCACCAGCTGGCCAAAACCCTGCTCGGCAAGGTCGGCCTTGCGGAACGCGCGCACCATTTTCCGTCTGAGCTTTCCGGCGGTCAGCAACAGCGCGTGGCCATTGCCCGTGCGCTGGCGGTGAAGCCGAAGATGATGTTATTTGATGAGCCAACTTCTGCGCTCGATCCTGAACTGCGCCACGAAGTGCTCAAGGTGATGCAGGATCTGGCTGAAGAAGGCATGACCATGGTGATTGTGACGCATGAGGTTGGCTTTGCGCAAAAAGTGGCGAGCCGCCTGATCTTTATCGATAAAGGCCGCATCGCTGAAGATGGCGATCCCGACAGCCTGATCAATAACCCGCCCAGCGACCGCCTGCGCGACTTCCTGCAACACGTTTCCTGATCCTCGCTCTGCGGACGGTGGCTTTGTGCCACCGCCCTTTCCTTTATCTTTCAGAATGGTGCAACACCCCTTGCGTCTATACTTCTCCACTGGCGTCATCAGACGCTGCCAGAGGAGAAAGGTATGTCGTCTTGTTTCCCACCGCTGTCTGCCGTTCGGTGGTTGCTGTTGGTTGTTCTGCTTAGCTGCGGTTTCGCCACGCAGGCGGTCTCCCTGCCCGCAGCGGCAGTGGGTGCGCAGCAGCAGCAAAAATCGGCCAGCAGCGAATCGACGCCCTCTGAAGAAGATAAAAAAGCGGGCTATGCCGCGCTGGCAGAGATTCTGGAAAATGACAGCGCTCGCCAGCAGTTGGTAAAGCAGCTGCGTGACGCGGGCAGTCAAAAGTCAGAAAGCAGCACCACGCCGGTGATTGTGCCACCGGAACCGGAAGAGAAAACCGTGCTGCAATCGTTGACCGAACTGACGCGCCAGTATGGCGGCGCCTTTGCCAGCCAGTTTGTTCGATTGCATAACAATATCGTCTCTGCGCCGCATAAGAGCTTTAACAAGAAAACCTTTTTCAACGCGCTAAACCATTTTCTGATGCTGGCGGCGGCGCTGTTTGCCATTTACTGGCTGATGCGCTGGTGCGTGTCGCCGCTGTTTCGCCGTATGGGCCGCTGGGGAAGACGCAATAACCATCAGCGCACCAACTGGCTGCATCTGCCCGTGACTATTCTCGGCGCATTTTTTATCGACCTTGCCCTGCTGGCCGCCGCGTTGTTTATCGGCCAGATCCTCAGCGACAACCTGAACGGCGGCAACCGCACCATCGCCTATCAGCAAGGGCTTTTTCTCAACGCCTTTGCCCTGATTGAATTCTTCAAGACGATTCTGCGGCTGATTTTCTGTCCGCATTATCCCGATCTGCGTTTTTTCCACATCCGCAATCCCAGCGCCTTTTACTGGAACACCCGTCTGAGCTGGCTGAGCGGCGTGATTGGCTACGGGCTGCTGGTCATCGTGCCTATCGTCACCAATCAGGTGAACGTGCAGACCGGCGCGCTGGTTAACGTGGTCATCATGGGATCCATCACCGTCTGGGCGCTGTGGCTGATCATCACCAACAAACGTGACGTGCAGCTGGCTCTGCTGCAACTGGCTGACCGCACCTTAAGCTTTTTCGCTATTTTCATTCGCGCTTTTGCGGTGATCTGGCACTGGCTGGCGGGCGCCTATTTTATCGCGCTGTTCTTCTTCTCGATGTTTAATCCCGGCAACAGCCTGAAATTTATGATGTCGGCAACGGTGCAGAGTCTGGCGATTATTGGCTTCGGCGCCCTGCTTTCCGGCATGCTGACCCGCTGGATCGCCAAGACCATTATCCTTTCACCCGATCTGCGCCGTAACTACCCGCAGCTGCAGCAGCGGGTCAATAGCTGGATTCACGCCTCGTTGAAAGCAGCGCGCATTCTGACGGTGTTTGCGGTCATGTTGCTGCTGCTCAACGCCTGGCATCTGTTCAATCTCTGGGAATGGTTAACGGTTGGCGGGGGTGAAAAGTTGGTGGACGTGATCATTCGCGTGGCGATGATTCTGTTCTTCTCGGCGGTGGGCTGGACGCTGCTCGCCAGCCTGATTGAAAGCCGTCTCGCGTCGGATTCGCACGGTCGGCCAATGCCGAGCGCGCGCACCCGCACGCTGTTAACGCTGTTTCGCAACGCGCTGGCGGTGGTAATCAGCACCATTACCATTATGATTTTGCTGTCGGAGATTGGCGTGAATATTGCGCCGCTGTTGGCGGGTGCCGGGGCGCTGGGTCTGGCGGTCTCTTTCGGTTCGCAAACGCTGGTTAAGGATATTATTACCGGCATTTTTATCCAGTTTGAAAACGGCATGAACACCGGCGATCTGGTCACCATCGGCGCCATTACCGGCACGGTGGAACGCATGTCGATCCGCTCGGTCGGTGTGCGGCAAGATACCGGCGCCTATCACATCATTCCGTGGTCATCGATCACCACCTTCGCCAACTTTGTGCGCGGTATCGGTTCGTTTGTCGCCAACTATGATGTCGATCGCAGCGAAGAGAGCGATCGTGTCAACGCCACCTTGCAGGCTGCGGTGAAGGCGCTGATGGAAAATGAGGAGATTCGCGGCATGGTGATTGGTGAGCCGAATTTTGCCGGTCTGGTGGGATTAACCAACCAGGCGTTTACCGTGCGCGTGTCGTTTACCACACAGCCGCTCAAGCAGTGGACGGTGCGTTTTGCGCTTGATGAGCAGGTGAAGAAGCATTTTGACGCCGCGGGCATCAAGCCGCCGCATCAAACCGTTGAGGTCATGCAGACCGGCACCGATGTTGCCGGTGCCGCTGCTGCGCTGCCTCCGCCGGCATAAACGCGGCGGCGGTCGATCAGGCCGTGGGTTTGGTCAGGCGTTTGGCGCGCGTGCCCTTATCCATAAAGCTCCAGGCGATAAAGCGGCTCTGCTTCTGGCCCTGCGCCATATTGATAATCCGCACCTCGGCGACATCCAGATCGCGCAGTTGGTCGCGCAGCGCGGGCAAATGCTCTTTACGTGAAACCAGCGAGGTAAACCAGATGCACTGACGGGCAAAATCGACGCTCTCGGTAATCATCTGCGCGATAAATGCCTGCTCACCACCTTCGCACCACAGCTCATGCTGCTGACCGCCAAAGTTAAGCGGCGCGCTGCTTTTCTGGCCGAGATTGCGCTGTTTACGCGAACTGCCTTCCTGTGCCGCTTCGGCTGACGCGTGGAACGGCGGATTGCAGATCGTGGCGTGATAAAACTCATTCTTCTGGATCACGCCGTTCAGGATGGCGTTATCCAGCTTCTGCCGACGCAGACGGATGCTGCGCTGCAAACCAGGATTAGCCGCCACGATAGCGTTAGCCGCACGTAATGCGGGCTCGCTGACTTCGGTGCCGGTGAAGCGCCAGCCATATTCCGCCTGGCCAATCAGCGGATAGATGCAGTTGGCGCCGCAGCCGATATCCAGCAGGTTGCAGTGCGTCGGCACGCTGTTGGCGTGATCTTCTGCCAGCAGATCGGCAAGATGATGCAGGTAATCGGCACGTCCCGGCACCGGCGGACAGAGAAAGCCGTCGGGAAGGGTCCAGTGCGCGACGCCATAAAAGTGGTGCAGCAACGCCTGATTCAGCGCCTTCACCGCCTCGGGATCGGCAAAATCGATCGAGGTATCGCCCCAGGTGTTAACGGCGATTTTCTCGCCCAATGGCGGATGGGTGGCAACCAGCGCGCTGAAATCGTAGCGCTGGCGATGGCGGTTGCGCGGGTGTAATCCGCTCTTTTCTGCTGTGTTTTTCATCGGCTTCCCTTGGCTGGAGGCGCGTAAGATACCCGTATTGGAAAAAAGCGTAAACAATTGGCGGCTATTTTCCTGTGAGAATCGGTCTACTATAAACATAACTATTTGAAAAGAGGTGCTTATGTCACATCAACGCTATTCCTATCAGCCACGCGTCGGTCACGGCCTGCCGCACGATCCGCTGAACGCCATCGTCGGGCCGCGTCCTATCGGCTGGATCAGCTCCACCAGCAGTAGCGGCGCGCGTAACCTGGCACCTTACAGCTTTTTTAACTGCTTCAATTATCAGCCACCCATCATCGGTTTTGCCAGCACCGGCTGGAAAGACAGCGTGCGCAATATCACCGAAACCAACGCTTTTGTCTGGAATCTGGCGACGCGTCCGCTGGCCGAGGCGATGAACGAGAGTTCAGCGTCGATTGCTCACGATGAAGATGAGTTTGCGTTGGCAGGACTGACGCCGCTGCCCGCTTCGCAGATCGATGTCAGCATGGTTGCGGAAAGCCCGGTTAACTTTGAATGTCGACTGACGCAATGCATTCAGTTAACGGATATGAACGGTGAGCAGGTTCCGACCTGGCTTATCCTTGGCGAAGTGGTCGCGGTGCACATCGCCACCTCCTTGCTGGAAGAGGGCATTTATCAGACGGCTAAGGCGCAGCCGATCCTGCGCGCCGGTGGGCCGAGCGCCTATTACGGTATCAGCGAAGATCAGCGTTTCGATCTGGTGCGCCCGGATGCCCGCAAACCCTGAGCCGGTTGCACAGTAATTCTGAATAACAAAATGAAATGCTTTGAATTTCGTTATATGCCGTTAGCGCTATACTGTTTGTCGGGTGCGGAACCTTGCGCCTTACCTTCATGCTGTGTCTCGAATCAGCCGAAAGCGTGCTTTCGGCTTTTTTGCGTCCCGGCTCCCGCTTTTGTCGTGGACGACCAGCAGCAAAACCCTCTACAGTTAAGCCAGCCTGTTGCGGTTATCGCAGTCACTTTATGAGGATTTCCATGTCTGTTCCTGACACCCTGATCAAGGAAGCCACCGCCTGGCGTCATCAGCTTCACGCCTGGCCTGAACTGGGCTACAACGAGCAGCGCACCGCCGATCTGGTGGCGCAGCAGCTGACTGCTTTGGGATTACAGGTACATCGTGGCCTGGGCGGTACCGGCGTGATCGGTACGCTGGAAAACGGCTCCGGCCCGGTGATCGGATTGCGTGCTGATATGGACGCCCTGCCCATTACCGAACTCGGCACCTCAGCCTGGCAGTCGCAGCAACCGGGCGTCATGCACGCCTGCGGTCACGACGGCCATACCGCTGTTTTACTGGCCGCCGCTACGCTACTGGCCCAAACCCGGCGGTTTAGCGGCACGGTGCACTTTATTTTTCAGCCCGCCGAAGAGAATCTCGGTGGTGCACGTCGCATGGTCGAAGAAGGCCTGTTTACGTTGTTCCCGATGGATGCCATCTATGCGATGCACAACTGGCCCGGCCTGCCCGCTGGCGATCTGGCAGTAAACAGCGGCGCGATGATGGCCTCGCTGGATGCTTTTGCCATTACGCTGACCGGCACCAGCTGTCACGCGGCGATGCCAGAAAGCGGCGCCGATCCGGTGGTGGCCGCCGCCGAGCTGGTGCTGGCGTTGCAGACTATCCCGGCGCGGCGCCTGTCGCCGCTGGCGTCGGCGGTGGTCAGCATTACCCAAATCAACGGCGGTGAAGCGATCAACGTCATTCCGGAGCGCGTACAGCTGCGTGGCACGGTGCGCTGTTTACAGGCGGATGTGCGTCAAAAGGTGCGTGGGCTGATTGAAGATTTTGTCAACAATCTGCCGCAGCCGTTTGGCGTGACTGGCGAGATCGCATGGCTACCGGGCTATCCGGTTACCCACAATCATGCGGTGCAGGCTGAGCAAGTGCGCGATGTGGCGCTGAGCACGCTGGGTGCCGATCGCGTCCACTGGCAGGTCAATCCGTCGATGGCGTCAGAAGATTTCGCCTGCATGCTGCAGCACTGTCCAGGCGCCTATTTCTGGCTCGGTGCCGATGGCGCCACACCGTCGCGTCCACTGCACAACGCTTTCTATGATTTCAACGACCAGCTTATCGGCGACGGCATCGCCTTTTGGCAGCAGCTGGTTGAGCAGCTATTGCCGGTCAGTCGCTGATTAAAAACCGGACGGTCAACCGACCGTCCTCAAGCTTTAGCCATAAGTTCGTTGACCCCTCTGCTATTCCTCGCCATCATCCTGCGCATTCATTTGTCACTTTGGAAAACGGTTGTGGCCAGCCTCAGCAATCAGTTACTGCAGCAAATTCTTGATGATGTGCGTCCACTCATTGCGCAGGGGCGCGTCGCCGATTACATCCCGGCACTGTCGACGGTAGCGCCGGATTATCTTGGCATCGCGGTTTGCACGCTGGACGGTCAGCTCTGGCAGGCAGGCGATGCGGATGAACGTTTCTCCATTCAGTCGATCTCCAAAGTGCTGTCGCTGGCGCTGGCACAGACGCGCTATCAGGAGAGTGAAATCTGGCAGCGGGTGGGCAAAGATCCCTCGGGCCAGCCGTTTAATTCGCTGGTTCAGCTGGAGCTGGAAAAAGGCAAGCCGCGCAATCCGTTTATTAATGCGGGCGCGCTGGTGGTCTGTGACATGCTGGAAACTCGACTTACCGCCCCGCGTCAGCGCATGCTGGAAGTGGTGCGTTCACTGGCGCAGCAGCCGGATATTCAGTATGACCGCCAGGTGGCACGCTCGGAATTTGAGCATTCAGCGCGTAACGCGGCGATTGCCTGGCTGATGAAGGCGTTTGGTAACTTTGATAACGATGTCGCCACCGTGCTGCAAACCTATTTTCACTACTGTTCGCTGTCGATGAGCTGCACTGAGCTGGCACGCTGCTTCGCCTTTCTGGCGAATCAGGGACGCGATCTCAGTGGCGAGCTGGCAATTATCACGCCGCGGCAAACCAAACATATCAACGCGCTGATGATGACCAGCGGCATGTATGACGGCGCTGGCGAATTTGCCTGGCGCGTCGGCCTGCCGGCGAAATCAGGCGTCGGCGGCGGCATTGTCGCGATCGTACCGGGCGAGATGAGCATTGCGGTCTGGTCGCCCGCGCTGGATACCTCGGGCAATTCGCTGGCGGGCGTGGCGGCGCTGGAAATGCTGGCGGAGAAGCTTAACCGCTCGCTGTTTTAATCTTCCGCCAGGTTGCGCGCTGAGCCACGCGATCAGGCTTAAAAACCGGCTACCGTCAACTGCTCCAGCGCGCCATCCAGCGTATTGCTGCGGCCGGTAGCAACGAAGCAGCAGGCAATTTGCAGGCGCAGCGATTGCGGTAACGGACGACGTTGCGCCAGCACATCGTCAATCCATGCTGCGGTCACCGCCGCCGCTTTACTTTCCGGCAGCACTTCCGCGCACTCTGCCTGACGGGTAATTAACTGTTCAGCTTCTGCGCCGCTGCCGCGGATCAGGTTAATCGCCGGACAGCGCAGTGGGCTGGCATAGACCTCGCCTTCGGTGCCGTTCAGCAATAATCCCAGACCGCCAATCTCACTGAAAAACGTCGCCACGCGCGGCACATATTCCGGATGCGACACGCTGGCAATCCGCAGCGCTGCCATCTCATCAAACGGCGTCGCCAGTTTGGCCAGCGTGTGTGCGCTGTTACGCACGCCCATGCGCCAGCGCAGCGCCAGCTGTTTTGCCATCGCCGGGGCAAAGGTTTCTACCGTCATAAACAGCAGCTCGCCGCGATCCAGCGTGGCCTGCGCGCTGGCCGCATCGGTTACTGGCTTAACGCCCAGCTCAGCAAACACCGCCTCGCTGGTGACGCGCGTGATATCGTCGCTGACGCCATGCACCACCACCGGAAAGCCCAGTCGGGAGAGCAGCATCGCCAGCAGCGGCGTAAGATTGCCCTGACGGCGCGCACCGTTGTAGCTGGGAATGACGATCGGCATCGGCTGACCGGCTGGCGGCGTCAGACGTAGCACGCGCTCCTGCATCGCCTGATAAAATCCGCGCATCTCCTCTTCGCCTTCGCCTTTAATACGCAGCGCGATCAGGATAGTGCCCAGCTCCAGCGCAGGCACCTTGTCATCGAGCATCGCGCGATAAAGCGTCAGCGCGGTCTCCTGATCCATATCGCGCGCATGGTTTTTACCGCGCCCGATCTCTTTAATGATTTTGTTATATTCCATCATCTCTGCTCCTGCCTGAAAGGCGGCATCGCCGCCAGCATGACGTTAACTTTTTGCCCGTTTACGTTTAACCGGCTTCTTTTTAATGGCGGTGACGGCGGCCGCAGCGGCCACTTCCGGCTGCTCAATGGGGAAGACCGGCAGCGCGGCCAATAGCCGTGAACCGTAAGCTTTCGCCAGCAAACGACGATCGTAGATCACAACTTCGCCGGTACAGCCATGGCTGCGGATCAGCCTGCCAACCTGTTGAATCAGGGTAAAAGAGGCGCTCGGCAAACTCTGCACTTCAAACGGATAACGGCGCAGGCTTTTCAGCCACTCACCTTCGGTCAAAATTACCGGACTGTCCACCGGTGGAAAAGCGATTTTATGAATATGCACCTGCGTCAGCAGTTCACCCTTGAGATCCAGCCCTTCGGCGAACGATTGCAGCCCAACCAGAATGCTGGTTTTGCCTTCGCGCACCCGCTTACGGTGCAGCTCTACCAGCCGCGATCGCGGTTGATCGCCCTGCGCCAGAATGATCAGCCGCAGCGAACTGACGTGGGTCAGAAATTGCTGCATGGCGCGGTTGCTGGCGAACAGCACCAGCACACCTTTGTGCTGATTATCGGCGATCTGGCTATGGAAAAAGCGTGCCATCTCGGCGATGTGGTTCGCTTCGTTAGCCAGCGTCGGTTCATGCTGCATCTGTGGGATAATCAGCTTGCCCTGTTCACAGTGGTTAAACGGCGAGTCGAGCGCGACAAAGCGGTCGTCCGCTTTCTCACTGAGGCCAGACATCTCCTGCAGGCGGGTAAAGCTGTTCAGCGATCGCAGCGTGGCGGAGGTCACTACCACGTGCGGCACTTTGCGCCACAGCAGCTTTTCCAGCTGATCGCTGACGCGAATGCCCGCGCAGTGCATGATCAAATGCGGATTGCCTTCGCGCAGTTCACGCGTCAGCCATTTTGATACCGGCGCGTTAGAGGCTTTTTCCATTGCCGCCAGTCGCCATAGCTTGCTCACCGACTCAAACCAGCCCAGCGTGCGGTTCATCTGAATCATGGTGCGGTGCAGGCGCACCACGTCAAACTGACCGGTTTTATCGCTGAGATCGTTGAGCAGGCCTTCCGCCAGCCCGCGCAGCGCATCCATCAGCTTGAACAGCCGGGCGCAGAGCGACAGCAGCTCTTCGGGCAGCTCGCCCATTTCAAAGCGATATTCCCCTTCCTGCTGGCCCGCGGGCAGCAGCGGCAGCAGGTGCTGTGACAGCTCGTTGAGCAGCTCGCGCACGCTTTCGCAGTGGCCTTTCAGGCGCTCAACGTTGCTCAGTGGTGGCGGGGATTTTGGGCGAAACTGCGCCATTACCTGCTCCACCAGCCGCACAAACAGATCGAGCTGCAGGCTGGTCCAGCCGGGGGTAATTTCGGCGCTCATCTCCAGCGCATCGCGCGCCACTTCCGGCAGATGATGACCTTCATCAAGCACCAGCAACAGATTTTTGGCCGGCGGCAGCACCGATTCCGTCTCCAGCGCGGCCATCACCAGCGCATGGTTAGCCACCACCACATCTGCCTGTTCGATCTCACGCCGCGCCACGAAATAGGGACATTCGCGGTACCACTGGCAGTGATGCCCGAGGCAGTTGGTTTTATCGGTGCTCAGGCGTTGCCACAGACCGTTATCGATAGCATCGTCCGCGTGATCGCGCAGGCCATCCCACTGATGGCGGTTCAGCGATTTTTCCAGTTTGGTACAGAGCGCCCGCTCATCTTTACTGGCGGTCATGTTGTCGTCGAGGAACAGCAGCAGATCGCCCTGCTGCTCACTGTCGGTGGCGAGTGCCGAGAGATTACGCGGGCAGACGTAGCGACCCCGGCCAAAGGCGGCGGTAAAATTCAAATCAGGGATGATTTTCTTCAGCAATGGCAGATCTTTGCTGAAGATCTGATCCTGCAGCGCCACGTTGGCGGTGCTGATCACCAGCAGCTTCTCTTCGGCGCGACTGACGGCGATGCCCGGAATAAGATAGGAGAGCGTTTTGCCGACGCCGGTTGGCGCTTCAATCGCCAGATGGCGCCCGCCGTCGCCCGCCAGCGTTTTTGCCACTTCAGCAATCATCTGGCGCTGCGGCGCACGGGGTATGAAATCGGGAACCTGCTGCTGGAGCGCTTTATACCACTGACCGATTTCTGCTTTGAGCGCCGGAGTTAACGCCATAATCACCACTAACTAAAAAAATGTGGCCTGTATTTTTACACAGTATGCAGAATGAGTCAGCCGCAATATCCGCTTTATCGAGCGCGCTTCAGGAAATCACCGACGCGGCGGTTTTGTACATTAGCGTGGTCGCGTCAAAGGCGCCCAGCGTTGATTGCGCATAGCCTGGGATTTCGCCGGCAATCTGCCAGCCAAGTGAAAGATAGAGTGCGGTGGCCGGATCGCCGCTGCGCGTGTCCAGCACCAGCAGCGACAGCGATTTTTCCCACGCCGCCTGTTCCGCCCGCTGCATCAGTTCACGCGCAATGCCCTGCCGCCGCGCCTGTGGGTGCACCATCAGCTTGGCGACTTCAGCACGGTGGCGGCCATTGGGCATCATGCCCTGGGCCAGCGTAACGGTGCCCACTACCTTGCCTTCATGGCACGCCAGCCAGATGCGCCGTTCGCCACGCTCAAGGCTTTCCAGCGCGCCGAGCCAGAAACGGACGATGGCGTCGCCATCACTGGCGTCAATAAAACCAATGCTGGCACCGTCCGCCACGCAGGCGATGGTGAGCCGACAGATATCTCCAAACTGCTGTTTCGCCTCATCGGCATGAATTTCGGCATACTCGATCATGATTTGCATATCACCAGAAGGTAGTGCGCGTCCTGTGCGGATGGCGCGTGAAAAGAAGAAGATCCCGTTAAATGAAAACGCAGGCAATCCCCGGCGTGCAGATGCCACTGCTGTTCTGACAGGCGAATGACCAGCTCTCCGGAAAGCAGCCAGATATGCTGCTCCATGCCGGTCACCGGCGGCGCATGATAGTCAATTAGCGCGCCGGCGCGCAGCTCGCCCTCAATCAATTCCGCCTGAAAATCGCTGGCGGGTGGTGAGACATTGCGACGAATAAATCCGCTCTCGGCATCCTGCCACAGCGGCTGCTGTTCACGCGGCAGCCAGAGCGGCGCACGCGATTCCACCTCGCTGAGCAGACGCGACATCGTCATGCCATAGGCGACACAGAGCCGGTTCAGCAGCGATGCAGTTGGGCTGGTTTCAGCACGCTCAATCCGCGACAACGTGGCGCGGCTAATACCGGTGATGGACGCCAGGTTTTCCAGCGACCAACCTTGCGCCATGCGCAGTTCCGTCAGGCGTGCAGCCAGCGGGCGATCCAGTCTATCCACCGTTAATTCTCACTTTTGGAATATTTTCCCGTTTATGAGATTTACGCTGTAATCCGCATTCGGTCAAGTTGTACAGTTAAAAAAGGATTGTACAACTTGCCTGGCTCCGCTAAGGTTACTGGATAGCAAGAGACGACGAGGAATTATGGCTATCTATAGCATCGGTGATGTGGCTGAACGTTGCGGGATCAACCCGGTAACGTTACGCGCGTGGCAGCGCCGTTATGGTCTTTTAAAGCCCCAACGCACAGAGGGCGGCCATCGTCAGTTTGATGACGAAGATGTGCAGCGCATTGAAGAGATCAAACGCTGGATGGAAAGCGGCGTGCCGGTGGGCAAAGTACGGGCGCTGCTGGATGGCGAAAATGTGCGGGTACACGACGGCTGGACCACGTTGCAGGAAGAGTTAATGAGCGTGCTGCGCCATGCCAGACCTTCAAAACTGCGCGCCAAAGTCGCGACGATTGGTCGCGAAAATCCGGTTGATGCGTTGATCGACCACGTTTATATGCCGGTGCGTCAGCGGCTTGGTCTTGATCAAAACACCGCACGCACCATGTGCAGTCTGCTCGATGGCGTGCTGATCGATTATGTTGCGTTCTGCCTGACTGGCGTGCGCAAGAAAGCGGGCAAAGACGCGTTGTTAATTGGCTGGGGCGCAGAAGATCGTACGCGCATCTGGTTAGAAGCCTGGCGGCTGTCGCAGAGCGGCTGGCGGATTGACGTGCTGGCAGAACCGCTTGACATACTGCGTCCGGAACTTTTTCCTGGCCAACAACTGTTTGTCTGGACTGAAAAAAAGTTAACGCGACGTCAGCTTGAACAGCTTGAGCAGTGGCAACAACTCGGTTTTTCCATCACTCCTCACGGCAACTAAGCCTGCACGCCAGCGGCGGGCTTTTCTTCTTCTGATACTTCGCAATAAAAATGCACGGTTTTTTATTTGGGCGCGACGCGACTAACGCGCTATCATTTGCGCTCTTCCGCAACAAGCAGGTTTACTCATGAATGTGCAAAAAATTGCCGTGATTTGTCTTTTCGCGCTGATGGCGCTCGGCGGCACCGGCGGCTTAATGCTGGTCGGCTACACCCTTATTCTGCATTCACGCTAACAGCACGCTGCAGGCGTTCAAATAGCCGGTCAGTGACGATCGCCAGCAATGCCACCAGCAGCGCGCCCTGAATCACATACGCCGTATTAAAACCGCTCAGGCCAATAATCACCGGCGTACCCAACGTACTGGCGCCTACCGTTGAGGCGATAGCCGCGGTGCCAATATTCACAATCACCGACGTACGGATCCCCGCCAGAATCACTGGCGCTGCCAGCGGCAGCTCAACCTGAATAAGAATCTGCCACGGGCTCATGCCGACGCCGCGCGCAATCTCGCGGCTGGCGGCGGGTACGCCATCGATGCCCGCCAGCGTGCTTTGCAGAATCGGCAATAATCCATAGAGCAGCAGCGCGACAATCGCAGGCTGCGCGCCAAATCCCATCACCGGCACGGCAACCGCCAGCACCGCCACCGGCGGAAAAGTCTGTCCTGCCGCGACCACCGTTTCTACCAGCGAACGAAATTCCGCGCCCCGCTTACGCGTGACCAACACGCCAATGCCAACGCCAATCGCCACCGCACACAGGCTGGATATCGCCACCAGTACCATGTGGGATAATGCCAGCTGCACAAAACTTTCCTGCTGATAGAGGGGCCGTTCCAGCGCGGGAAAAAGTCGTGCAAACAGTGGCCCACTCAGCGGCATCAGCAGCAACAGCGCCACGAACAGCGCAATCAGCCAGAGTAACGGATCGCGGAGCAGGCGCATCAGTTCAGCTCCCGCTGGCGCAGCAGATCGCTGAAGTGCAGCACGCCCAATGGCTTCTGCTGCTTATCCACCACCGGCAGTTTATCCACTCGTCTGGCAATAAACTGCGATAACGCCTCACGCAGGTTCATACTTTCATCGATCGTCTCGCCGGGCAGAAACTCACCACGCCGCGCCGCCGCGCCCGCATGGCCCAGCGACAGCAATCTTACGCCAAGCTCGCTGCGGCCAAAAAAATCGCGCACAAACTCACTGGCGGGCTGCGTTAGCAAGGTGACCGGCTTGCCCTGCTGCACGATGCGTCCTCCGTCCATCAGCACAATTTTATCCGCCAGCAGCAGCGCTTCATCAATATCGTGGGTGACCAGCACGATGGTGCGGCCTGAAAGCTGATGAATGCGCATGATTTCCTGCTGCAACGCCGCGCGGGTAACCGGGTCGAGCGCGCCAAACGGTTCGTCCATTAACAGCAGTTCCGGATCGGCGGCCAGCGCTCGCGCCACGCCGACCCGCTGCTGTTGGCCACCCGAGAGCTGATGGGGATAGCGGCTGGCAAAGCTGGCATCCAGATTGAGCAGCGCCAGCAGCTCCTCCACGCGTGCGCGAATCTGCTGCCGTGGCCAGTTCAGCAGCGCGGGCACGGTGGCAATATTGCGCGCCACCGTCCAGTGTGGAAACAGGCCAATAGACTGAATGGCATAGCCCATGCGCCGCCGCAGCTGCTGTGCGTCAATCTGCCTGATCTCTTCACCGGCAAAGGTAATGGTGCCGGCATCGTGCTCAATCAGCCGGTTGATCATCTTCAGCGTGGTGGATTTCCCGGAGCCTGAGGTGCCAATCAGCACTGTAAACTCCCCTTTATTCAGGGTGAAAGTGAGATCGGATACCGCGGCTTTACCGGCGAACGATTTGCTGACCTGATTAAATGCGATCATCCGTTTCTGACCTCCAGTAACGAAATAAGGAATTTGAACAGCGCATCGGCGATCACCGCCAGCGCAATCACCGGCATGACGCCGAGCAGCACCAGCTCCAGCGCGCTGCTCAGCAAACCCTGAAAGATGATCGCGCCAAAGCCACCGGCACCGATCAGCGCGGCGATCACCGCCATGCCAATGGTTTGCACGGCAACCACTCGCAGGCCGGTGAGCAGCACCGGCAACGCCAGCGGCAGCTCGACCTGCCAGAAAATCTGCCGGGTCGACATGCCCATGCCGCGCGCGGTTTCCCGCACGCTGGCGGGCACCTGCTGCAAGCCAGTGACGACGCTGCGCACCAGCGGCAACAGCGCGTAAAGCACCAATGCGATCAGCGCGGGTGCCAGGCCAATGCCGCTGATGCCCAGCCAGGGCACGGCTTTTGCCAGTGCTGCCAGCGGTGCGATCAGCAGGCCGAACAGCGCCACCGACGGCACCGTCTGAATAATGTTCAGCAGCGAGAAGGCGGGCCCCTGCAGCGGCGCGCGGCGGAACAGCATCACGCCGATGGGCACGCCGATCAGCAAAGCGGGTAGCAGTGTGGCGATCAACAGAAGTAAATGATGGGCCAGCGCCTGATCAAACACATCATGACGATTTACATACTCTTTCATCAGCGCCAGCTCACTGAGCTGTCCGCTGGCGATCAGGACGATCACCGGCAGCCAGAGTTGTGCATTAAGCAGCAGTCGCCACAGCGGATGACGCGTGAGATGGCTAATGGCGTCGGCGGCCAGCAGGATGCTTAACGCCAGGCTCAGCCACAGCCCGCTGGCAAAGCTGGTTCGCGCCAGCGCACTGCCCTGCGTCGCCAGCTGGGTGGCTTCACGGCCGCTCCAGTAGAGCAACGCAAACAGCAGCGCTTCCCCGAGCAGCAGCGTCAGCAGCAGCGTGGCTTTTTGACGCGGCAACCCTGCCAGCAGCAGCAACAGTGGAACAATCGGCAGCCACAGCAGATCGACGAAAGAAAGGTGCTCTGCCAGCCACAGCGGCTGGCCAGACACCAGTCGGTTTGGCGCATAGTTGAGAACAGGCAGCAGCATCGCACCCGCTAACAGCACGACCAGCAGCAGCAGAACACGATTTTGAGGAGCAAAGCGCAAAGGCATGGTTTCCCTGTTACGGGCAGCAACGCCGCCCGTCTGCGATAGCGATCAGAGCAGTTTTTTCTGCTGCAGATAGTCAGCGGCGACCTGTTTGGCATCCTGGCCTTCCACCGCAATTTTCGCATTCAGCGACTGTAAGGTTTTTTCATCCAGCGAGGCAAAAACCGGCTTCAGCCACTCGGCAATCTGCGGGTGCTGCTTTAAGGTTGCCTCGCGGATCACTGGGGTTGGCGCATAGATCGGCTGCACGCCTTTGGGATCGCTGAGCGTCTGTAATCCCAGTGCAGCCACCGGGCCATCGGTGCCGTAAGCCATGGCGCCGTTTACACCGGAGGTTTGCTGCGCGGCCGCCTTCAGCGTTACCGCTGTGTCGCCACCGGCCAGCGAAAGTAGCTGACTCTGTTCCAGCTTGAAGCCGTAGGCTTTTTCAAACGCTGGCAGCGCATCAGATCGTTCAATAAACTCGGCCGATGCTGCCAGCTTGAATTTGCCGCCTTTTTTCAGCCAGGCGCTGAGATCGTCCAGCGAACTTAGCTTGTTCTGCTGGGCCACATCGCCGCGCACGGCAATGGTCCAGGTGTTGTTAGCGGGCGCAGGCGTCAGCCAGACCAAATGATTTTTCTGCGCGTCGAGCTGTTTGACCTTTTGATAGCCCGCCTCGGCATTGCGCCACGCCGCATCCTTCTCATCACTAAAGAAAAATGCGCCGTTGCCGGTGTATTCAGGATAGATATCCAGTTCGCCTGCGGTAATGGCCGCCCGCACCACCTGCGTATTGCCTAACTGAATTTTATTCACCGTCTCGACGCCATGCTTTTCCAACACCTGCAAAATGATGTTACCCAGCAGAGAGCCTTCGGTATCGATTTTCGAACCGACGCGCACCGCATCGGCCGCCTGCGCGGTGGCACTCAACGCCATACAGGCGGCCAGCGCCAGCACCGTCCGGCGAAAAGGAGTCAGGGTCATGGTTGATATCCTTCAGTAAAATGGTTTTTTTCGGATGAGATTAAGCGTAGCCGATTTTTTGGTCTTCCAGACAGGGGGCGGATTTCGCGATGCCCGATCGCGGGCGGCTTTTAAGGTCAAATGTGACTTCGTTCTGCCTTGCAGGCTGGCTTTTAGGGTCAATGTCTTTAAGGTCAACAGCCATTTCGTTCTGCCTGAAGGCAGACCGAGCAGGGGCGGCATGCGCCCCGCCCCTGCACCCCGGCTATCCGGCAAACACAACCGCCCGCTGCGCGGGTGCCCTCAGCAAAACCCTTTTCCTGACGGACCGGACGCGATTCGCTCCCAGCTCAACGCGCCCTCTCGCCGCATCCCTGCGGCTCGCCCTGGAAAACGCTTTCGCCTCGGCGTTTGTG
>NZ_JBLYPN010000025.1:0-35944 GCF_051851875.1 Duffyella sp. Ts4 | reverse complement strand
AATACCTGCCTGTCACGCAGGGGGTCGCGGGTTCGAGCCCCGTCCGTTCCGCCACCCTATTTAGGGGCGTAGTTCAATTGGTAGAGCACCGGTCTCCAAAACCGGGTGTTGGGGGTTCGAGTCCCTCCGCCCCTGCCAGAAAATGATCCTTTGCTTAGGCAAAGGATTTTTTTTGCCTAAATTTCCCCTTCATTAACGATTTCTTTATATCCAAACAAAGCCAAGGCATTAAAAACGCCGGCTTCCTGTCTAATGCTTTAAAATCCCTGAAAAACCCAGAACCCAGAACCCAGAACCCAGAACCATAGGCTACTCCCGAACAAAACTGTTGCCGATCACTTCAAATTAGCGATTGGAAACTTAAGCAACTGCTTAATATGCGTTTGTTGATCGCTATTTTGCAGCCAGACTGCATAAAGTGGACGTACAGCTACAGGTGTATCCTGGATAACAAGCAGGTCGGCATAATCGTTGTGCCAGGTTTCTGGCAAAAATGCACATGCATTAGTGATGTGCAGGAGCTGGCGCGTCAGGTGAGCTGATGTCGTAGTAAGCACTGGTACATCGTCGCCGCCAGCTAAATAGCTTTCATGCTGATGGAAATCGGCCCCCCACTCCAGCTTGATATAGTCATATTTCTCCAGCTTCTCGCTTTGCCGGGAACGAAATAAGGCCAGAGAAATATGCCCAATTTGCTGGCTGGTCAGTTCATCCATTTTTGGCGCTTCGGTGGTGATCAGCAGGTCAAGTTGACGTTCGTGTAACTGTTTAACCAGCGAATGACGTTGAGCAACACGTGCTTCAAGATGCAAGCTCTCCCGATTCTCATAGAGCGTCTGTAGCCAGGGGGTGAGATAAGCCTCCCAGAGCGATGCACTGGCACCAATCGACAGCTCATGATGCTGTTGGGTATGGGAAACCTCTTTCTTTGCCATCAGCCATGTGTTCATCAAGCTTTCGGCATAGGGTAATAGACGTTCGCCTGCGGAAGTCAGGCGTATATTATTGCGATGCCGGGTAAACAGGTTGACACCGAGCTGAGTTTCCAGCTGTCTGATACGAAAGCTAACCGCAGACTGTGTCAGGTAAAGTGCTTCAGCAGCACGGCCAAAGTGGCGCGTTCGGCTCACTTCCAAAAAGGTTTTCAACAATTCCGTATCCACTGGCTTCCTCCAAAATTTGTTTGTCGTTATGATTTAAATCTTTTGTTTTACACTCTGTCAAGCCTATCTAATACTCCGCGCCATAAATAGCACGGCCATAGAAGAGTTAGGAGCGTGTAAAATGGCGGAAAGCTTCGCAACAACGAATCGTTTTTTTGATAACAAACACTATCCACGTGGATTCTCCCGCCATGGAGATTTCACTATTAAAGAAGCTCAGCTTCTGGAACGTCACGGTTATGCTTTTAACGAGCTTGATCTGGCAAAAAGAGAGCCAACTACAGAAGAGGAACGCCTCTTTGTAGAAGTGTGTCGCGGCATTCGCGAACCACAAACGGAAGCTGAACGTGTATGGTCAAAATATATGACCCGTATCAAGCGCCCTAAACGTTTTCACACCCTGTCAGGTGGTAAACCGCAGATGGAAGGCGTTGAAGACTACACGGAAAGCGATGATTAAAAGAGTGGAGCCGACAGGCTCCATTTTTTTATTCCAGGCTTTTATGCAAATGAATCAACAGCCGATCAATGCCGCGATAACTTAACGCTTCCTGAAGATGCTCCCGATGTATACCTTCCTTACCTGCTAAATCGGCAATAGTACGCGAGACCTTTAGGATTCGCTGCCACGCTCTTACTGATAGCCCCAGCGTGTTTAATACATTTTCCAGCCACTGCGCACTTTCCATATCGATCTCGCACCACTGTTGAATCTCTTTGTTATTGAGCGCTGCATTGACCTTTCCCGCACGCGTCAGCTGTATTGTGCGCGCCGCCTGCACGCGCTGGCGAACCACGTCACTCGATTCATTAACACTTTCTCGCTGACTTAACGTGCCTGACGGCAATAAAGGCACCTCCAGCGAAAGATCAAAGCGATCTAAAAATGGGCCCGACAGGCGACTGAGATAGCGCAGCGTCTGCTGTGGCGAACAGCGGTTATGGTTGCCTTGATAATGCCCTGTTGGGCTTGGATTCATGGCTGCAATAAGTTGAAAGCGAGCCGGATATGTCACCTTCGCTCGCGCCCGTGATATAGCGATTTCACCGGACTCAATCGGTTCGCGTAAGGCATCCAGCACACGACGCTCAAACTCCGGGAGTTCATCAAGAAAGAGTACGCCATTATGCGCCAGTGAAATCTCGCCGGGTCGGGGCAAACTACCACCGCCAATGAGCGCAAATAGCGATGCGCTATGATGAGGCGCGCGAAAAGGGCGCTGTCGCCACTGTTTATGCAGGTTGCCGCTGTCAGACAAGCTGGCAATAGCGGCGCATTCCAGCGCCTCCTGTTCCGTTAATGGTGGCATCAGGCCCGACAAGCGTGTGGCCAGCATTGTTTTACCGGTACCGGGCGGACCAATCAGCAGCAGGTTGTGTCCGCCCGCCGCGGTAATCTCCAACGCGCGCCGCGCCTGATGCTGACCGGTAACATCATTCAAATCTGCGCTGTGTACCGCTTCCTGATAAGGCTGAGCTTCCGCAGCAGCCAGCTCCTGTTTACCATGCAGAAAGGCACAGACATCCAGCAGATGTTCGCCGATTAACGACTGACCTTGTTGGATTAATCCAACATCCGCCTGATTATCCGCAGACAGGATTAGCTGCCGCGTCGCCGCCAGGGCAGCCATTGCCGCCGGGATTGCTCCCTGAACGCCTCTCAGCGTGCCTGTAAGCGCCAGCTCACCCAGAAACTCATACTGCGTCAGCTTATCTGCAGGAACTTGCTCTGAAGCGACCAGAACGGCAATAGCGATAGGCAGATCGTAACGTCCCCCTTCTTTAGGGAGATCCGCTGGCGCTAAATTCACCGTAATACGGCGAGCAGGAAAGCTGAAGCCGCTATTGATAATGGCGCTGCGTACCCGATCGCGTGCCTCTTTCACGGTGGTCTCCGGCAGGCCCACCAGAGAAAAGGCGGGCAATCCATTGCTGATGTGGACTTCAACCGTCACCAGAGGCGCGTTAACGCCCAGCAGTGCGCGTGTTAATACGATGGAAAGCGACATAACGGCTCCTTTTCCATCAGTGTGGCGAGCGGCAAAGGCGCTGGCGAATCTTTGATTCTCATTTTTGAAGCTGCGATGCAGCCTGAATACCCACGTTGCCATCGTTTGCATTTTTATGGAACCGGCATCGATAACAAGCGAAAAACTCATTACGACGATGACGTTATGAATAAATTTCAGTTAAGAGCTTGTAACTGAAATTACTCATTTTTTTCACACCAGCAAAATCAGCGGTTGAAATTAACCCGCGAAAAAAGTTGCCATGATCACACTAACTATGATAACTCTGTAGGCATTACTTCGAACAAGCGATTAAAAGTATCTGACATGAAAGCCCTTCTACGAGTGATTAGCCTGGTCGTGATTAGCGTGGTGGTGATTCTTATCACACCGTGCGGGGCTACGCTCGGAGAAAGAAAGGCTTAAAAATCAAGTCTGAATTCAACGAAACCCCCGCACCGAAAGGTCCGGGGGTTTTTTTTTACCCAGACATTCAGTTAGTGACTTAAGGCGGAGCAAACAATGAACAGCAGCATAATATTCTGTGGTTCTCGCCGAAAGACAGGAGAATAGCGATGACAGGCGCACAATGGGTTGTTCAGGCGTTACGTGCACAGGGCATTAATACTGTGTTTGGCTATCCGGGTGGAGCGATCATGCCAGTTTACGATGCGCTCTATGATGGCGGCGTCGAACATCTATTGTGTCGCCATGAGCAGGGCGCAGCCATGGCCGCCATCGGCTATGCGCGTGCAACCGGCAAAACCGGTGTGTGTATCGCGACTTCAGGTCCGGGCGCGACCAACCTGATCACCGGCCTGGCGGATGCCATGATGGATTCCGTGCCGGTAGTGGCTATCACCGGTCAGGTATCATCAGCTTTTATCGGTACCGATGCCTTTCAGGAAATCGACGTGCTCGGCATGTCATTATCCTGCACCAAGCACAGTTTTCTGGTGGAATCGCTGGAAGCTCTGCCTTCAGTGCTGGCAGAAGCCTTTGCCATTGCGCAATCTGGTCGCCCTGGCCCGGTACTGGTCGATATCCCTAAAGATATTCAGCTGGCGAGCGGCGATCTGACGCCGCATCTGCTGCCGGTGGAAGAGGCGATCGCGCATCCTCATCAGCAGCTGGCGGAAGCCCGGACCTTATTGGCGCAAGCCAAAAAGCCAGTGCTGTACGTGGGTGGCGGTGTTGGTATGGCGCGTGCGGTGCCGGCACTGCGTGCCTTCGCGCAGGAAACCGGCATTCCAACCGTTGCCACGTTAAAAGGGCTGGGTGCCGCTGACGTTAAAGATGAATGTTATCTCGGCATGTTAGGTATGCATGGCACCAAAGCCGCTAACCTTGCCGTCCAGCAGTGCGACCTGTTGATTGCAGTTGGTGCGCGGTTTGACGATCGTGTTACCGGCAAGCTCGATACCTTCGCGCCGCACGCCAGCATCATTCATCTGGATATCGATCCAGCCGAGTTTCACAAGCTGCGCCGGGCACACGTGACCCTGCAGGGCGATTTCAACGCGCTGTTGCCCGCGCTCAGCCAGCCGATAGACGTTACTGAATGGCGTAACGACGTTATCGCGTTAAAAACCACACATGCATGGCGTTACGATCATCCTGGCGATGCCATTTTCGCGCCGTTGTTTTTGAAGCAGTTATCCGATCGCAAAGCCGCCAGCGCGGTGGTCACCACCGACGTTGGTCAGCATCAGATGTGGGCAGCTCAGCATATGAGCTACCACGAGCCGGAAAATTTCATCACCTCCAGCGGCCTGGGCACCATGGGTTTTGGCTTGCCCGCGGCGGTTGGCGCGCAGGTTGCCCGCCCTGATGATTGTGTTATCTGTATCTCCGGCGACGGCTCGTTCATGATGAATGTGCAGGAACTGGGCACCATCAAACGTAAGCAGTTGCCAGTGAAAATTGTGCTGATGGACAACCAGCGTTTAGGCATGGTGCGTCAGTGGCAGCAGCTGTTCTTTGCCGAGCGCTACAGCGAAACCAACCTGTCGGATAATCCCGATTTCTTAATGCTGGCCGGCGCCTTCGGCATTCCTGGCCAGCGTATCACCCGTAAAGATCAGGTCGATGGCGCGTTAGATGCCCTGCTCAACAGTGAAGGGCCGTATCTGCTGCATGTCTCAATCGACGAATATGAAAATGTCTGGCCTCTGGTTCCACCAGGCGCCAGCAACGCGAATATGATGGAGAAAACGTCATGAATCAGCATCAACTGTCTATCGAAGCCCGTTTCCGACCTGAAATAGTCGAGCGCATTTTGCGCGTTGTTCGTCATCGCGGCTTTCAGCTGTGCGCGATGAACATGGCCTCCGGTATCAACGCAGAAAGCGTTAATATCGAAATGACCGTTGCCAGCCAGCGTTCAGTCGAATTATTGTCATCTCAGCTAAATAAATTAATGGATGTCGCGAGCGTCCAGATTCACCAACAAACAACACAACAGATCCGTGCATAGCCGCGAAAGGAATAAGAATATGAGCACTAAAAA
Source organism: Duffyella sp. Ts4 (assembly GCF_051851875.1). Taxonomy (NCBI): domain Bacteria; kingdom Pseudomonadati; phylum Pseudomonadota; class Gammaproteobacteria; order Enterobacterales; family Erwiniaceae; genus Duffyella; species Duffyella sp. Ts4. The sequence continues at coordinate 30,263 of NZ_JBLYPN010000025.1, read as the reverse complement.
AGCAGATTTCATTTGGTTTAACGGCGAGATGGTTAAGTGGGAAGAGGCAAAGGTCAGCGTGATGTCACACGCGCTGCATTACGGCACGTCGGTGTTTGAAGGCGTTCGCTGCTATGACTCTCACAAAGGCCCGGTGGTGTTTCGTCACCGCGAGCACATGCAGCGCCTGCATGACTCGGCCAAAATCTACCGTTTTCCAGTGAACTTCAGCGTAGATGAGCTGATGTCTGCTTGCCGTGACGTGCTGCGTAAAAACAATCTGAAAAGTGCCTACATCCGTCCGCTGGCTTTTGTGGGTGATGTGGGTCTGGGTGTGAATCCGCCAGAGGGTTTTAGCACCGATGTGATCATCGCCGCATTCCCTTGGGGTGCTTATCTGGGCGCCGAAGCGCTGGAGCAGGGGATCGACGCCATGGTTTCCTCCTGGAATCGCGTCGCACCAAACACCATTCCTACCGCAGCCAAAGCGGGCGGCAACTATCTCTCTTCCTTACTGGTAGGCAGCGAAGCGCGCCGCCATGGTTATCAGGAAGGCATCGCGCTGGACACCAACGGCTATATCTCTGAAGGCGCAGGCGAAAACCTGTTTGAAGTTAAAGACGGCATCCTGTTCACGCCGCCTTTCACCTCATCCGCGCTGCCGGGTATCACGCGTGATGCGATCATCAAGCTGGCAAAAGATATGGGCATCGAAGTACGTGAGCAGGTGCTGTCACGTGAGTCGCTCTATCTTGCCGATGAAGTCTTTATGTCCGGCACCGCCGCTGAAATCACGCCAGTCCGCAGCGTGGATGGCATTAAGGTTGGCGAAGGCAAGTGTGGCCCGGTAACCAAACGTATTCAGCAGGCGTTCTTCGGGCTGTTCACCGGCGAAACCGAAGATAAATGGGGTTGGTTGGATCAGGTTAACCCATAACAAGACTGTCTCCGCGGACGCAGTGGCGTTCGCGTTATTATCCAGACTGGAGTAAAGAGCATGCCTAAGTACCGTTCCGCGACAACCACCCACGGCCGTAATATGGCGGGTGCCCGAGCCTTATGGCGCGCCACCGGCATGACCGATGACGATTTCGGCAAGCCAATTATCGCCGTGGTCAACTCCTTCACGCAGTTCGTGCCGGGCCACGTGCACCTGCGCGATCTCGGTAAACTGGTGGCAGAGCAGATCGAAGCCGCAGGCGGCGTCGCCAAAGAGTTCAATACCATTGCTGTTGATGATGGTATCGCGATGGGCCACGGCGGCATGCTCTATTCACTTCCGTCTCGCGAGTTAATCGCTGACTCAGTGGAATACATGGTCAACGCGCACTGCGCCGATGCCATGGTCTGCATCTCGAACTGCGATAAAATCACCCCTGGCATGCTGATGGCATCATTGCGCCTCAACGTGCCGGTGATCTTTGTTTCTGGCGGCCCGATGGAAGCCGGTAAAACTAAGCTCTCTGACAAAATCATCAAGCTCGATCTGGTCGATGCCATGATTCAGGGCGCCAATCCGAACGTCAGCGATGCCGACAGCGAGCAAATTGAACGCTCAGCCTGCCCAACCTGCGGATCCTGTTCCGGTATGTTCACCGCCAACTCTATGAACTGCCTGACCGAAGCGCTGGGCCTGTCACAGCCGGGCAACGGCTCGTTGCTCGCCACCCACGCCGACCGCAAAGATCTGTTTATCAACGCGGGCAAGCGCATCGTCGGCCTGGCAAAACGTTATTACGAGCAGGATGACGAAAGCGTGCTGCCGCGCAACATCGCCAACAAAGCGGCTTTTGAAAACGCCATGACGCTGGATATCGCGATGGGCGGTTCAACCAATACCGTGCTGCATCTGTTAGCTGCCGCGCAGGAAGGCGAAATCGACTTCAATATTTCCGATATCGACCGCCTGTCACGTCTGGTGCCACACCTGTGTAAGGTCGCGCCAAGCACCCAGAAATACCATATGGAAGATGTGCATCGCGCCGGCGGCGTGGTCGGCATTCTTGGCGAGCTGGATCGTGCTGGCCTGCTGGATAACAGCGTGCGTAATGTGCTCGGTCTGAGCCTGAGCGAGACGCTGGAGCAATATGACATCACGCTGACGAAAGATGAGGCGGTAAAAACCATGTTCCGCGCCGGCCCTGCCGGTATCCGCACCACCCAGGCGTTCTCGCAGAACTGCCGCTGGGACACGCTGGATGATGATCGTCAGGAAGGTTGTATTCGTTCACGCGAATTTGCCTTCTCGCAGGATGGCGGCCTGGCCGTGCTGTATGGCAACCTGGCCACCGACGGCTGCATTGTCAAAACCGCGGGCGTGGATAACGACAACCTGACCTTCCGTGGTCCGGCCAAAGTTTATGAAAGCCAGGACGACGCAGTGTCGGCGATTCTCGGTGGAAAAGTGGTTGCGGGCGACGTCGTGGTCATTCGTTATGAAGGACCAAAAGGCGGACCGGGCATGCAGGAAATGCTCTATCCCACCACCTATCTGAAGTCGATGGGATTAGGCAAAAGCTGCGCGCTGATCACCGATGGCCGTTTCTCCGGCGGCACATCCGGCCTGTCCATTGGACACGCATCGCCGGAAGCCGCCAGCGGCGGTACTATTGCGCTGGTGAAAGATGGCGACATGATCGACATCGATATTCCTAACCGCGGCATTCAGCTTGATGTGCCCGACAACGAACTGCACGCCCGTCGCGAAGAGGAAGAGGCGCGCGGCGAAGCCGCCTGGACGCCACACGGCCGCGAGCGTCAGGTATCTTTTGCATTGCGTGCTTACGCGACACTGGCAACCAGTGCCGATAAAGGCGCGGTGCGTGACAAGAGCAAGCTGGGAGGCTAACCATGGCCGAGTCTCAACCGCTATCAGCTCAACCCTGCGGCGCGGAATATCTGCGCGCCATATTGCGTGCGCCCGTGTATGAAGTGGCACAGGTCACGCCGCTGCAAAAAATGGAAAAAATCTCCTCGCGCCTCAACAACACCATTCTGGTGAAGCGCGAAGATCGCCAGCCGGTGCACAGCTTTAAGGTGCGCGGCGCCTACGCCATGATTGCCGGACTGAATGATGAGCAGAAAGCGCGCGGCGTGGTAACGGCATCGGCGGGTAACCATGCTCAGGGTGTGGCGCTGTCGGCGACCAGGCTGGGCATCACCTCGCTGATCGTGATGCCGGTATCCACGGCGGATATCAAAGTCGATGCGGTGCGGGCTTTTGGCGGTGAGGCTTACCTGTTTGGCGCCAATTTCGATGAGGCGAAAGCCAAAGCGATCGAGCTGGCTGCCGAGCACGGTTATACCTTCGTGCCGCCGTTCGACCACCCGGCAGTGATTGCCGGTCAGGGCACGCTGGCGATGGAGCTGCTGCAACAGGATGCACATCTCGATCGCATCTTTGTGCCGGTGGGTGGCGGCGGGCTGGCGGCGGGCGTGGCGGTATTAATCAAGCAGCTGATGCCGCAAATCAAAGTGATTGCCGTTGAAGCGGAAGACTCTGCCTGTCTGAAAGCGGCGCTGGAGGCGGGCGAGCCGGTAGATTTACCGCGCGTCGGGCTGTTTGCCGAAGGCGTTGCGGTCAAGCGTATCGGCAGCGAAACCTTCCGACTCTGTCAGCAATATATTGATGACATCATCACCGTCGACAGCGATGCCATCTGCGCAGCCATGAAAGATCTGTTTGAGGATGTGCGCGCGGTAGCGGAGCCGTCGGGTGCGCTGGCGCTGGCGGGCATGAAAAAGTATATCCAGCAGCATCACATTCAGGGTGAGCGGCTGGCGCATGTTCTGTCCGGTGCCAACGTCAATTTCCACGGCCTGCGCTACGTTTCTGAACGCTGCGAGTTGGGCGAACAGCGCGAGGCGCTGCTGGCGGTCACTATTCCCGAGCAGCAGGGTAGCTTTCTGAAGTTCTGCCAGGTGTTGGGCGGACGTGCGGTTACAGAGTTTAACTACCGTTATGCCGATGCCGCTAACGCCTGCATTTTTGTCGGCGTACGGCTGACGCGTGGTCTGGAAGAGCGTAAAGAGATCATCAGCCAGCTGGGAGCCGAAGGTTATCACGTTGTCGATCTCTCGGACGATGAGATGGCCAAGCTGCACGTGCGCTATATCGTAGGCGGTCGGCCGTCAAAACCGCTGCGTGAACGGCTGTTCAGCTTTGAGTTTCCCGAAGCGCCTGGTGCCCTACTGAAGTTTCTGCAAACGCTGGGCACGCACTCGAACATTTCGCTGTTCCACTATCGCAGTCATGGCACCGACTATGGCCGTGTACTGGCGGCATTTGAACTTGGCGATGACGAGCCTGGCTTTGGCGAACGGCTGGCCGATCTCGGCTACGATTTTCACGACGAAGCCAATAACCCGGCGTTCAAGTTTTTCCTCGCCGGGCAGTAATCTGTGCCGCTGCGGCGAAAAGCCCGGCGGCATGATCTACAGCTGTTGCCAGAACGCACTGATAAGCGGCTCATCGAGCCGCTTTTTTTGTACGCAGACGCCGAGTTCAAACGGCTCCACCGATTCAACATTTTCCAGCACCAGAACGCGATTGCGCACCGGTTCCGGGCTGTTCTCCAGCACCACTGCGGGCAGCAGCGCAATGCCGCAGCCCAGCGCCACCATTGAAACAATCGCTTCATGACCGGAAACCGTGGCGTAAATGAGCGGGGCGGTAATACGATGGCGACGAAACCAGAGATCGATACGCCGCCGCGCCGGGCCCTGTTCCGGCAAAATAAACGGGATTTCCGTCCACGGCGGATGCTCCTGCGTCGCCTGAGTTCTGACCGGGCACGGCAGCGCTGGGGCAATCAGCACCAGCGGGATCAGGCCAATCTGCGTAAAATCGATGCTGGCGGGCAGCGACTCCGGCCGCCCGGCAATCGCCACGTCTGCCTCATTCGACTGCACTTTTTCCATGGCATCGGCGGCATCGCCGGTGGTTAGCTTGATCTCCACCATGGGATGCTCGGCACGAAACCGATCGAGAATCGGCGGCAAATGGCTGTAAGCCGCGGTGACCGAGCAGAACATGCGCAGCTCGCCGCTGAGTGAAGGGCCGTTATGACCAATCGCATGGCGCAGCTGCTGATATTGCAGCAGCGTATGCTGGGCAAACTGGCGTGCCCGTTCTCCGGCGTCGGTCAGTGTCACCGTGCGGTTATCGCGCAGAAACAGCGTCTGGCCGATATCCTCTTCCAGCCGTTGAATCTGTCGGGAAAGCGTCGACGGGCTGACGTGCAGTGCCCGCGCAGTACGGCCAAAATGGCGGCTGTCCGCCAGGTGCAGAAACAGTTTTAAATCGCGCAGATCCATACGGGCGTCACCTCAGCGTCACGTTGCATTTATTGCAATGTCATATTGTTAATATATCAATTTCAGCAACGTATTTCCTGTCATATGATGGGGTCATTCTTAGCGGCTACACTGCTACCTTACAAAGCAAAAAATAACCTCATAACGGAGTATCCCATGGCTAATTATTTCAACACGTTGAACCTGCGCAATCAGTTAGCGCAATTAGGTAAATGTCGTTTCATGTCACGCGACGAATTCGCAGATGAAGCCAGCTACCTGAAAGGCAAAAAAGTGGTCATCGTGGGCTGTGGTGCTCAGGGCCTGAACCAGGGTCTGAACATGCGTGACTCCGGTCTGGATATCGCCTATGCGCTGCGTGCTGAAGCGATCGCCGAAAAGCGTGCTTCCTGGCGCAAGGCAACCGAAAACGGCTTTAAGGTTGGCACCTATGAAGAACTGATCCCGGGTGCCGATCTGGTGGTTAACCTGACGCCGGACAAGCAGCACTCTGCTGTGGTTCAGGCGGTACAGCCACTGATGAAAGAGGGCGCCGCGCTGGGCTACTCGCACGGTTTTAACATCGTTGAAGTGGGTGAAACCATCCGCAAAGATATCACCGTGGTGATGGTAGCGCCGAAATGCCCGGGCACCGAAGTGCGTGAAGAGTACAAGCGCGGTTTCGGCGTGCCTACGCTGATTGCGGTTCACCCGGAAAACGATCCGAAAGGCGAAGGCATGGCGATTGCTAAAGCCTGGGCAGCAGCGACCGGCGGCCACCGTGCAGGCGTGCTGGAATCCTCTTTCGTGGCAGAAGTGAAATCGGATCTGATGGGCGAGCAAACCATTCTCTGCGGCATGCTGCAGGCGGGTTCACTGCTGTGCTTCGATAAGCTGGTGGCCGATGGCACCGAACCGGCTTACGCAGAAAAACTGATTCAGTTCGGCTGGGAAACCATCACCGAAGCGCTGAAGCAGGGCGGCATCACGCTGATGATGGATCGCCTGTCTAACCCGGCAAAAGTACGTGCCTGGGCGCTGTCTGAGCAACTGAAAACCATCATGGCACCGCTGTTCCAGAAGCATATGGATGACATCATCTCCGGCGAATTCTCCTCCGGCATGATGGCTGACTGGGCGAATGACGACAAAAATCTGCTGACCTGGCGTGAAGAGACCGGCAAAACAGCGTTTGAAACTGCGCCACAGTTTGAAGGCAAAATCAGTGAGCAGGAGTATTTCGATCAGGGCGTACTGATGATCGCTATGGTGAAAGCGGGCGTTGAGCTGGCGTTTGAAACCATGGTTGCCGCAGGCATCATCGAAGAGTCAGCCTATTATGAATCGCTGCATGAACTGCCGCTGATCGCTAACACCATTGCCCGTAAGCGTCTGTATGAGATGAACGTGGTGATCTCCGATACCGCAGAATATGGCAACTACCTGTTCTCGTACGCGGCAGTACCGCTGCTGAAAGAGTTCATGACGACGCTGCAGGCGGGCGATCTCGGTAAGCCCGCGGCGGGTGGTCAGGTGGATAACGCGCAGCTGCGTGATATCAACGAAGCGATTCGTGGCCATGAAATCGAAGCGATTGGCCGTAAGCTGCGTGGCTATATGACCGATATGAAGCGCATCGCCGTCGCGGGCTAATCCCCTCAGCGTTAATCTCTACTTATTAGCCCCGGCTCGCCGGGGCTTTTTTATGCCTGCGATTGCGCGACTGCTAACAGCGTCGCCAGACAACTGACCATAAAAAACCCGGCACGCTGGCCGGGTTGATATCAGTGATAGTGGATTTAACCTTCGTAAAGCGTCTGGTGCCGCGTCTCTTTACAGGCGATCAGCGCAATCAGCGTCAGCACCGCCATCGAGGCCAGATAGTAACCGACCGCATAGAGACCGTAATGTGCGGTCAGCCACGACGCAATGTAAGGCGCCACCGACGCGCCGAGAATCGAAGAGAGGTTATAAGAGAAAGAGGCGCCGGTATAACGTACTTCCGTTGGGAACAGCTCTGGCAGCAGCGCGCCCATCGGGCCGAACGTCAGGCCCATAATGCTCAGGCCGAGCAGCAGGAACGCCATCACCAGCGGCTGACTGCCAGAGCCAAGCATTGACGGGAACAGCAGCGAGAAACCGATAATCATCAGCGTAATCACAATCATGGTTTTACGGCGACCAAAGCGGTCAGCCAGCAGGCCCGCTATCGGTACCATCACGCCGAAACCGATCACCGCCACCATCAGCATCCACAGGAAGCTGTTACGCGAGAAGCCAAGACCCACCGGTGCAGGCGCCGTACCGTAACTCATTGAGTAAACGGTCATGATGTAGAACAGCGTATAGGTCGCCAGCATGATAAAGGTGCCAAGCACCGTGGCCATCAAATGCTTGCTGAGCAGCGTGCCCATCGGCATGCGCACCTGTTTCTTATCCTTCTGCACCTTCGCGAATACCGGGCTTTCATGCAGCGAAACGCGCACATAAAGCCCGACAATCACCAGCACCGCGGAGAGGATAAACGGTACGCGCCAGCCCCACTGCATAAACTGATCGTCAGTCAGTAACCAGGAGAGCAGAAGAAAGGTACCGTTGGCGAAGAAGAAGCCAATCGGTGCGCCAAGCTGTGGAAACGAACCGTAGAGCGCGCGTTTCTTCGCAGGCGCATTCTCCGTCGCCAGCAGCGCTGCGCCGCCCCATTCACCGCCCAGCCCCAGGCCCTGACCAAAACGCGCCAGCGCCAGCAGCAGCGGCGCAAATACGCCAATGGTGTCGTAGCCCGGCAGCAGGCCGATAACCACGGTCGAGACACCCATGGTCAGCAACGAGGCAACCAGCGTCGCCTTACGGCCAACGCGATCGCCAAAGTGGCCAAACACCGCGGAGCCGATCGGACGCGCGATAAAAGCGATGGCGAAGGTGGCCAGCGACTGTAGCGTGGCAACGGTTGCGTCACCCTGCGGAAAAAAGATATGCGGAAAGACGATAACCGCTGCAGTGGCATAGATATAAAAATCAAAGAACTCAATGGCGGTTCCGACCAGCGAAGCGATAACCACTTTGCTGCGAGAATTTACGGGCGCATTGGGATCGGTTTTGTCAGGTGATTCAGCGATGGAAGCGTGCATAAAGTTTTCTTATTTGTAAATTTAGATAAAGAATCTTACGCACAGCCCTGGCGGCATTCAATGCTGAAAACCCGCCACAAATGGCGCCATTTCGCCGAAAAAGAGGATAATGTCTGACATCTTGTCGTCAGTGGCGGATGGCAGGGCGAAAGCGCGGTTTTCTGGCGTGATTCACTGAAAAAAGGGTAAAGAAAAGTGAGGAGTTAGCGGTTAATGCTGGCTTTTGTATGATTAGTAGTCGAAGCGTGGCATTTTACGCTGGCATGAGAGAAACAGGCCGACGGGCGCCGGCCTGAGGAAAGTTACATTTTTTGATGCGTTACCGTCGACGTACCGGCGCCCACTTCTTTGTCATCGCGGTATTTCGCGGTGGCAATCCAGGCGGCGCAAAACAGCGTCAGGCGGGCAAAGAAATAGAAGAAGGCCATCAGGCCGAGCACCGAGCCAAAGGCGGCGCCCGAGGGTGAAGAGGCCAGCTTCGGCAGCGTCAGCGTCATGATGAATTTAATCACTTCAAAGCCGATGGCCGCCAGCAAGGTGCCGCGCAGCAATGCCCGGCGGCGGGTTTTATGGCGCGGCAGGATCCAGAAAATCCACAGGAACAACAAATAGTTGGCACACACTGAAATGGTCAGTGCGATGGCGGTTAACACCGGACGCAGCCATTCGATGCCATCCAGTCCCAGCGCGGTAACGATCGACGCCTGCGCCGAACCGGCCACTGACGTTAACGACAGCGTAATCACCAGCGCCAGCACCAGGCCAATTAGCGAGATAAAATCACGGGTGTATTTGAAATAGACCTTCTCTTTTTCATCCGCTTTGCGTTCCCAGACGTCGCGATACTGCGCGCGAATCGCCTCGCGCAGGTTGCCCATCCAGCTGATGCCGGAATAAAGCGCTACTGCCAGACCGGTCAAACCCACGGTGGTACGCTGCTGCACCGCGGTATTCACCGTGTTCTTCAGCGTGGTCGCCAGCACCGGATCGCTGATGTTATCGACCATCCGGTTGATGATTTCGGTGAGCAGATCGGGATGGGACGCCAGCATAAAACCCACGGCGGCAAACGACACCATCAAAATAGGGATCAGCGACAGAAACGAAAAGTAGGTAATTGCCGCGCCAAACTGGCTGCCCAGACGATCGTTAAAGCGTTCCGCCGCACGAATGAAGTGCGCTACGCTGTGATTCGCTTTAATGCGGTTAACCAGTTTGTTGAAGCGCGTGACCTGCGTATCCACCGTGTTGTTACCGGTTTTGATCGGGATCAGCGCGTCATCCTTCGCCTGGTTTTCTTTTTCGGCCGCAGCCCTGAGGTGCTCGTCAGTCTGTACCGGCGCTATCGGCTTGCTCGGCAGGGTATCGAGATGTTTATCGTGTTGCTCTTTGTCCGTCATGAAACCGGGCATCCTGTTTATTTACCTGAAAAAAAGAGTATAGACCGGCCAGCCGCAAGGTCATCGGGATGCGTCCCGAATTGCTGCGCCGCCTGTGCATTCAGCTGGCGTACGCTTTTACTACCTGGCCAAGCCACTCCATGAAAACGTGTACGCGGCGCGCCAGATTACGCCGATGCGGATAAATCAACGATACCGGCATCGGCTGCGCGGTAAAGCCGGGCAGCACCTCCACCAGCGTTTTCGCCTGCAACAGACTGGCCACGCCGACTCTCGGCACCTGAATAATGCCTAATCCGGCAATGCATGCTGCGCGATAGGTTTCCGTGCTGTTCACCGTCATCACGCCACCGGTCTGAATCGTACGGCTCTGTTTGCCATCGTAAAACTCAAAGCCCGACGGCAGGCTGCCCAGCTGCTGGCTGTAATGAATCATCGCGTGCTGCGCCAGATCCTCCGGCGTCTGCGGCGTACCGAACCGTTTAAGATAGTCGGCACTGGCGCAATTGACCATTCTGAGTTGCCCCAGCGTGCGGGCGATCAGGCCGGAATCGTGCAATGTGCCGACGCGCACCACGCAATCAAAGCCTTCGCGCACCACGTCAACCTGCCGATCGCTGCTGCTCAGCTCCAGCTCGATGCCGGGATAGTGCTGCATAAAGGTCGCCAGCTGTGGAATTACCGCCAGCGTGGCCATCGCCACCGGCATATCCACGCGCAGTTTTCCGCTTAGCGTGGCCGGATCGGCCTGAAACAGCGCGTCGGTATCATCCAGCAGGCTCAATATTTCACGGCAGCGATCGTAATAGACTTGACCATCCTGCGTCAGCTGCACCCGACGCGTGGTGCGATGCAGCATTCGCGTACCGAGTTGATTTTCCAGCGCCTGCACCTGACGTGAGACGCTGCCTTTAGGCAAGCCGAGGCTGGTCGCCGCGCGGGTAAAACTTTCCATTTCCGCCACGCGCACAAAAATCTGCATTGCCTGAATTTTATCCATTTGTGCACCGATTGTTGTTGAGAATGAAACAGTGAAACGCATTTCGGCAGCTTTATCGCCGTTGTCGTTAGGAATATCGTTAATTTCACAGGTTCACAACAACAGGAAACAGGAAATGAGCACAAAAATCGCATTGATCACCGGCGGCAGCCGCGGTTTAGGGCGAAATGCCGCCCTGAAGCTGGCTAAAAAGCACCATGATGTCATTTTGACCTGGCACAGTCAGCAGCAGGAAGCCGAAGCGGTGGTGGCGGAAATTGAACAGCTTGGTGGCCGCGCAGCCGCGCTGCGTCTGGATGTCAGTGACAGTAACAGCTTCAACGCCTTCGCTGCTGAGGTGAAAAATCTGCTCAATGAAAAATGGCAGCGTCAGCAGATTGATTATTTACTGAACAATGCTGGGGTCGGCATGCACAAGCCTTTTATCGACACTACCGCCGCGGATCTCGACAACCTGTATCAGGTGCATGTCAAAGGGCCGTTTTTGCTGACCCAGGCGCTATTGCCGCTGCTGGCCGACGGCGGCCATATTTTGAACGTCTCCAGCGGATTGACGCGCATCATTCTGCCCGGTTGCAGCGCCTATGCGATGATGAAAAGCGCGATGGAAACCTTAACGCGTTATCAGGCGAAAGAGCTGGGCGCGCGGCGGATCCGCGTCAATATTCTCGCGCCGGGTGCCATTGAAACTGACTTCAACGGCGGTGGCGTGCGTGATAATCCAGAGATGAATCGTTGGGTCGCCGCGCAAACGGCGCTGGGCCGGGCGGGTCAGCCCGATGATATCGGTGACGCAATAGCCTTGTTGCTGAGCGATGAAGCGGGCTGGATCAATGCCCAACGCATTGAAGCGTCGGGCGGTCAGTCAATTTGAGCAGGGAATCAGAGCCGGATGGTGCCGTCGATCACCGTCACCGTCTGGCCGGCAATCCAGATCGTCTCGCCGTCGAAGCGCACCTGCAGGCGGCCATTGCGCCCCAGCTGCGTGCCCTGGCGCACCGCGTAATCCGTGGTGTGGCCCTGCGAGGCGAGCCAGCGTGCCAGGCAGGCGTTGGCGCTGCCGGTGACTGGATCTTCCGTCAGTGAGCCGTTTTCCACCAGCAGACCGCGCACTTCAAACTGTTCTGCCGCATCGTGCAACGGGCCAAACGGCATCGCGCCGCTGACGCCCGCTTCCTGCAACAGCGCTGCCAGTTCGCTAACCTGCGGCTGCGCTGCCAGCACCGCCTCGGCCGATCGCATCGGAATCAACAGCCAGCGAATGCCCATATCGACCACGCTCATGGCTAGCTGCTCATCAATATCCGCGCTGTTGAGCGCCGCGCCAGCCCGATCGCTGGCAAACGGCGTTATCACCGCGGCGGGCGCGGCAAAGGCCAGCGAACCGTCGGCCGCAATCGCCAGCTTCACCAGCCCAACGGCGCACTCCTGCACCAGTTCACCGGCGCGCTTTGGCTGCAAACCCGCCTCCAGCAGCGCATGCGCGGTGCCGAGCGTCGGATGTCCGGCAAACGGCAGTTCGCCATCCACGGTAAAAATACGCACGCGATAATCTGCCTGCGCATCTTCTGCGGGCAGCACAAAAGTGGTCTCTGAAAGGTTGGTCCAGCGGGCAATCTCCGCCATCTGCCGATCGGTTAACGACGCGGCATCCAGCACCACCGCCAGCGGATTGCCATTGAAAGGTGCGGACGTAAATACATCGACCTGCTTAAACGCGACACGCTGTGACATGGTTTTCTCGTATAGTGAAAGATGCACTATAACTACGTGGGCAGCGGGCCTGCGTCAATAAGCAGAAGGAAGGCTGACATGCTGAAAATTTTGGGCCGCGATTCATCAATCAACGTGCGCAAAGTACTGTGGCTGTGCGATGAGCTCTCCATTCCCTGGGAGCGCGAAGAGTGGGGCGATGGCTTCCGTTCCACGCGCGATCCGGCGTTTCTGGCGCTGAATCCCAACGCGCTGATTCCGGTGATCAAAGACCAGGATCTGGTGCTGTGGGAGTCCAACGCCATTTTGCGCTATCTGGCCAATACTTATCAGGGTGAAGCCCTCTACAGCCCACAGCCGCGCGAACGTGCGCCGATCGATCAGTGGATCGACTGGCAGGCCACCGAGCTGAATACCGCCTGGCGTTATGCTTTTATGTCGCTGGTGCGCCATTCGCCTGCCCATCAGGATCCACGGCTGCTGGCGGCAGCCTGTAAAGGCTGGACGCACAGCATGAGCATTCTTAATCAGCAGCTGGAAAAAACCGGACGTTACGTCGCGGGACGCCACTTCTCGCTGGCCGATATTCCCATCGGCCTGTCGGTAAACCGCTGGTATGAAACGCCGCTGGATCACGCAGATTTTCCGGCGGTGCGCACTTACTATGAGCGGCTGACCGAGCGCAGCGGTTACGCCCGTTGGGGACGCAACGGCACGCCTTAGTTTTCTGGCGCGATGCCGCTCATTTCACAGGCCAGCGCGCCGGTACGGGCGATGGCATAACGGTAGCGTGCCTCAAACGGGTAGCAGCAGGAGAGGCGCAACGCATGGGCGCCACGATCGCTCAGCGTGTAGAGCGAGCCGGGCGTTACGCAAATCTTCTCCTGCAACAGCCGGTGAAACAGCGCGATGCTGTCGACATTGCCGGGCAGCTCCAGCCAGAAGACAAACCCACCTTGCGGCAGCGTCGCCCGCGTACCGGCAGGAAAATGGCGGGCGATCAGGCTGCGCGCTTCGTCGAGGTTGGCAGCGTAGCGGCGGCGCAGATGGCGCAGATGATGATCGTAACCGCCGCTGGCCAGAAATTCCGCCAGCGTTTCCGACAGCAGTGCCGATTCAGCCATCGACGACACCGCCTTCAGCCGCGCAATCTGCTCGCTGAAACGGCCCGCTGCCATCCAGCCAATGCGAAAGTCGGGCGCCACGGTTTTGGTATAGCTGGTGCAGTAAATCACCCAGCCCGCCTCATCAAAGGATTTCACCGTCGGCGACAGCGGCGCATGAAACTGCAGTTCGTCATACAGCCCATCTTCAATCAGCGGGATCTGCCAGGTATTCACCAGTTTCGCCAGCCGTTTTTTACTCTCCAGCGGCATGCTACAACCCAGCGGATTCTGAATGCCCGGCATGGCGATCAGCGCGTTAATGCGTTTTTCGCGCAGCAGGAGTTCCAGCGCATCCAGCGACAGCCCGTGCTGTGGATCGGTCGGAATCTCAATCGCTTTCAGGCCCAGCGAATCGAGCAGGGTAAACAGAAAAAAGTAGGTCGGCGATTCCAGACCGACGCAGTCGCCAGGTTTGGTCACCGTGCGCAACGCCAGCTGGAGCGCTTCCATACAGCCATGAGTGACGGTGATCGCCTGCGGCGTCAGCGACATGCCGGCGTTAAGCGCGCGCCGGGCGATCTCCTCGCGCAACCGTTCGCTGCCCGGCGGCAGCGCGTATTTGCCAATCATCAGCGGGTTACGGCGCAGCAGCGTGGTGGTAATGCGCGCCAGCCTGGCGGTGGGATAAAGCTCGCCATCCTGCGGACAGGCCAGCGAAATATTGGTGTAATCAGGATGATTCTGCGCGGCGAATACCGCTTCAATCAGGTCGAGCTTGGCGCTGCTCACCGAGGCCACCTGCGCACGATGACGGCTTTTTTTCTCCACGCCGGGCAATACCGCACGTACGTAGTAACCCGACTGCGGTCGCGCCTCGATCAAACCGCGATCCTCCAGCAGCTGCCAGGCGTTGATCACCGTATTGACGCTGACCGACTGCGTATCCGCCACACGTCGAATCGCGGGCAGCCGTTTACCGGGCTGTAAAGTGCCGCTGTGAATGGCGGCGGCGTAGTGATCGGCCAGCTGTTGATAGCGGGTGGATGGTTGCGGTTCGATAGCGGACACAGTTGCCTCCGGAAGCAATGGGTACAATTCATTTTTTACAAAATTGTACCCATTACAATAGCGGAATCGTGTGGCTGTTACCATTATCGGCTGCGGCTTATGATGATGGCTCTTACTCAGCCGCCGGAGATGGTTATGCTCGATCCCTCGTTTTTCAGCTATGTCACCGTGATGTCGATTACGCCAGGCCCGAACAATCTGCTGCTGGCCACTTCTGGTGTGAATTTTGGCCTGCGCCGCACGCTGCCAATGGCGTTCGGTATTATGTTGGGCTGCGGGATCCAAACGGTGATTACTGGGCTGGCGCTGGAGGGATTGCTGCACTGGATGGGCGCGATTCGTCTGCCATTAACGCTGGCGGGCTGTGCTTATCTGCTCTGGCTGAGCTGGAAAATCTTTCGTTCTTCGGCACCGGCCCTGCGTGAAAGCCCGCGGCCAATGAGCGTGCTTAACGGCGCACTGTTTCAGGCGGTAAATCCCAAAGCCTGGCTGATGGCCAGCAACGTGGCGCTGCTGTATGCCGCCGACAGTCCGGTCATGGTGATCATGCTGAGCTTTATGATGATGAACCTGCCGTGCATCCTGGTGTGGGCGGCGTTGGGCGATCGCCTTGGTCAGCATTTGCAGGTCAACTGGAAGCGGCAGCTGTTCAACAGCGTAATGGCACTGTCGCTGGTGGTGACCACGCTGTGGATGCTGGTAGACGTATTACGCTAACGCTCTGGCGGCTTCCCTGCCGCCACCGCGCTTACTCCGGTGCGCCTTCACCGCATTGTGAAGGCCATTTCCAGCCCTGCACCTCCGGTAAATCTTCCCCGTATTCCCGCACGTAACGATGGTGCTCCGCCAGTTTCTCCGCCAGCGTATCCAGCACGTCGCCATGCTTCTCCGCCAAACCCGGCACGCGTAAAATCGCTTCCTGCGCCAGATGAAAACGATCCAGCTCGTTCAGCACCGTCATATCGAACGGCGTGGTGGTGGTGCCTTCCTCCATAAAACCACGCACGTGGAAATTGCGGTGATTATTGCGCTTGTAGGTCAGACGATGGATCAGCGATGGATAGCCGTGGAAGGCAAAAATCACCGGTTTATCGCGGGTAAATAACGCATCAAACTCCGCATCTGCTTTGCCGTGCGGATGCTGCTCCTGCGTTTGCAGCGCCATTAAATCCACCACGTTAACCACGCGTACGCTGAGATCGGGCAGATACTGACGCAGCAGATCCACCGCCGCCAGCGTCTCCATAGTCGGCACATCACCGGCGCAGGCCATGACCACATCCGGCTCGCTGCCCGCGTGCTCATTGCCGGCCCACGGCCAGCTGCCCATACCCGCCTCACAATGCTTCACCGCGGCATCCAGCGTCAGCCATTGCGGCGCAGGCTGTTTACCGGCGACGATCACGTTGATGCGATCCCAGGTTTTCAGACAGTGATCGCCGACCCACAACAGCGTATTGGCATCGGGCGGCAGATAAATGCGCACAATGTCCGCTTTCTTGTTGGCAACGTGATCGATAAAGCCAGGATCCTGATGGCTGTAGCCATTGTGGTCCTGACGCCAGACGTGCGAAGAGAGCAGGTAATTCAGCGAGGCTACCGGCGCGCGCCAGGGCAAGGAACGCGACACCTTGAGCCATTTCGCATGCTGGTTAAACATCGAGGCGACAATGTGAATAAACGCCTCATAACAGTTAAACAGGCCGTGACGTCCGGTCAGTAAATAGCCCTCCAGCCAGCCCTGACACTGATGCTCACTCAGGATCTCCATGACCCGGCCATCGCTGGCCAGCTGCTCATCGTAAGGTTTGATCGCCTCCATCCAGGTGCGACTGGTCACGTCAAACACCGGCGTCAGGCGATTAGAGGCGGTTTCATCCGGGCCGAAGAGGCGAAAATTATCCTGATTCTGCGTAAACAGCGCGCTCAGATAGCGGCCCAGAATTTCGGTGGACTGCGCCTGGGTTTCGCCCGGCCTGGTCACCGCAATGGCATGATCTGCCAGCGCGGGCGTTACCAGCTCACGCCGCAAGCGACCACCGTTAGCGAATGGGGTGGCACCCATACGCTTGTCGCCTTCAGGGGCAAGCGCACGCAGCTCGGGTTTAAGCCTGCCCTGTTGATCAAACAGCGTGTCCGGCTGATAGCTACGCAGCCACTGTTCGAGGATCTCGCGGTGGCCTTCATCATCGCGGCAGTTGGCCACCGGCACCTGATGTGCGCGCCAGAAGTCCTCTACCTTTTTGCCATCCACGGTTTTGGGGCCGGTCCAGCCTTTGGGGCTGCGCAGAATAATCATCGGCCAGCGCGGCAGGCTTACCGCATCGCTGCCGTTGCGCGCCTGCTGCTGATACGCACGAATTTTATCCAGCGCACTGTCCAGCGCGGCGGCCATCAGCGGGTGCATTTTTTGCGGATCGTCGCCGCAAACAAACAGCGGCTCATAGCCGTAGCCGCTAAACAGCTGATGCAGATCGTCATCGCTGGCACGACCGAGCAGCGTGGGGTTAGCAATTTTATAGCCGTTGAGATGCAGGACAGGCAGCACTGCGCCATCGCGGCGTGGATTGAGAAACTTAATGCCATGCCAGCTGGAAGCCAGCGGCCCGGTTTCTGCTTCGCCATCACCAATGACACACGGCACCACTAAATCGGGATTATCGAAGGCGGCACCAAAGGCATGCGACAACGAGTAGCCCAGCTCGCCGCCCTCATTAATCGAACCGGGCGTTTCTGGCGCTGCGTGGCTGGGAATGCCGCCAGGAAATGAGAACTGTTTGAACAGTCGCTGCATGCCTGCGGCGTCGTCGCTGACCTGCGGATAAATCTCGCTGTAAGTGCCTTCCAGCCAGGTATTGGCCACCATGCCCGGACCGCCGTGGCCGGGACCGCACACGTAAATCATATCGAGATCGCGCTGGCGGATGGCGCGATTCAGGTGCGCATAAATGAAGTTAAGGCCCGGCGTGGTGCCCCAGTGGCCGAGCAGGCGCGGTTTGATATGTTCCGGTTTTAGCGGTTCACGCAGCAGCGGGTTATCCATCAGATAAATTTGGCCGACCGAAAGATAGTTCGCGGCGCGCCAGTAGCGATCGAGCAGGGTGAAGTCAGATTCAGCGTAAGCTGGCAGTGACTGAGACATGCAGATTCTCCTGTGAGTGGCGTCACAGATGCGAGCAAGCCAGGCTTTACCGGCACCTGCTGAAACGGAATACTTCTTAACCCTGGACGAAGAAGTGGGGTTAAGCCACTTTCCACAGCCTTTTAGGACATTCTGCCCGGAGCATAATCTGATGCATTTTCCGTCCGACCTGTGGCTAACCGGCATCGTGGTCGCCATGACCATTCTGCTGTGGGCCACCGCGCGCCTGCCTGAATTTATCACCGCACTGCTGTTTTTTGCCGCCGCGATGCTGCTGCATATCGCACCGGCGGCCACGGTATTCAGTGGTTTTGCCTCTTCAGCGTTCTGGCTGGTGCTGAGCGGATTTATCCTTGGCGTGGCGATTCGTCAAGTTGGCCTGGCCGACCGGCTTGCCAGCCTGCTGGTGATGCCGCTGAGCCGCTCCTGGCCGCGGATGATCGGCGGCGTCATTGTTCTCAGCTATCTGCTGGCGTATGTCATGCCGTCTAATATGGGGCGCATCGCGCTGTTGATGCCGGTGGTCGGGGCGCTGGCACGGCAGGCCAACATTGCTGAGGGTAGCCGCGGTTGGACAGGACTGGCGCTGGCGGTAGGCTTTGGCACCTTTCAGCTCTCCGCCAGCATTTTACCGGCCAACGTGCCGAATCTGGTGATGAGCGGTGCGGCAGAAAACGCGTTTCATCTGCATCTGGCATGGATGCCGTGGTGGTTCTTACATACGCCGGTGGTTGGCATCATGAAGGGCGTGCTGCTGATGCTCTGCCTCTGCTGGCTGTTTCCCGGTCGACCCAAACCGGTGATCGGCAGGCTTAAGCAGCCGCCCTTAAGCAACGATGAACGGCGGCTAATGGTCATTCTTGCTCTGACGCTGCTGTTCTGGATGACCGACAGCCTGCACGGTATTTCCCCCGCCTGGATCGGCCTGGCCGCTGCCTGTGTCTGTTTGCTGCCGCGTATCGGGTTTGTCTCCGGCGATGCCTTTGCCAGCGGCGTCAATTTCCGCACCTGCTTGTATGTCGCGGCGATCCTCGGCGTGACCGCGGTGGTGGTGGAGTCGGGATTGGGTGCAGTGATTGCTCACGGCCTGCTGGCGATAACGCCGCTCAGCCCGCAACAGCCGTTCATCAGCTTTTTGTCGCTGAGCGCGCTCACCTCGGCGCTGAATTTTGTGGTCACCGCCAACGGCGTGCCAGCAATGTTCACGCCGATGGCGCAGCAGTTTGCCGGGGCATCAGGGTTTCCGCTGCTGACAGTAATCATGATCCAGGTGCTGGCCTACGCCACGCCGCTGCTGCCTTATCAGGCATCGCCCATTGTGGTGGCCATGGCGCTCGGCAAGGTCTCGCCGCGTGATGGTGTGCGCCTCTGTGTATGGCTGGCGGTGCTCAGTGCGCTGCTTTTGTTGCCGCTAAACTATCTCTGGTTTCGAGTGCTTGGCTACGTATAAAAACAAAAAAGGGCGAACCGACGTTCGCCCTGATGATCGATCGGCGTGGCCGATTATTTACCCACTACCGCGCCGGTTGATGAATCTTCATCGTTCGCCACCAGCGTAGCCAGCGTGTAGTCGAGCTGCAGAATACGGCTGGTGGTCGCCAGCACGTGCTCGGTTGCCGCCACGTTGCCACTGAGCTTCTGACCATAAGAAGGAATCAGCGTCTTCAGTTTCGCCTGCCACTCTGGCGAGGCCATCTGCGTTTTGAACACTTTGCTCATTAGCTCGATCATGATCGGTGCTGACGTTGATGCGCCCGGAGACGCGCCCAGCAGCGCTGAGATACTGCCATCGGCTGAGGCAACAACTTCGGTGCCCAGACGCAGCACACCGCCTTTTTTCTCATCTTTTTTGATGATCTGCACGCGCTGTCCCGCTTTCACCAGATACCAGTCTTCTGGCCGCGCTTCCGGCAGGTATTCCTGCAGCGCCTGATGACGATGCTCATCGGTTTGCAGCACCTGACCTACCAGATATTTGACCAGGTCAACGTTGTCGATGCCCACGCGTGCCATGGGCAGCAGGTTGGAGCCATTCATTGCGCCAAACATATCCAGCAGCGAACCGCTTTTCAGGAAGCGGGTAGAGAAGGTAGCGAACGGGCCAAACAACAACACCTGTTTGCCATCCAGCATACGCGTATCAAGATGCGGTACCGACATCGGCGGCGCGCCCACCGCGGCTTTACCATAAACCTTCGCCAGATGACGCTTCACCACTTCCTGATTTTCCGTCACCAGGAAAGAGCCGCCCACCGGGAAACCGGCATAGCCTTTTGCTTCCGGCACGCCCGCTTTTTGCAGCAGCGGCAGCGCGGCGCCACCGGCGCCAATAAAGATCTGTTTCGCCCGGATAACCTGCTGCGCGCCGCCGTTATTCAGATCCACCAGCGTGACCTGCCAGCGGCCGTCGGCCAGGCGCGTAATATCACGTACGTCGTGGCGCAGCTTCAGGGAAAATTGCGGATGCTTGCACAGCGCGGCGACCAACTGGCGGGTAATTTCGCCAAAGTTGACGTCGGTGCCCATTAAGGTGCGGGTTGCGGCAACCTTTTGTTTCGCATCACGGCCTTTCATTACCAGCGGCACCCAGCGGGCAATCTGCTGCGGGTCTTCTGAATATTCCATGCCGCGAAACAGCGAGTTTTTTTGCAGCGCATGATAGCGCTTGCGCAGGAAGTCGACGTTTTCGTCGCCCCAGACGAAGCTCATGTGCGGTGTAGTCTGAATGAAACTGCGCGGATTGTGCAGCACGCCTTTCTGCACCAGTGAGGCCCAGAACTGACGCGACACCTGGAAGGCTTCGTTGATTGCCACGGCTTTATCGATATTGACCGAGCCGTCTGCGTTTTGCGGCGTGTAGTTCATCTCAGCCAGTGCAGCGTGACCGGTACCGGCATTGTTCCAGCCGTTTGAACTCTCGGCGGCCACCTGATCCAGTCGCTCAACCAGCGTTACCGTCCAGTCTGGCTCCAGCGCCTGCAAATAGGTGCCGAGCGTGGCGCTCATGATGCCGCCGCCGATCAGCAGCACATCGACCTCTTTTTGCCTGTCGGCAACTGCTTCCGGGCTGGCACCAATAGCATTCATACTCAGCGCCAGCAGTGATGATGATTTACGCATGGGGCAACGTCTCCATCTGTCGGCCAATCAACCAACAGGTTTTTTGCAGATGAAAGGTCCCGCTTCTCAGGAGCGAGTTGAGCCATTTCATTCAGATAAAAAGTAAGAGGTATTCACGCTTCCGTACGGGTTATTTGGGTTAACCACAGGTTATACGTGCAGCCGGAAATATAACATTACCGCAGATTTTTTAAACATTTGTTCAAATTTTAAATGCGGAAATGATTCAGCATTAGCGAAAGTGATAATGCAGTCACAGTTTACCAGGCAGGTGTTAAGGATATGTTAATTTAAAGTTGGCGACAATGCCGGAAAGCGAATTCCTTCCGGCAGCGAAAATTTACACCCGAAAAAAGCGGCGCCAGACGAAGCGGATGAGGAAGAATTCAAGCGTACCGAGCAGCAGAAACCACAGCCCAAATACGATGGTATAGAGCTGGCCAAGATCGCTGAAGTGAAACAGCGTCATCAAATGGTTTGCCAGCTGAAGGCCGAAAGCGGGCGCGGGCAATAACAGCGCTGAGAGAAAACCCAGCAGTAAAATCGAGCCGGGCATCGCCAGCGCTTCAAAAGGATTGTTCATAGCTTTCTGTCCGTTGTAGAGAGGCGACATTGTCAGCGAAAGCGCATCGGGGTTCAATGATGATGGCGAGAACAGTCATGAACGCTGTCCGCAGCGGGCAGGGAAACTGAAGCAGAAGGCAAACAGATCGCGCAGACAATCGAGCAATGAAGTGAAGCGAACGCGACATCGGGCGGTTACACAGCAGCCAGAACCCGTGGTGAAGTGATTTTTTGTGACGTGGATCAAATTTTGTTGCCGATAAAAGCGCCGTTATGTATAATTTTTTTGTATATCCCTAACAAATTTTGAATCAGGCCATTGTTATGCGTCGTTTTATCAAATACGTGTTTCGCACTTATGTGAATACTTTCAAACACGTACCGCCGGGCGCCATGTCGTAACCGGCTGACAGACACCCTCGATAATCGCGGTCAGGGATCGACCGATGATTATCACCTTTTTGCTATTTTGCATCGCTTCCTGTCCAGCTTTTCTGCCACGCATTCTTTAGCATCATGTCCTGACTTTTATGCCTGGTGCATTCCTGCCTGAAGCTGATAGTGGGTAAGCAGCCGCTGAATCGCGTTGAGCGCAGCGATCACTTCCTTATCATCTGGCAATTTTTGATGGTAAACCATATGAACAAAGGCACCGTAGAATTCATCTTTAAGATTGTGCCAATACTGATCGGGTAGAGTAAAAATCGGAATGGTATTTAATGGCAGTTCAAGCCAGTTGCCTGCCTGTTTAAATTGCGCCAAATCGTTTTCAATGACTACTGCCAACATTGTATTAAGTTTGTTTTCTCTCAGTGAGGTAAAATATTTCTCATGGCGCAATATCATGCAGATATCATAAATATGTCTTATTTTTAACTTTAATTGCTTTTCCGGCTCAGCTGAGCGAGCTGCTTTAACAAGTGCAACAACTTTTTCTATTAACGTCCTTTCTACACTCAATGTAAGCAGCGGAAAAGTTTGAAGCTGATACCGTTCGATTATACTCGTATGGTTATAATGGCGTAAAAAGTCGCCAACAAGACAACCAATCTGCGATTCTATTACAGGTTCTGGTAAACTAAATGCGCTTATTTCTAATAAAATTGACTGCGAAGCCTGGCCGAACTCGCCCTGAAAGTGTTGTGGATAGCGGTAATAGGTTTTGCGAAATATACTGCCTTTACTTTCTCCGGCATGACCAGGTAATGGGATCAGATCTGAAGTAATTCTGATTTCGGTATTTTTCATAAATGTTTTAATCTGATTGCCGTTACAGCCTGGCATCAGAACAGCAAGATCAATATCTTCCGAAAAACGCTCAATGATGCGTGATGCCTTTGCTAAAGCAGTACCGCCTTTAAAGATTAACTGGCTGTTCAAATCATACTGACTAAGGCGTAATAAAAGAAGCGTAACCCAATAGTCTTTCTCTATATAAAGTTCGGGTATGTTGAAATGATGTGCTGTTGCTAAAACGGTCTCCTTAAATACTGCGTCATCCATGTGCAAATGCATTGCATTATTCCCTACGTTATCCGAAAGCGCGATCCCGGATTTAGTGATTTACGTAATCGTTCTTCCAATTGGCTGGAGAATGAAGCGATTATCTTTGCCAATATAAATCGTGTGGCAGGGGGATAATACGCGATAGCCGTATTGATTAAATTTTCTATTTTAATATTGTTGTTATTCTGGATTAGCGATCGCAATCTTACTATTGTTGTTGCAACAGACGTATCAGGTATTTGTGATATAGTTCGCACTACATCCAATATTTCCAGGTAAGGAATGTTATCTTCAGTAATGGGGGCCTTGCTGGGAATTATTTTTACGCTGAAGTTTCCCAGGTTTTTATTTTGCCGGGAGCCGTTACGCGCTATTGTTACGGTCATTGGTAATTGAGTTGTCAAACCAAACCGACTGTATAGATTGAAGCTGGTAATATACCCCGTTCGTTTTCCATTCTCAAATAACAGCGGCCGCAGTTTTTCACTGTCTGTAGGCTGTTGTTGGCCAAACATACCCGTTTTCGGGCGATAAAATTGCCCTTTGGCAAAGCGCGCCAGCTCACCGGAAGCCACCAGGCGGCTCAGTGCTTTCGACAGGCTGTTGGGCGCACTTTTCCAGGCCGGAAAATCACGGCTGACAATGATCTTACCCGGCGGTGTTGCAGCAACCTGCCGGGCAACCTGCTGTTGAATGCTCATCTGCGCCTCCGGGTAAAACGGTTATTTTATCAACAGCCGCTCAGGTGACAAGTTTTTCGCGTGAAAAACATGACAAGAAGCCAACGTGTTGTCCATAAAGAAAGCGATAAACAGCGGCTCAGGCATGTTCAGCCAGCGGCGCCAGTAAAGCCTGATGTGACCGTGCAACAGGTGATCGGCTCTCTTACCCAGTGTCCACAATTTCTACGCACAGGCGAATTCTGCGTGCTGGTTAGCGACGTTAATGCGTGTGCTGTGCTGACAGGCAGCACGCGCCCTGTCGCCAAAGCACGCTCCTGTCGATGCCTGCGCAAAACTGAGGCTGCTGTCACGGCGAACGCCTTATCCTGATGAGCGCATCATGCTGAAGATAACGCTTTTTTAATCTGCCTCACCTTTCTGCTTTCCCACACTGCGCGTAATGCTCCTACACTCAAACTGGCAACCCTGACAGGAGCGACGCATGAAAGAAAAAACGCAGCGTAACGGCAAACAGCGTGCCCTGATGGTGGCAATGGCGGCCGGAATGGCGGGCACGGTGTGGGGAATAAAGAAGTGGCGGGCATTACAACAGACGCCGCCGGTGGGCATTCACAGTCATCACGCCGGGCTGGCCGGTTATTATCAGCAGGTAGGCCGCTGGCGAATATTTACCCGCGCGACGGCAAAGCCGATGCCCGGTTTACCGGTGGTGTTGATTCATGGTCTGGTGCTGTCGGGCCGTGCAATGGAAGATTTGGCCATTGCGCTGTCATGGGATTTCCGCGTGCTGGTGCCCGATCTGCCGGGCTATGGTGCCAGCGCGATGCCAGCGGCGTCGCCGACGCTGACGGTCGATCAGCAGGCCGATGCGCTCTGGCAGTGGATGCAGCACAACGATATTCCCCGCGCGCTGTTTATCGGCAACTCTTTTGGCTGTCAGGTGCTGGCCGCGTTAGCGGTGCGGCATCCTGAAGCGGTGGCCGCGCTGGTCTTGCAGGGCCCGACGGTGGATCGCCATGCGCGTTTTCTGCCGGTACAAATGTGGCGCGACTGGCGCAACGGCCGACGCGAAAAATTTCACTCTCCTGCGTCGCTGAGCCGTGTCGACTACGCCAAAGCCGGTGTTTTTCGCGCGCTGGCATCGATACGCATCATGATGCGTGACCGCATTGAGCAGCGGCTGCCTTATATTCAGGCGCCCACGCTACTGGTGCGTGGCTCACGTGATGTGGTCTCACCGGCGCGCTGGATTGAAGAGATGGACGCGCTGCTGCCGGACAGTGAAATTCTGACACTGCAGCAGGGCACGCATACCCTGAACTACGTCTATCCATGGAATTTCTGCCGCGCGATTCGTCCTTTCCTGATGGCTAACCGGGAGCATGATCATGAGTAAAGCGCCACGGGGCATCGCCCGTTTTGACTCTGCCGCCGCCATGGTTGCGGCGCTCGCTTCGGCATTGCATCAACAGCCCTTCAGCAGCCCGAGCCAGTCGCCCGCGCTTGATCGCCTGTTGCCCGCCTTAAATCGCCTGCCCGATACGCTGCGCGAATGGGGCTACGCCATTGGCGGCATGGCGGAAGGCATTACCCTGAAAAAAGCGCAAAAGCTCGATGTAGAAGGTATTAATCAGTGGATGTGTGAGCAGTATCCGCAGCGTGATTATCCGGCGGCTTTTATCGGTTCCTCCAACGGCGCGATGGTGCACCTCGCCTCGGCGATGGGCATCCCCTGGCTGCCGCAGACCTTTCTCTGTCCGGTACGCTCGCTGGACAACGATCCTGATGATGCCCAACGCGGATTTGAACAGGGCAGGCCGGTGATTGATGCGCTGCTGACGGTGTCGCCGCATCTTGCCGTACATCACATACAGGACCCGAATCAGGATCGACTGATGCTCGATCAGATGTCTTATTTCCGGCTCAAGCAGCGCCGCCTGACCTTATCGACCAAAGAGTTTCTGCTCAGCTCTCTGCCGCCCGGCTCCACGCTGATCGTCAATCATTGCCGCCAGAGCTGGCCGGTGACGCGCACCAACGATCGCGCCTGCTTCCAGTTCGGTGCGCTCGGCGGGGCCAGCGAACAGGAGTATTTCACCGGCGGGCCGCGTGTGGCGGAGTATCTTGCGCGCTACGGTGTCGATCGTGATCGCTGGCAGCCGCCAGAACCCAACGCCCGGCTGCCGGAGGCAGAATGGGGATTCGATCCGGCGCTATTGTCGGAACTGCGTGAGCTGGCGGCCGATCAGAACTGGACGCTGCTGGAGCTGAGCTACGAGCATCCGGAAGATCTCAGCTTTGTGACGGCGGAAATTTATCGCGACTGGTACATCGCAGCGGGCATTCTGCCGACGCGGCTGGTGGTCGATAATTTCCTGCTGATGGACCCGTGGGTGACCCAGCAGCTGCACGCGATACCGTTCTGGCTGGTGTTCTGCACTGAACCGTCGGCGAATAATCTGCAGCGTTTTCTCGATAAACAGCCACCGTTTAACCATATCGATATGCTGTTGTTTTCACACGGCACCGAAAGCATCGGCATGGCACCGATTGCGCGCTGGCAGCAGCTACTGGATTGTGCCAAAGAAGAAGGGGCGTTTGTGGGGGCGGATGCTGAACGTTACCCGCGCGATTTCGCCACGCTGTCGCGTTTTGATGAGGCGCTACAGCAGCGAGCACCGTTGCAGGCGCCGCCACCGCCGCTGGCGCTGGATAAGCTCATTAGCGGAATCCAGCGCTACGGCGAAAAATTTGGCGTCACGCTGACGCCGTTATAAGAGGTTAGGGTACCTGGTCGACGATCGGTTTTTTCACCATGAACAGATAGGCCATGGCGCCCACCACCGTCACACAAGCACAGATGGTCAGTGCCAGGCTAAAGGATTTGGTGGTATCGAGGATCCAGCCGGTAATCACCGGGGCAAAGGACGCAAAGATAAAGCTGGCAAAGTTCTGGATGCTGCCGACCGATGCAGTCATGCGTGCGGTGACGTTAACGTGAATCAACCCCCAGCAGGAGGTGCCGGCAAAGTGAATACAGAACAGCGCCATGCCGATAATCAATACTGCACTGCCGGTGCTGTCGGCGCGGGTCACCACCGCGGTGAAGGCCGCTGACAGCAGCATACCGGCCACAATACAGACCTTACGGGTTTTCACCGCCTGCATGCCACGCTTGACCAGTGCATCCACCACGTAACCGTTGAGCAGCATGCCCGCGGCGCCGAACAGGAACGGAATGGCGGTCAGCCAGCCGGTGCTTTTCAAATCCAGATTGTAAGTCGACTGCAGATAGCCGGGCAGCCAGGCGATATAGAGCCACGCGGTATAGTTGATGCCGCTAAAGCCAATCATCATTCCCCACATGGTGCGGTTTTTAAACAGCCCGCGCCATTCTGCAAAGCTCATCGGCTCCTTGCGTGCCGCCACGCTGCCCGCCTGCAAATAGTGAATCTCTTCGGCACTAAGAATGTTGTTATCACGGTTGCGATAGAGCATGTACCAGCCAATGGCCAGTACCATGCCGAACACGCCGATGGTGATAAACATGCCGCGCCAGCCCATCACCATCATCATCGCCGCCAGAATCGGCGGGCTGATCGCCAGACCAATCATCGACGACGCGTTGAAAAAGCCCATCGGCATGCCGCGTTCTTTGATGTTGAACCAGTCGTTGATCACCTTGACGCCGCACGGGTTCATCGGCGCTTCACCGATGCCAAGACCGATGCGCACGAGGATAAAATGCGTGAAGTTGTTTACCAGCCCGGAGAGCGCCTGAAAAAACGACCAGACAAACATGCCGATACCGAGCATGATGCGCGGCCCTTTGCGATCCAGCAACGCGCCGCAGGGCAGCTGGGCAATGCCATATGCCAGCGAAAAGGCAGAGAGCAGCAGACCAATTTCCGTAGCTGACAGCCCCATCTCCTGACGAATAGTCATATTCGCGACGGACAGCGAGCTGCGGTCGAGATAGTTAATCACCGCTGCCAGCAGCAGCAGCGTCATGGCGGTAATTTGAATCTTACGGATGCGTGGCGAACGGACCAGCGCGCCGCGCGCCGGAATAAATTCATCGCCTGGTGGTGTTGAGACCGTATCACTTTTACGGCCGGTAATATTTTCCATTGCCATCTCCCAGCAGGGTAGGACGCGTTGTTGTCGGGTAAGGAACTTACCGTTTC
Source organism: Duffyella sp. Ts4 (assembly GCF_051851875.1). Lineage (NCBI taxonomy): Bacteria > Pseudomonadati > Pseudomonadota > Gammaproteobacteria > Enterobacterales > Erwiniaceae > Duffyella > Duffyella sp. Ts4. Next base: position 2,369 of record NZ_JBLYPN010000025.1, on the reverse strand, counting down.
ATGAGCCTGAAGGCTGTAAGCAGACTAATGAGTGTGACGGGAGATGTTGCTAAGTTGTTTCATTTCCGTGCAGCAGGTTCCGCTTCACGGTTTTTAATCGGTTTTTAATTGCGCTGATACTGGTTGATCGAGCGGATCATGGAAGATTTGGCGGTGGCGAGATGACGATGCAGCGCTCGCTGGGCATTGAGATCCTGGCGGTGGATCATCGCGGTCAGGATCGCCATATGTTCTTCCAGTGCAATGATATTGCGCTGCTTGAGATCGCTTTCGTCCCACTGATAGTGCGAATGAAAAATCACCGAAATAATCTCCATCGACTGATTAAAAAAGACGTTGTTGGCCGCTGACAGAATCAGCGTGTGCATCGCCTTATCCAGCTCCGCAAAACGACGATAGCTGCTGGCGATGCTGTCACGCAGCTCGCGGTGACGGTCGAGCAGATCGCGAATGCGTATCCAGCGTTCATCACTGGCGGGCAGATTAATAAAGCGATTCAGCGCGTGGGTTTCCAGCATTTCCCGCAGTTCAAATAGCTGCTCGGCATAGGCCTGATCGAATTTTTTCATCCGCCAGTGGCCGCGTCGTACCGGCTCCAGCAGGTCATAGCGCATAAAACGCAGCAGGAATTCGCGTACCACCACCGGGCTGACTCTCATCGTCTGCGCCAGCTGTAATTCAGAAAAGTTATCGCCTGCCAGCAGCTGTCGCTGATTGATCATCTGGAAAAAGGCTTCCTCAACGCGCGCCGCCTGTTCGGCAATCGGCAGAGCAACGTCGGCAAGGCGATCTTCGCCCGCGGGCTGACGCACGATAACGTAGCTGTCATGCACTTTTTCCAGCACGCCGCGCTGATGTAAATAGTGCAGCGTATGGCGCACCGTGGTGCGACTGATGTTAAACATTTCTGCCAGCGCAGCCTGTGGCGGCAGCGGTGACGGAATATGACGCTGCTCAATGCCATCCAGCATCTGATTAATCACGTTGTGACGTAAATCCTGACTACGGCTCATGACGGTTTCCGGTTTTTTATCCATTAAAAACCATGCAAAGCCCAAAAAAACGCTGTGTTGTCACAGTTCTGTACACAGGGTGCGCTGCTGTCGGCGATTATTGGTCATAACAGCGCAGTGATAACAGGAGATTAACAATGACAACGATGAATACGCTGGTCTGTGCCGAACCGCGCAGCATGCAGTGGCAAACCCGTGAGAAACCCACTGCGCAGCCGGGCGAAGCGCTGCTGAAAATAGTGGCGGCCGGCATTTGCGGCACCGACATTCATGCCTGGGGCGGCAATCAGCCGTTCTTCAGCTATCCACGCGTGCTGGGCCATGAACTTTGCGGCGAAGTGGTGGCGTTGGGCAGCGGCGTCAGCGATTTTCACGTCGGTCAACGCGTGGCGTTGATGCCTTATCTCTCCTGTCAGCACTGTGGTGCCTGCCAGAGCGGCAAGAGCAACTGCTGTGAAAATATCTCGGTGATTGGCGTGCATCAGGATGGTGGCTTTTGCGATTTCCTCAGCGTGCCGGTGAGCAATCTGCTGGCTGTTGATGCGCTACCGCCTGAAGCGGCGGCATTGATTGAGCCGTTCGCCATCAGCGCCCATGCGGTGCGCCGGGCGGCCATTGTCGCGGACGATCATCTGCTGGTGGTGGGTGCCGGGCCGATCGGCCTTGGCGTCGCCGCCATTGCCGCCGCTGCGGGGGCAAAAGTGGTGGTGGCAGACACCAGCGATTTTCGCCGTGATCACGTGGCGCAGCAGCTTGGCCTGGTGACGCTGAACCCGCTCGATGCCGGTTTTGATGCGGCGCTACGCGATCAGTTCAACGGCATGCTGGCAGAAAAGGTGATCGACGCCACCGGCAGTCCGGCAGCAATGAACGGCGTGGTGAACCTGATTCGGCACGGCGGTAGCGTGGTGTTTGTCGGCCTGCACAAAGGCGATCTGGTGATTCCCGACAGCGATTTCCACAAGAAAGAGACCACCCTGATGGGCAGCCGCAACGCCACGCGCGAAGATTTTGACAAGGTGCGCGAGCTCATGGCCGCAGGCAGCCTACGCGCCGACATGATGTTTACCCATCGCTTTGCGTTTGCTGGCTTGGCAGATGAGTTTGAGGAGGGAGTGATTAATAACCGTAATCTGATTAAAGGCGTGGTGTTTTTCTGAGGATCAGCAACGATATGGGTTTGCCCGGAGGCGGGCGGCCTTTTGTGGGCCAAGTCAAAGGCTATTTCTTTCTGCCTTGCAGGCGGCGTTTTTAAGGGCCAGGTCAAGGACCATTTCGTTCTGCCTTGCAGGTGAGCTTTTAAGGTCAAAGGCGATTTCGTTCTGCCTGAAGGCAGCCCGAGCAGGGCCGGCAGTC
>NZ_JBLYPN010000024.1:0-41414 GCF_051851875.1 Duffyella sp. Ts4 | reverse complement strand
AATACCTGCCTGTCACGCAGGGGGTCGCGGGTTCGAGCCCCGTCCGTTCCGCCACTAAATAGAGAGGCCCTGACAATGATGTCAGGGCTTTTTTTTTATTTGTTTTTTTGAAGAGATCACACTGCTCCGCCTCATTTTTAACCAGCCTCATCAAACAGCGTTTTACTATAAAATCTGCTGACCCGCCAATTTAAGCTGTTTCTCAGCGATAAAATCCTGTAATCGTCAACAAAAGCAGCGAGCAGAAACATTTACTTGCGCGATTGCTCTGCTAATTGAACCTCATAGATTGAAAGTAAAGATTAAAGCCCCTATAACTGATCATCAGTAAGTTAATTTAAGGTTCAGTGGGTCACGTGCGAAAGAAAACCTATGCCATGCGCTATGTAGCAGGACAGCCAGTCGAGAGAATTTTTCCTCCTGGTGCGATGCTACACGTCGGGCAAGCACTGCCGCCAGGTGAGCCTCTTCCTGCTGAAGACACGCTAAAAGTACTGGTCTGGAATATTTTTAAGCAGCAACGCGCTGAATGGCTGTCGGTTCTGCAAAATTTTGGCAAAGATGCTCACCTGGTTTTACTTCAGGAGGCGCAAACTACGCCAGAACTAATAGATTTTGCGACTTCCAACTATTTGGCCGCCGATCAGGTGCCTGCTTTTGTATTGCCGCAGCATCCCTCTGGTGTGATGACGCTTGCTTCCGCGCATCCTGTTTACTGCTGCCCTTTACGTGAACGTGAGCCCCTGCTGCGTCTGGCCAAATCAGCTCTGGTTACTGCGTATCCGTTGCCGACCAAACAAATGTTAATGGTGGTCAATATCCACGCGGTCAACTTTAGTCTTGGCATCGACGTTTACAGTAAGCAGCTAGGACCGATAGGCGAGCAGATAATCCATCACACAGGGCCGGTGATTATGGCTGGCGATTTCAATGCCTGGAGCCGCCAGCGCATTAATGCGTTGTATCAGTTTGCCCGGGAGATGGGGCTGGATGAAGTCATGTTCACCGACGATCACCGCCGTAAAGCGTTTGGCAGGCCGCTGGATTTCATTTTTTATCGGGGTATGGAGGTGAAAGCAGCATCCGTTCTGGTCACTCGTGCCTCCGATCACAATCCCTTGCTGGTTGAGTTCCATCCCAACCGCACTGCTATCTTGTAAACCGCCGTTATTCCACTAAGGCGATCGCTCTGACCGGGGATGCCGATCCGCCAGCGATCCTCAAGGGCAGGGCGATAAAGGTAAAGATCGGCGGTAGTCGAGCAAGATTAGCAAGATTCTCTATAATCAGACTATCCGAACCCAGCAAGGCCTGATGTACCGGATAGTGATGATTCGACCATGCATCTATCGACATCGCATCGGTCCCTACTACTTTCACCTTTTTCTCTCCCAGCCAGCGCGCGCCAGCTGCCGATAAGCCAGGCCAGTCCGCAAGGAACGGAGCATGGTCGGGCCTGAGCCGCCATTTGTTATGATAGCCGGTGCGAAAAATCACAATGTCGCCTGCCGCAACTTCACCATGGCTCTGCTCCCATGCCTGCATCTCACTGATACCAAATTCAGCTGCTGCTGGCGTAGAAGACACATCAATGCAAATACCGCGCCCCAGCAACTGGCGCACGTCGATCTCCTCAATGGTTTTACCATCAGGAATAAAATGCGCAGGGGAATCAACATGGGTACCACAATGGTCGCCCATAAGGAGTTGGTTGTTGTAGTTGCCGTCTCCCGCCGCATAGCTTTCAGCGGTGGCACGAATGAATTTTGGATGTGACGGCCAGACCGGCATATTCTCTTCGTAGAGATGGCTCAATTCAACGATCTGACTGTTGCGCAGAAGTAATGGCAGATTCATTTTACCTCCTCTTTAAGGTGAACGGTTTCTCTGATAAAGCAAAGTGGGATGCAGGAGAGCAGCAGTACGCCGACAACTACCGCATAATGGACGTTAAAGCCCCAGCTGTGAATTATCCATCCGCTAACTGGCGCAACCAGAATGCCTGCGATGCCAACGGCAAGGCCAATCATTAAACCCATACTTGATGCAGCCGCCTGAGGCGCAGAATCGATCAGTAGCGCATAGGCTACCGGATAAGGCGAGTTGCGGAACAGGCCCCAAAAGATCAGAATGATCCAGCCCAGCATTGCCGTATGGATAAAGGCGCACAAAGCACTGGCCACTATCCAGCCTGCGATAATAATGCCGAGCGATGATTTACGCCCCCTGACATCAGAAAAGCCACCCCAGACAATCTGTCCTATCCAGCCTGTCAGCCCAGAAGCACCTGAAATGATCGCCGCGGTAGAGAGATCTAAATGCACTTCGCGAGTCAGTTGCAGGGTCAGAAAATTAGCGATGCCCATTTCTGCCCAGGTAAAGCCAAAAACCAGCGCAATCGCTAACAGGCAATTACGGTTTTTAAGGCAGCTAAAAGATGACGCGATGCTCATCTTCTTTGGCTGAGCGGCAATCGGGCGCGTCAGGTTATTTTCATCTATCCAGCTGAAAACCTTTTGATGGTTCTTTTTGGTGCCAACAATTAATTGCAGAACCACAATAATCAGGCCAATAAGTGGAATAAACAGGAAAGCCTGGCGCCAGCTGCCAAAGCTAAGAATGGCAGCGATGAGCAGTGGACCCACGAACTGGCCAAGCGGAAAGCCGGTATGGTGAACGCCAATGGCGAATCCCCGGTTCTCTTTTTGCCACCATTCGCCCAGTAGCGCGACATTAATCGGCTCAGAGCCACCTGTGCCCATTCCCATCAACACACGCAGCGCCTGAAAGGCGATCAGCGTCTTGCAGAAGGCCGTCGCGACGCCGGATACAATCTCTACGAGAACCGCCAGGCACCAGCTGTAGCAACGCCTGTAACCGGTGCCGATATAGTCGGAGAGGAAACCAAAAAGCACTGCACCGGCAAGCGTGCCGAAGAAGCTGAGAGAATTTATCCAGCCAGCCTGCATTTCAGTGAGATTGAAATCCTGCATAATCGCCGGCAGCAGGGTAGGAAGAATAATGCGGTCAATCGAGTTCATGAGAATGGCCAGCGTTGTGATTACCAGCATCCACCAGGAGATCGGATGGGCGCGAGGAATCATGCGGGCACGTGCGGGCTTTGGCGTTTTTTGAGGTTGTTGTATGTGTGACATAGAAGACCCTGCCTTTGAAAACGTCGTATGATGACGTGAAGCGCCTTATTATCAGAGTATTTGGCGCATCCTGTGGCGCTATCGGCTTATATTGTTATCAAGCGACTCTGCCAGTGTTGTTTATCCTGAGCAGAGATGTTCTACCATACAAGTATCAATCGTATGATAAATGATCTGTGTCACGCTATCTTTGGTAACGGCATTGTTACAAAAAATGAAACGGCAGTGGCAGGGCAGGAGGGGAAAATGAAGAAAAAAGAAAAGGCTGACGTTGAGTCAGCCTTTCGCTTTTAGCTATCTGGCGTTGCATTGTTGTCTACAAATAACGTTAGCTTATCGCCTGGTTGAATGTTTTTAGCATTGTTAACCACGCCATTCCACCGCAGCACGTCTTTGATATTGACGTTATGACGGCGGGCAATACTGGCAAGAGAATCACCCTTCTGGACCTTGTAGGTGATGCTGTTGCCGTTATCAGCTAACTCAGCACTGTCTGTCGCGCTGGTGTTCAACGTCTGGCCCGGACGAATATCAGCTCCGCGCAGACTGTTCATCTGCTTGAGATCCTGTACCGTCACGCCCAGCTTACTGGCTATACCAGAAAGGGTATCGCCCGTACGGACTTTATAGCCGCCAGCACTGGTGGCTTTCGCCAACTCAGTGGGTTGTACCGCAGCAATATCGCCGGAAGCCAGCGAGTTGCGTAGCTTAGCGACATTCGATTTTGGCACCATAATATAGTGCGGACCGTTTGGCGCTGTTTTACCACGCGTATAACCCGTGTTAAAACTTTTCAGCTTGGTCAAGGACATGCCGGCCATTTCTGCCGCCTGAGTCAACTCGATCTGCTGTCCTACTTCAACCCGCGCCAGCGCACGACTTTCGTTAGACGTTGGCAGTCGAATACCATATCGCTTGTTGTTTTTCAGAAGCTCGCCTAACGCCAGCATCTTCGGTACATAAACCGTGGTTTCACGCGGTAGCGACAGATGCCAGAAGTCGGTAGGTTTACCCTGAGCCTTGTTCTGTTTCATCGCTTTCAGCACGCGTCCTTCACCGCTGTTATAGGCCGCTACGGTAAGTAGCCAGTCGCCATCAAACATGCCGTTAAGGCGCTGCATCATATCCAGCGCAACCTTGGTCGAGGCGACAATATCGCGTCGGCCGTCATACCATTTGGTCTGCTTAAGACCATAATTACGCCCCGTGCTCGGGACAATCTGCCAGATGCCTGCGGCATTTGCGGCGGATGTCGCGTGGGGGTCAAAAGCGCTCTCCACTATGGGTAGCAGTACCAGTTCCATCGGCATTTTGCGTTGCTTAATCTGCTCGACAATCCAGTACATATACGGCTCTGCCCGTAATGTTACATCGTGGAGATAGCTCTTGTTCTTCAGGTACTTCTGTTTTTGCTCGCGTATCCGGGGATTTTCCGGAATCTGCATCTTCAGCTCGTCAGTAACGAAACTCCACAGATCATTGTTCTGGCCGAGGCGGGTTCCATCATCCTGCCAACGCGGCGACAATAATCGATCTGCGTACTTTTCGTTTTCACTTTGACCAGCTGAGGACAAACTCTGTGCGTGCTGTTCGGGACCGGCGTCATTCCGTGATGCCTGACAACCCACCAGCAAGACAGAGGCGAGAAATATCGCTGTTGCCTTCATATGTGTGTCAATAGTTCGCTTAAAAGACGAGCAACTATACGTGCTCACTCCTGACAACACAACCTTAAAAATCAGGAACGATCCTTCTTCTGCCGTAATAAGGCAAAAACGTCCCATGGATGCTGCGGTGGCACATCGAAGCCAATAGCCCTTTGCAAATCAGCATCTTGCGTTCTCAAAAATAAATTTATTTGCCTTTCGTGCGCCAGTTTTGTGGGTAAACTGCTGCCGTTTTTGGCGCGTAACTCCTTAATTTCCCGGTAATAGGCATTAATTACGCTATCTTCAGGCAAAATTGTGCGTGCAAAGTTTAAGTTAGATAACGTGTATTCATGAGCAGCGCAAATGATTGTGTCAGCCGGTAAATCATTAAGTTTCTGAAAAGACTCATACATTTGTTCTGCTGTGCCTTCGAAAAGACGACCGCAACCGGCAGAAAATATCGTATCGCCGCTAAAAAGATAAGGCGAGCTGTAATATGAGATATGTCCTAAAGTATGTCCGGGGGTGAAGATAACACTAAATTCGCAGCCCAAAATAGCGACCTTATCGCCTTCACTGACGATGGTCGTTGCACCCTTATCTTGTGTTTCTTGCGGGCCATAGACCACCAGATCGGGGAAGGTCGCGCAGAGTTTTTTTACGCCATCAACATGGTCGCCATGATGGTGCGTCAGCAGGATGGCATGGGGTTGCCAGCCATGCTGCTCGATGGCGGCCAGTACCGGATCGGCTTCGCCCGGATCGACAATCAGACAGCGATTCTGCTCGTCGTGCAAAATCCAGATGTAATTATCTTGTAGGGCGGGAATACTGATAAGATTCATAAATACCTCTTGCAGGCTCAGGAAAACAACGATGGTAAAGCATGAAGCCGGCTAAAACACAGCAAATTCTCACCGCGCCGCACGCATGGCGTGATATGCCCTGGGGCGAATTCTTTCGTGATGCGCTGAACCAACATCTGCAGCCTTGCTTTGCAAAACTCTACGGTTTTCATATGCTTAAAATCGGTGATCTGAGCGCGGAGATTGATACCCGCTCCTGCGCCATTTCCCATCAGGTTAATGTGGGCAGCGCAGCAAGCTCACTACATGTGCAAGCGAGTCCGTTACAGTTACCGTTTGAAGCGAAATCCATTGATGCCTGTTTGTTAGCCCATACGCTTACCTGGAGTCAGGATCCCCATCGTATTCTGCGTGAGGCCGATCGCGTATTAATTGATGATGGCTGGCTGGTGATCAGCGGCTTCAATCCGTTCAGCCTGTTAGGCATGGGGAAGGCGGTGCCCGGTTTGCGTAGTCGTGCGCCCTGCAGCGGCAGAATGTTCAGCCAGATGCGGCTGCTCGACTGGCTGGGCGTGCTCAATTATGAAGTGATTTATCGCACGCGCTTTCAGGTGGTGCCGTGGAATCGTCAGGGCGGGAAGATGATCAGTGCGCATTTGCCGGCGCTGGGCTGCCTGAATATTGCGGTTGCCCGCAAGCGCACCTTCCCGCTGACCTTAACGCCAGCGAAAAAAGCGCGCTCTGCTGCGCCTATCCGGCAGACCGCCAGCGCGACGCGGCAGTTTCGGCAGCGTAACGATCAGAACGCTGGTTGATAGCCAATATCCTCAAACGCCGGATTTTCCGCTGCGGAACGCGCCAGCTCATCACAGCGTTCGTTTTCAGGATGACCGGCGTGGCCTTTTACCCATTCCCAGCGAATTTCATGATGGCTTAGCGCCGTATCCAGCCGTTTCCACAGGTCAACGTTTTTCACCGGCTTTTTATCGGCGGTTTTCCAGCCGCGTTTTTTCCAGTTATGAATCCAACTGGTAATGCCCTGACGGACATACTGGCTGTCAGTGCTCAGCACCACTTCACACGGCTGCGTCAGCGCTTCCAGCGCTACAATCGCCGCCATCAGCTCCATCCGGTTGTTAGTGGTCAGATGGTAGCCCGCGCTAAAGGTTTTTTCGTGCTGCTGATAGCGCACAATCGCGCCATACCCGCCGGGACCGGGATTACCGAGGCAGGAACCGTCGGTGAAAATTTCTACCTGTTTGCGCATCTCTGGTAGACTTCCTTCAGAAAAAACGCCAAGTCTGACATAAAACAGGTCCTATGAGCACTGCAAATAACCGCCAGATAATTCTCGATACAGAAACCACCGGTATGAACATGATCGGCGTGCACTATGAAGGGCACCGCATCATTGAGATCGGTGCGGTTGAAGTGATCAATCGCCGGTTAACCGGCAACAACTTTCATATGTATCTGAAGCCCGATCGGCTGGTGGATCCGGAAGCATTTGGCGTCCACGGTATCGCCGATGAGTTTCTCGCCGATAAGCCGATGTTCGGCGACATTGTTGATGAATTTCTCGATTACATTCGCGGTGCCGAGTTGGTGATTCATAACGCGTCGTTTGATATCGGCTTTATGGATTACGAGTTCGGCATGCTGAACCGCGGCATCGGTAAAACGGAAACCTTCTGCAAGATCACCGATAGCCTGGCGATGGCGCGCAAAATGTTTCCAGGCAAGCGCAACAGCCTTGATGCGCTCTGCTCGCGCTATGAGATTGATAACAGCAAGCGTACGCTGCACGGCGCACTGCTCGATGCCGAGATCCTGTCTGACGTTTTTCTGATGATGACCGGCGGGCAAACCTCGCTGGCATTTGCCCATGAAAGCGACCGCCAGGGAAGCAACGGCGAGACCATTCAGCGCATTGCGCGTCCAGCGTCGGCACTCAGGGTTATCCACGCATCCGATGAAGAGACGATGGCACATGAGCAGCGTCTTGATCTGGTGCAGAAGAAGGGCGGCAGTTGCCTGTGGCGCGGCTAAGCACGCGCTTTTTGGACGGGTTATCTGCGTTGCGCTGAAAAAAGAAGCAAACGCGTCTTTGGCTAATAAAAAGCGTTGACGATATCGCTGACTGCCCTTAATATGCGCCTCGTTCCCGACGGGGAACACAGCGCGGAGCGGTAGTTCAGTTGGTTAGAATACCTGCCTGTCACGCAGGGGGTCGCGGGTTCGAGCCCCGTCCGTTCCGCCAAGCTTTAAGAGAGGCCGATTCAGTAATGAATCGGCCTTTTGTCGTTTTAGTCCTTCTGCAATACTGGCTGCGTGTTATAGCCCGCCGCTGGCAACGCTTCCCGCTCATCACGCGCTATCCAGCGATAGCATCCGGCACCCAGCGCCGCGCCGATAAACCAGCTGAAATTAGCCAAACCATGCAGTGACGGAATAAAGCTGATGATCAGGCAAATCCCTACCGACGGCAGCAGTACGGCAATCGCTTTTGGATTAAACCCACCGCGATACCAGTAACGACCCTGCGGCGTATCATTGAACAACTCATCGACGTAGATCCGGCCGCGCTTAATCAGATAAAAATCCGCCAGCAGAATGCCAAACAGCGGTCCAATAAACGATCCGAGCACATCAAGCGTGTAATGGATCAGCTCAGGCGACTGAAACAGGTTCCACGGCGTTAGCAGCACCGATCCTACCGCGGCGATCATGCCGCCGGTGCGGAAGCTGATTTTTTGCGGTGAGCAGTTTGAGAAATCAAACGCAGGCGACACAAAGTTGGCGACGATATTGATACCGATGGTCGCGATGATCATCGTTAGCAGCCCCAGCGCCACCGCCACATCGTTGCCGACCATGCTTACCGTTTCAATCGGATCGGTAATCATGCGGCCAAACAGCGACTGGCTACCGGAGACGATCACCACGGTCACGATAGAAAACAGCAGGAAGTTAAACGGCAAGCCCCAGCGGTTGCCACGACGAATTTCGCCCATGCTTTTGCCATAGCGCGAAAAATCGCCAAAGTTAAGCAGCGGGCCAGAGAAGTAGGAGACCACCAGCGCGGTTGCGGTGATCATCTGCCAGGTCTGTTCACCGGTGGTCAGCGATTTGCTGGCGAGGGTAAACGAAATGCCGTCGAAGCCGGTTTTGTATACAATCCATCCGGCCAGCGCCACCATCACCACATATACCGCCGGTCCTGCTACATCGATAAAGCGTTTGATCGCATTCATGCCGTGCCAGAACACCATCGCCTGCAGCAACCACATCACGCCAAAGCAGATCCAACCCAGCGGGGAGAGGCCCAGCCAGCCGCCCAGCGTCAAACTGTGCAGCGCAGGCCAGAATTTCAGCATCACCAGCATCAATGCGTTGGCCGCCAGATAGGTCTGAATGCCGTACCAGGCAAAGGCGATCAGCCCGCGGATCACCGCCGGAATATTGGCACCGAACACGCCAAACGCCTGACGACAAATCACCGCATAGGGCACGCCTGCCATCTGGCTCGGCTTCGCCACCAGGTTAGCGCACACCTGCACAATACAGATACCAATCAGCAAACAGAGCAGCACCTGCCAGCTGGCCAGTCCCAGCGTAAAGAAGCTGGCGGCAACCACATAACCGCCCATGCTGTGTACATCGGACATCCAGAAAGAAAAGATGTTGTACCAGTTCCAGGTTTGATTACGGGTAGGCGCCAGGTCCTCATTGCAGAGGCGCGGGCTGTAATGTGCATCACTATTTACGACTTTTATGCGGTCAGAGGAATGATGTGGCATGAAAACTGCTCCTTACACTCATTGGATAATAACGATATGCAACGGTATTGCAGGATCCAGGCCAACCTTCTGGTTTTGTATACCGATTATCCTCTCCTTGTATACGATGGATGACAAAACCTTACTTTATGGAGCAGGTCATGAAGAGTGAAGTTAGCCTCAGAACCGCGTCCGATCTGGCTGATAAAGATGAACCTATCTATCAGGCTTTGATGAACGCCATTGTTGAGCACCAGCTGCCGCCGGGAAGCAAACTGCCGGAAGAGGCGTTGTCAGCGGTTTTTGGTATTAGCCGGACCGGCATTCGCAAAGTGCTGCAGCGCCTTGCCGCAGTGCAAATGGTGACGCTGACGCCCAAACGTGGTGCACAGGTCGCCACCCCGGCGGTGGATGAAGCCAGAGAGATCTTTGCCACCCGCAGTCTGCTGGAGTGCGCCAATCTGCCTGCGGTGCTGGCACATTTGCAGCCGCCGCATCTGGTGGCGCTGGACAAGCTGATCCGTCAGGAACAGCGCGCCCATGATGCGCACGATGGTGCCGCAGCCATTCGCTGCTCAGCCGCCTTTCATATCCAGCTGCAGGCCATCGCGGGGAATCAGGTATTGACCGACCTGGTCACCCGTTTGAGCCAGCGCTCGTCGCTGGTGATTGCTGCCTGGGGCGCGCCATGGCAGCAGGGCTGTCGCTGCCACGATCATGAACAGCTCCTGACGTTGCTGCGTAAAAAGGCGCTACCGGCGCTGACTGACACCTTGCAGCAACACTTTTCGCATATCGTGGCCAGTCTACGCTTTGAACGCGATGGCGATACGCTGCCCGATTTTGATCGTATTTTTGCCTCACAAGGAGCCGCGAAATGAGCGTGATTCAAGTCATTAATCCCAATACCAGCGACGCGATGACCGCCACCATCGCCACCGCCGCGCGCGCCGTAGCGGCACCCGGCACCGAGATTATCGCGGTGTCTGCCGCACAGGGCGTGCCGTCGATCGAAGGCCATTTTGATGAGGCGATCGCCGCGGTGGGTGTGCTGGAGCAGATTAATCGTGGCAAAGCACAGGGCGTCGATGGTCATGTCATTGCCTGCTTTGGCGATCCGGGTCTGCTGGCGGCACGCGAGCTGGCGCGTGGGCCGGTGATTGGCATCGCCGAAGCAGCAATGCACATGGCAACGCTGGTGGCGACGCGTTTTACCGTGGTGACCACCTTGCCGCGCACGCTGGTCATCGCGCGCCATCTGCTGCGGCAATACGGTTTTGAGCACCACTGCGCGGCGCTGCATGCTATCGATCTGCCGGTGCTGGCGCTGGAAGATGGCAGTGGCATTGCACAGGAAAAAGTGCGGCAGCGTTGTATACAGGCGCTGCGTGAAGATGGCTGCGGCGCAATCGTGCTGGGTTGCGGCGGCATGGCCTCGCTGGCGCGCGATCTGACGCAGGAGCTTGGCGTGCCGATCATCGATGGCGTTAGCGCAGCGGTAAAAATGGTGGAGGCGCTGATCGGCCTCGGATTATCCACCAGCAAGCAGGGCGATTTAGCCTGGCCGCTGAGAAAAACCATGACCGGCGCCTTTGAGCACCTAAACTAACAGGCATGTCCCGGCGTGCAGACAGGAAAATTGATATGAGCGACAGTCAGGAAAAACGTGAGTACAGCTTCAACAAAAACTATCCGCGCGATCTGCGTGGCTATGCAGGCAATCCGCCACACGCTGCCTGGCCAAATCAGGCGAAAATTGCCGTTCAGTTTGTACTGAATTACGAAGAGGGTGCGGAAAACAACGTGCTGCACGGCGACGCCGGTTCCGAGCAGTTCCTGTCCGATATTATCGGCGCGGCGAGCTATCCCGATCGGCACATGTCGATGGAGTCGCTTTATGAATACGGTTCCCGCGCAGGTTTCTGGCGCATTCACAACGAGTTTCAGGCGCGCGGCCTGCCGCTGAGCGTCTTTGGCGTGGCGATGGCACTGGCACGTCATCCCGATATCGTTGCGGCGATCAAGGCGGCCGATTACGACGTGGTCAGCCATGGCTGGCGCTGGATCCATTATCAGGCGATGGATGCCAAAACTGAACGTCAGCACATGCAGCAGGCGGTTGACGTATTGCAGGATCTGTTTGGCAAGGCGCCGACCGGCTGGTACACCGGCCGCGACAGCCCCAATACGCGGCGGCTGGTGGTGGAGCAGGGCGGTTTCAGCTATGACAGCGACTACTATGGCGACGATCTGCCGTTCTGGTCGCAGGTTACCTGCCAGGATGGCACGGTGAAACCGCATCTGATCATTCCGTACACGCTGGAATGCAATGACATGCGCTTTGCCACACCACAGGGCTTTAACACCGCCGAACAGTTTTATACCTACCTGAAAGACAGCTTTGACGTGCTCTATGCCGAAGGGGATACCGCACCGAAAATGATGTCAGTGGGCATGCACTGTCGGCTGCTGGGCCGTCCGGGGCGCTTTCGTGCACTGCAACGTTTCCTCGATTATATCCAGCAGCACGACAACGTCTGGATCTGCAGCCGCCAGCAGATTGCCGATCACTGGTTGCAGCATCATCCTGCGCCAACCAGCGAATAAGACGGTCCAATCCTGAGCGCCTGCTCAGGATTGTTTTCTCTGCTTCTCCTGAGCGCGGCTATGCTCAGGACATCAGGCTGACCTGTGCGGCCACAATGCGCCAGCCATCCGCCATTCGCACCCAGCTCTGCTGCTGGCGACCAATGCGATCGCTGCCTGCGCGGGTAAACTCCGTGCTACAGACCGCAAAATCATCACCGAAAGTGGTAATCACCGTATTGCGCAGCGTGCGTGCCAGACCGGCCGCGGGGCGAGCCTGACGAAAAGCACGGATTTCTTCGATGCCGTAGAGATTCTCTCCGGCCCCCAGCCGCACCGTGCGAGCATCGTGCCAGAACAGCTCATCCAGCACCGCCACATCATTGCTGACCAGCGCCTGCTCGTAGCGCTGAAAGGCCGCGGTCACCGCCGCCAGCACCTCGGGTTGATTGATTGTTGGCATATCAGACTCCTTCTGCAGTGAGTTGCGGCATAACCAGCCCGCGTTGTTCCAGTACGCGCGCCACGCGCAGGCCCATCTCCTCTTTAAACGGCGCGGAGATAAGCTGCAGGCCGATCGGCAAGCCGCTGGCAGTTTGTAGCGGCACGGTGGTTACCGGCAGCCCTAAAAATGAGATCGGCTGAGTCAGCATGCCCATATTGGCGCGCGTCGGCAGATCGGTGCCGTTAATGCGTATCGTCTCCTGGCCAATCAGCGTCGCGCTGCAGGGCGTGGCGGGCGCAATCAGCACGTCGACCTGCTGAAACAGCGCCTGCATCTGCTGCTGGGCGTGACGACGAAAACGCTGCGCCTGCACGTACCAGGCCGCAGGCAGCATGGCACCGGCCAGCAGCCGTTCACGCGACAGCGGCTCAAACTGCTCGGGTGAACGACGCAGGGCAGGCAGATAATGATTGCCGCCTTCTGATGCGGTAATGATAAACGCCGAGGATCGTGACAGTTCGGCATCGGCCAGCAGCACGGTTTCGCTCGCTTCCAGCACCTGGGCGGCCCGTGTTACCGCATTGCGTGCATCGTCATCACACCAGGTTTGAAAATAGCCGCCCAGCACGCCGCAACGTATTCCCGCCAGCCCATTCTCCAGCGAGGCACTCACCGGCGCGCCTGGCGCATCAGCCTGGAACACATCCTGCGCGTCACGGCCTTGCAGCGCATCATAGACCAGTGCCAGATCGCTGGCGTTGCGGGCAAAGGGGCCAATATGGTCGAGGCTGGCAACAAAGGGGTGCGATCCGCTGCGCGACAGGCGGCCAAAGGTCGGCTTCAGGCCAAAAATGCCGCACAGTGAAGCGGGCACGCGAATGGAACCGTTGGTATCACTGCCGAGTGAGAAATGTACCAGGCCTGCGGCCACCGCTGCGGCCGATCCGCCTGACGACCCCCCGGCGATGCGCGTCACGTCACGCGGATTGCGGGTCGCGCCATAATGGCTGTTTTCTGTGGTAAACCCATAGGCGTAGGCGTCCATGTTCAGCATGCCAGTAAGCAGCGCGCCGCTGGCATGCAGCTGGCGAACCGCCCAGGCATCCTGCGTTGCCGCCGCCCGATCGCGGAACAGGCTGGCTCCGGCCAGCGTGCTGTGGCCCGCCACATCAAACAGGTTTTTTACCGCATAGGGAATACCGGCCAGCGGCCCGAGCGGTGCCCCGGCGCGACGCTGCCGATCAACGGCATCCGCTTCCTGCAGCAGCCTTTCTCCGGTAACGGTGGTCCAGGCGTTGATCTGCGGATTGTGCATGTCGATAGCGCGTAGCGTGTGCTCAGCGATATCACGGGCGCTCAACTCGCCGCGGCTCTGCGCCGACTGCAGTTGAGCAAGAGTTAGCGCGGCGAGATTCATGCCTGATAAACCCCCGCAACTTCCAGTCTATCGTCCAGCGGAAAGGCCATCAGCGGCTCGGCCATGGCAGCGATGCGGGTAAACTGCGTCAGCAGTTCGGCCCGTCGCGCCTCATCCAGCGGTACCGCAAGGATCTGTTCCATTTGCGCCACGTAGGTGGCCCAGTCAACATTGTGTTGCATGATAACTCCTCTCAGAAACCGGCGGCGCTGCCGTTACTGCGCGGATCGTAAGCGCCTTCCAGCATGCCGTTGTTGTGACGAACGATGGCGCCGGCATGGCCCACCGCTTCGCTGTAATCGGTCAACATTTCCACTTCATGGCCGCGGTCACGCAGTCGCTGAGCCACCACTGGATCGAAGCGGTTTTCCAGCTTCAGGGAGTCAGATGCCTGACCCCAGGTCCGCCCCAGCAGCCAGCGCGGCGCGCTCACTGCCTGTTGCAGCGGCATGTGCTGGATAACGTGGCGGGTAAAAATCGCCGCCTGGGTTTGCGGCTGGCCGTCACCGCCCATCGAGCCGTATACCATGGTGCGGCCATCGTGCAGGCGGGCTGCCGCCGGGTTGAGGGTGTGAAAAGGCTGCTTACCCGGCGCCAGCGTCAGCAGGTGATCCGGCTGCAGGCTAAAAGCCGCGCCGCGGTTTTGCCAGGTGATACCGCTTTCCGGCAGCACCACGCCGCTACCAAACTCGTGATACAGGCTCTGAATAAAAGAGACCGCCAGGCCGCTGCTATCCATCACACCCATCCACACCGTGTCGCCCGGCCCACGCCCGGTGCCCCAGGGCGCGGCCTGATGTTCATTTACGCCGCTGGCCAGCGCTGCCAGCCGCTCTGGCTCCAGCAGCGTCTGCATATCTTCCTGCATATGCCGCGGATCGGTGATATAGCGATCGCGCAGGCCAAAGGCGATTTTGGTTGCCTCAACGATACGGTGCACGGTTTCGGCATCATCTGCATCCGCCATCGCCAGATGATCGGTGATGCCTAAAATCGCCAGCGACACCAGCCCCTGTGTCGGCGGTGCCATATTAAAAATCTCGCCGCTGCTGTGAGTTACCCGTAGTGGCGTCCGGCGCTGAGCCTGATGATGGTGTAAATCATCCAGGGTGATCGGCATGCCGAGCTGCGACATCTCGCGCGCCAGCTGACGCGCAAGGTTGCCGCGATAAAAACTTTCCAGTCCCTCTTCACAGAGCTGGCTTAGCGTGGCCGCCAGCGCAGGCTGCATAAACCGGCTGCCAGCGCGCGGCGCATGACCATCCGGTAAATAGGTAGCAGCAAAGCCGGGCTGATCGCTCAGCTCAGCCAGCTTGCTGGCCGTGGCACTGGCCTGTGACTGCGTCACCGGAATGCCGTCAGCGGCGTATCGAATGGCATCGCGCAGCAGGCGAGTCAGCGGCAAAGCCTGTCCGCCCAGCTCAGCAGAAAATTGCAGCGCCTCTGACCAGCCGCTGACCGTACCGGCAACCGTCAGTGCGGCCTTTGGCCCGCGATGCGGGATAGCGGTTTCGCCGTGATAAAAATCGGGGTGCGCCAGCGATCCCGCTGCGCCGCTGGCATCAATCGCCAGCGGTTCACCGCCGGGCGGCAGGATCATCCAGAAGCCGTCGCCACCCAGCCCATTCATGTGCGGATAGACCACCGCAATGGTTGCCGCCGCCGCGACCATCGCCTCAATCGCATTGCCGCCTTCACGCAGCACCGCCAGCGCACTTTCGCTGGCCAGATGATGAGGCGTTACCGCCATTCCCAGCGGCGCCATGTTACTTTGCATCATTATTTACTCTTGCAGATTAGGGTGCAGGGTAAAAAACGGTGCAAGAGCCGTTCCAGTTTTTCGTTTACCTGTCAGTCGAATACGTCAGGGCAAAACCTGGAACAAATTATGCTAACTTTTCCTGAAACAAAAGTTACAGGACGTCTTAATGAAGCAACTCGACGAGCGATTAAAACAGCATTACGCCCAGCTCTCGCCGCAGGAACAGCGCATCGCTGATTTTATCTTTGACCACTTCAACGATCTGATCAGCTACAACAGCGCTGAGCTGGCGCGGCTGAGTGGCGTGTCCAAGGCAACGGTCAGCCGCCTGTTCCGGCGTCTCGGCTATGAAAAATATAAAGATATGCGCGATGAGCTGCGCACCCTGCGTCAGAGCGGCATGCCGTTAACCGATAACCGTGATGCGGTGCAGGGCAACACGCTGCTCTCGCGTCATTACAAGCAGGAGATGGCCAACCTGACGCAGTGGGTTAATAGCATTGATGCACAGCAGTTTAATGAGGTGATCGGCGCGCTGGCTGGCGCACGGCGGATAATGATTATCGGCCTGCGCAACGCCTATCCGGTGGCGCTGCATCTGCGTCAGCAGCTGCAACAGGCGCGCGAACAGGTGTGGCTGCTGCCGCAGCCGGGACAGACGCTGGCCGAGGAGCTGGTGGATATTACGCCGCAGGATGTGGTGGTAGTGATGGCTTTTCGCCGTCGGCCGCGCATCATCCGCCCGCTGTTACAGCAGCTGCAACAGGACAACATTCCGGTGGTGGCGCTGTGTGAGTCGCAGGCGCAGAGCATTATTAGCCTGGCGCGCTGGCCGCTCTGCGCACCGCTGGACAGCGTCTCCGCCTTCGACAGCTACGCTTCCGCCATGAGCCTGATTAACCTGCTGGCTAACGCCGTGCTGCACGAATTATTGTCGCAGGGACGCCAGCGTATTCATCGCATTGCCGATCTTTACCAGCAGCTGGATGAGCTGGAACAACGCTGATTGGGCACCATAATGGTGCCTTGCCTCATTTTGGTTCACTCAAACTCACCGGCTAACCCGGTTTTTTGCTGCCGCCTGCGCCACTGAATCAGCCACGGCGGCTTTTTTTTCTCCTCCTCCGCGCCTGGCACATTAGTTGCAAAATGCACTGATAAGAATCTTTAGTTTCATCAACCTTACCGGGGAAGCACAATGAAAAAGATGATGATGGCACTGTTTGGCGCGGCATTAGTGGTCGCGCAGGTGGGCACGGCCATGGCCGATCAGCTGCAGGATATTCAGAAGCGTGGCGTCATTCGTGTTGCGGTACCGCAGGATTTCCCGCCCTTTGGTTCAGTGGGTACCGACCTTCAGCCGCAGGGCTATGATATCGATATGGCAAAATACCTCGCCAAACAGATGAAACTTAAGTTACAGCTGGTGCCGGTGACCAGCGCGAACCGCGTGCCCTATCTGCAAACCAACAAGGTAGATCTGGTGATCTCCAGCATGGGCAAAAACGCCGAGCGCGAAAAAGTGATCGACTTTAGCCGGGCCTATGCGCCGTTTTTCCTCGGGGTATTTGGGCCTAAAGATGTTGCGCTGACCGATGCCGCCGCACTGAGCGATAAGTCGATCGGCGTAACCCGCGGCGCGGTGGAAGATATGGTGCTGAGCGACGTTGCGCCGAAGGCGGCACAGGTGAAACGTTACGAAGATAACAACACTACGCTCTCTGCCTATCTGTCGGGTCAGGTGGAGTTTGTCGCCACCGGTAACCTGGTGGTCGCGGCTATTGCTCGCCAAAACGCGGCGAAGGCGCCGGTCGCCAAATTTATGCTGAAAGATTCTCCCTGTTTTATCGGCCTGAAGAAAAACGAACCGGCGTTGAAAGCGCAGGTGGACGCGCTGATTGAGCAGGGCATCAAAGATGGCACGCTGAACAAACTGTCGGAAACCTGGCTGAAAGCGCCGCTGCCCGCCAACCTCGGTAGCTGAGGCCACGCGCATGATCGGGCAACTCAACTTCTCTGAACTCTGGCCGCACTGGCCGGAACTGCTGGCGGGTCTGTGGGTCACCGTGCAGCTCACGGTGCTGGCGACCGTCGGCGGTGTGGCGCTGGGCATTTTCGGCGCGGCGCTGCGCAGCGGCAAAGCCAGCGTGCTGAGCCGCCTGTGGGGCTGCTACGTTGAGGTGATCCGCAACACGCCGTTTGTGGTGCAGCTCTTTTTTATTGTCTTCGGCCTGCCGAATCTCGGGCTGAAGCTGACGGCGGGCGAGGCGGCGCTGCTGGCGATGCTGATCAACCTTGGCGCCTACAGCACCGAAATTATTCGCGCAGGTATTCAGGTGACGCCAAAAGGACAGTGGGAAGCGGGGCGCGTACTGGGCCTGACGCGAACGCAAACCTTCCTGCGCGTGGTGTTGCCGCCGTCGCTGCAGCGCATTTATCCGGCGCTGGTCAGCCAGTGCATTATCGTGATGCTGGGTTCGTCGGTGGTGTCACAGGTCTCTTATGAAGAGCTGACCTTTGCCGCCAACCTGATTCAGTCACGCACTTTTCTCAGCTTTGAGGTCTACCTGGTGACCACGCTGATCTACCTCATGCTCTCTGTGCTGATGCGTCAGCTGCTGCTGGCCATTGGCCGTAAATGGTTGGGAGTACGCGCATGATGACCACTTTTACCGACTGGGACATTCTGCGCAACCTGCTGCTGGCGGCGCGCTGGACACTGCTGCTGTCGCTGACCGCGTTTGTCGGCGGCACGCTGGTCACCGTGCCGTTGCTGCTGCTGCGCCTGCTGCATCGTCCGTGGCTGCGTCGGCTGATTCGCGGCTACGTCGAACTGTTCCAGGGCACGCCGTTGCTGATGCAGCTGTTTCTGGCCTTTTTTGGCGTGGCGCTGTTTGGCATCGACGTTTCGCCGTGGACCGCCGCCGCGCTGGCGCTGACTTTCTACACCAGTGCGTTTCTGGTTGATATCTGGTTTGGCAGCATTAACGCGTTGCCAAAAGGCCAGTGGGAAGCGTCGCGCTGCCTCGGGCTCAGCTTTGGCCAGACGCTGTTTCGGGTGATTGCACCACAGGCGCTGCGTATCGGCATCGCGCCCACCGTGGGCTTTGTGGTGCAGGTGATCAAAGGCACCGCGCTCGCCTCAATTATCGGCTTCATTGAGCTCACCAAGGCGGGCACCATTTTGAATAACGTCACCTATCAACCGTTCAAGGTGTTTGGTCTGGTCGCGCTGGGCTATTTCCTGATGTGTTATCCGCTGTCCCGTTACAGCCAGTACCTGGAGAAAAAATTCAATGCCGCTCATCACCATTAATCAGGTGCAAAAATACTATGGCGATAACCACGTGCTGAAAGGCGTGGATCTCGATATCGACATGGGCGAAGTGATCTCCATCATCGGCCGCAGCGGCTCTGGTAAAAGTACTCTGCTGCGCTGTATGAATGGTCTGGAAGGCTATCAGGAAGGCAGCATCAAGCTCGGCGGCATGACGGTTACCGACCGCGACTCGCAGGCGCGAGAAATCAGCCGCTCGGTGGGCATGGTGTTTCAGAGTTTTAATCTCTTTCCGCACATGACCGCGCTGGAGAATGTCATGCTGGCTCCACGTCGCGTGCTGAAAAAGGGCAACGCTGAATGCCGCCAGCTGGCGCTGCAAATGCTGGAGAAAGTCGGCCTCGGCGACCGCGTCGATTACTATCCGGCCAATCTCTCTGGCGGCCAGCAGCAGCGCGTCGCCATTGCCCGCGCGCTGGCGATGTCGCCCAAAGTCTTGCTGTGCGATGAGATCACCTCGGCGCTGGATCCTGAACTGGTAGGCGAAGTACTGAAAGTGCTGGAACAGCTGGCAAAAGAGGGCATGACGCTGATTCTGGTGACGCACGAAATGAATTTTGCCCGCGAAGTCGGCGACCGCGTGGTGTTTATGCACCAGGGACGCGTCTGGGAACAGGGCAACAGTAAAACGGTGTTTGCCGATCCGCAAACCGCCGAGCTTAAACAATTTATCTCTTCTGTCCGCGGCCTGAACTGAGCCGCACCTGGAAAGGAAACGACCATGGATATTCACGATTACGCCCAAATTAATCCGCCACAGCGCCTGCTGATGGGACCGGGACCGATCAACGCCGATCCGCGCGTGCTGCGTGCGATGTCGAGCCAGCTGGTGGGTCAGTACGATCCGGCGATGACCCATTACATGAACGAGGTCATGGCGCTCTACCGCGCGCTGTTCCGCACTGAAAACCGCTGGACGATGCTGATTGACGGCACCTCCCGCGCCGGTATCGAAGCGGTGCTGGTCTCATCGATTCGTCCGGGCGATAAAGTGCTGGTGCCGGTCTATGGCCGTTTCGGTCATCTGCTGTGTGAAATCGCCCGTCGCTGCCGCGCCGAGGTACACACCATCGAAGTGCCGTGGGGCGAGGTATTTACCCCGGATCAGATCGAAGATGCGATCAAACGCGTGCGTCCGCGCCTGCTGCTGACGGTACAGGGGGATACCTCCACCACCATGCTGCAGCCGCTGGAGCAGCTTGGTGCCCTCTGCAAACAGTACGGCGTGCTGTTTTACACCGACGCTACCGCCTCTTTTGCCGGTAATCCGCTGGAAACCGATGCCTGGGGGCTGGATGCGGTCTCGGTGGGCATGCAGAAGTGCCTTGGCGGCCCGTCCGGCACCTCGCCGATCACGCTTAGCCCACAAATGGAAGCGGTGATCCGTCGGCGTAAATGCGTGGAAGCGGGGATCCGCACCGAAGCGCACCAGGATGGCGAGGATGAGATGATCTGGTCCAACTATTTTGATCTCGGCATGATCATGGATTACTGGGGCCCCGAGCGGCTGAATCACCATACCGAAGCGACCTCGGCGCTGTTTGGTGCCCGCGAGTGCGCCCGTTTAATTCTGCAGGAAGGGCTGGATAACACCATTGCGCGTCATCAGCTGCACGGTGAGGCGATGCTGCACGGCATCCAGGCCATGGGGCTGGAGATCTTCGGCGATGTGAAAAACAAAATGAGCAACGTGCTGGGCGTGATCATTCCGGACGGCATCAACGGCGATCGGGTACGTAAATTGATGCTGGACGATTTTGGCATTGAAATTGGCACTTCGTTTGGCCCGCTGCACGGCAAGGTCTGGCGCATTGGCACCATGGGCTACAACGCGCGGAAAGATTGCGTGATGCAGACCTTAACGGCGCTGGAAGCGGTGCTGCACCATCTGGGTTTCCGTTCGCCGCAGGGCGCGGCGCTGCAGGCCGCCTGGGATCGCTACGGCAACGGGAGTCACTGATGGAGAGAGGCCTGATGAACGCCGATGACGCCGCGCGTTCTGCCGCGCGCGTGATGGCGCGTTGCGATGCGCTGGCTGAGATCAGCGAAACCGCGGGTCAGCTGACGCGGGTTTATCTGTCACCAGAACACATGCGCGCCAATGCACGCGTCGGTGAATGGATGCGGGCTGCGGGCATGCAGGTCTGGCAGGACGAAGTGGGCAATATCTGCGGCCGCTATGAAGCTGCGCGGCCCGGCGCACCGGCAATCCTGCTGGGTTCGCATCTCGATACCGTGCGCAACGCCGGCCGCTACGACGGCATGCTCGGCGTGCTGACGGCGATCGAAGTGGTGCAGTGGCTGCATCAGCAGCAGCGTCGTCTGCCGCTGGCGGTGGAAATCGTCGGCTTCGGCGATGAAGAGGGCACCCGGTTTGGAATCACGCTGCTGGGTAGCCGCGGCATTACCGGTCAGTGGCCGGAGAGCTGGCCGAGCCATCCTGATGGCAACAGCATTACGGTTGCGCAGGCGATGCAGGATGTCGGGCTGGATGCGGCGCTGATCGGCCTGGCAGCCCGTCAGCAGGAGGCGATTGTGGCCTATCTGGAATTGCACATTGAACAGGGTCCGTGCCTGGAGCAGGCGAATCTGCCGCTGGGTGTGGTGACCGCCATTAATGGCGCCCGCCGCCTGAGCTGTGTTTTTACCGGCGAGGCGGGCCACGCGGGCACCGTACCAATGACCCAGCGCAAGGATGCGCTGGCAGCCGCGGCCGAATGGATGGTTTACATCGAGCAGCGCACCCAACAGCTGGATCCGCAGCTGGTGGCTACCGTCGGCACGCTGAGCTGCGCGCCGGGAGCGGTCAATGTCATTCCCGGCGAGGTCAATTTAACTCTGGATGTTCGGGGTCCGCAGGATCAGCCGCTGGCGGCGCTGCTCTCGGATTTGCTGACGCAGGCGGAAGCGATCGCGCTGCGCCGCGGCATCAGCTTCAGCGCCGACGAATATTACCGTATCGCCGCCACCGCCTGCGATCCGCGGCTGCAGCAGGCGTTTAGCGCGGCGGTGACGCAGGTGCAGGGTGTCAGCATGCTGCTGCCCAGTGGCGCCGGGCATGATGCGATTGCCATCGCCGAACGCTGGCCGGTGGGCATGCTGTTTGTGCGCTGCGATCGCGGTATCAGCCATCATCCGGCGGAGTCGGTGCGCGAGACGGACGTCGCCAGCGCCATTCAGGCCTATTTGCATACCGTACAACAGCTGGCAACCGTGCCGTAGCACAGGGAGAACACCATGAATCTCACCACCTTTAATCAGCTGGATGCCGACGCCGCGCAGGCGGCCATCGCCCATTGCGTGGCGATTGGCAACTGGCAACAGGCGCTGGTGGCGCAGCGGCCTTTTGCCTCGCTGACGGCGTTGATGCAGTGCGCGGAACAGCTGGCGTTAAGCTGGCAGCAGGCTGAGCTTAATCAGGCGCTGGCGGCCCATCCGCGCATCGGTGAGCGCGCCGCCGGAGCGGATAAAGAGGCAGCGTTGTCACGTCGGGAGCAGGGTGCCATGCAGCAGGCGGACAGCGATGTACAGCAGGCGATGCGCGCAGGCAACCAGGCGTACGAGGCGCGTTTTGGTCGGGTGTTTCTGATCCGCGCTAAAGGGCGCAGCGGCGAGCAGATGCTGGCTGAGCTGCAACGTCGGCTGGAGAACAGCCCGGAACAGGAAGTGCAGGAGGCGTTGGGCCAACTGCGTGAGATTACCCTTTTGCGTTTACAGGAGAGCCTGCAATGAGTACCATTTCTACCCACGTTCTTGATACGGCGCTGGGCCGTCCCGCGGCTGACGTCGCTATCGCGCTGGAACAGCAAACCGCAGAAGGCTGGCTACCGGTGGCAAAAGGCATCACCAACGCCGATGGCCGGATTACCGATTTCACGCCCGAGGTGCTCACGCCGGGCCACTATCGTCTCACCGCAGAGATTGGCGACTACTTTGCCGCCAGCGGGCGCGAAACGCTCTACGTCAGCGCGCAGATCGACTTTCGCATTCCCGGCACCGGCAGCCACTATCATCTGCCGTTTCTGATTTCGCCCTGGTCATGGTCAACCTATCGCGGCAGCTGATCGCCGATGCCACGTGGCGTCATAGCGGCGCCGCTTTAACAAGGAGACTCTGATGACTCACTCTCGCATCAGCCCGGAAGACAAACGTTATCCGGCAGGGAAAACCTTTGCCTGGGGTTTGCAGCATGTACTGACCATGTACGGTGGCATTATCGCGCCGCCGCTGATCATTGGCTCAGCCGCCGGCTTGTCGGCGGCACAGATTGGTATGCTGGTCACCGCCGCGCTGTTCGTCAGCGGCTGCGCCACGCTGTTGCAGTCACTGGGCATGCCGGGTTTTGGTTCGCGGCTGCCGCTGGTACAGGGCGTCTCGTTTGCCAGCGTGGCGACCTTAACCGGTATTGCCAGCGGTGACGGCGGCCTGCCGATGGTGTTTGGCGCGGTGATCGCCTCGGCGCTGATCGGCCTGCTGATTGCGCCGTACTTTGCCCAGATCATCCGTTTTTTCCCACCGGTGGTGACCGGTACGGTGATCACCGCTATTGGCCTGTCGCTGATGCCGGTGGCCGCCCGCTGGGCGATGGGCGGCAATGCCCATGCCGCTGACTGGGGCGCACCGGGAAATATCGGGCTGGCGGCGCTGACGCTGGCGGCGATTCTGCTGCTGAATAAAGTGGGCAACGCCAGCCTGAAGCGGCTGTCGGTGCTGTTGGCGATTGTTATCGGTACGCTGTTTGCGGTAATGAGCGGACGAGCGGATTTTTCTGGCGTGCTGCAGGGCGATTATCTCGCCTTGCCGGGATTGTTCAGTTTTGGCCTGCCGACTTTCGATCTGGCGGCTATTTTATCGATGCTGTTGATAGTGTTGGTGCTGCTGACCGAAACCACCGCCGGGCTGATCGCCATCGGCGAGATCGTGGAAACTGAGGTCGACAGCAAACGCATCGCCCGTGGTTTACGTGCTGACATGCTGACCAGCGCGCTGGCGCCGCTGTTTAACTCCTTTCCGCAGAGCGCCTTTGCGCAAAATATCGGTCTGGTCGCCATGACCGGCATTCGCAGTCGCTTTGTGGTGGCGGCAGGTGGAGCCATTCTTATCGTGCTTGGCCTGCTGCCGATCATGGGCCGCATCGTCGCCAGCATTCCGGTGCCGGTGCCGGTGCTGGGCGGCGCGGGCGTGGTGCTGTTTGGCACCGTGGCCGCCAGCGGCATTCGCACGCTGGCTAAGGTCGATTACAAAGAGAACATGAATCTGGTGATTGTTGCCACCTCGCTGGCCTTCGGCATGATCCCGCTGGTCATGCCGGGCTTTTACGATCAATTCCCCGGCTGGGTGCAGACGCTGTTTCATTCGGGGATCAGCGCGGCCTGCCTGGTGTCGGTCAGCCTCAACGCGCTGTTTAATCCGCTCAAGCCAAAAGTCGCGGCCGTCCGTCAGCCGTAACGGCTAGAGCTGAAAGGCGTCAGCATCGCGCCAGGCAGGGAAGCGCTCGCGATATGCCCGTAACGCGTCCAGCGACAGCGTGGCATCCAGCCGCGCAGGCTGATGCGGTGCGGCGGCGGCCAGAATCTCGCCCTGCGGAGAGATAATCTGGCTGTCGCCGCTGTAGTGATGCTGATTGCCATCGACGCCCACGCGATTACAGCCCGCCACATACGCCTGATTCTCAATCGCCCGCGCCAGCAGCAGCGCCTGCCAGTGCAGCGCGCGCGGCGCGGGCCAGTTGGCGACCCAAATTGCCAGGTCATAATCGTTCTGATTGCGCGAGAACACCGGAAAGCGCAGGTCGTAACAGACCTGCGGCAGAATACGCCAGCCGCGCCAGTTCAGCACCGCGCGCTGTTCACCCGCCAGATAGTGATGATGCTCGTCCGCCATACGAAACAGATGGCGTTTATCGTACCGATGCACCGTGCCATCGGGCTCCACCAGCAGGAAACGATTAACCGCGCCCTGTGCGGTCTGGATCGCTGCGCTGCCGCCGACTAACGCATCGCAATGCTGCGCGTGGCCATGCAGCCAGGCGATAACCCGATCCTCAGGCAGCGAGCTTTTGGCTGCCTCCATGGCGAAACCGGTGGTGAACATCTCCGGCAGAATGATCAAATCGCGATCCTGAAGATCACGCAGCAGCGGATCAAAATGGCGCAGGTTCGCTTCGCCATCCATCCAGGCTAAAGGTTCCTGCAATAAGGTAATCGTTAAAGCTGACATAAGCGCTCCGCGGCAGCGTCGAGCGTCGCCGGTTGTTTAGCGAAACAGAGACGGATCAGTTTATGCGGAAATGCGCCATCGCAAAACACCGACAGCGGAATCGCGGCCACGCCAACTTCCGTGGTGAGCCATTCGCAAAAGCTGACGTCATCCCGATCGGAGATGGCACTGTAATCCAGCAGCAGAAAATAGGTACCTTCACACGGCAGCACGCGGAAGCGACTGTTGGCTAACGCGGCAATCAGACGATCGCGTCGTTCGCGATAGAAGGCCGACAGCTCGCGGTAGTGCGCCGGTTGCTGGCGCAGCATATCGGCAATCGCCAGCTGAGCCGGCGTATTCACCGAGAACGTCAGATACTGATGCACCTTGCGAATCTCAGCGCTTAGCGCCGGTGGCGCCACGCAGTAACCTACT
The DNA here is from genome assembly GCF_051851875.1 of Duffyella sp. Ts4. Classification (NCBI taxonomy): domain Bacteria; kingdom Pseudomonadati; phylum Pseudomonadota; class Gammaproteobacteria; order Enterobacterales; family Erwiniaceae; genus Duffyella; species Duffyella sp. Ts4. The sequence goes on along the minus strand of NZ_JBLYPN010000024.1, from coordinate 15,842 downwards.
TTCCAGCCGGTGACATGAAAGGTTTTGCCGAAGGAGGAGACGGCGATGGCGCGCTGCCGTAAATCCGCATGGGTCAGCACGCTGGCGTGGCCCGCCTCGGTGAAACAGATGTGCTCATACACTTCATCACTCAGCACACCGATCGGCCGATCGGCAATTGCCTGCCACAGCGCATCGTAATCGCTGTTGCGCCAGACCGTAGCGGAAGGATTGTGCGGCGTGTTGACGATCACCAGCCTGGTGTTATCGGTAATCAGGCTGGCAAAGGCTGCCCAGTCGACGCGAAAAGCGGGTGGCTGAAGCGCGATGCGTTTTAACACCCCGCCCGCCAGCGCCACTGCCGGTGCATAGCTGTCATAGCTCGGATCGAAACAGATCACTTCGTCGCCTGGCCGCACCAGCGCGGTGATTGCGGCGTACAGCGCCTCGGTCGCACCGGCGGTGACGGTGACTTCCAAATCGGCATCGGGACGGTAGTCATACAACTCGGCGGTTTTGTCGGCGATCGCCTCACGCAGCGCCGCCACGCCCGTCATCGGCGCATATTGATTTGCGCCCTGGCTAACGTGCCAGGCGAGGCGCTCCTGTAGATAACGCGGGCCGTCAAAATCGGGAAAACCCTGCGACAGATTAATGGCGTTGTGCTGCTGAGCGAGGGCGCTCATGCGGCTGAAAATTGTGGTGCCGAGCGCGGGCAACTTGCTCTCGGGCTGATAGAGGACGTGGCTCATGCGTTAACCTTCGGTTCTGTAGACCAGGAGACGTGTTGCTGTCACTATAAACAGGATGCTAGTATTTGGCAATCAAGACGCTTAGACGGCTAAATGCAGCCGCCGCACCGTTAACGAGGAAACCTATGTCAGCGACTTCGCAGCTCGAACAACTGGTCGCCGCCTGCCACTGGATCGGCAGTCGCGGCTGGGCACCGGCCACTGGCGGCAATATGTCGGTGCGCCGCGATGCCACATCCTGCCTGCTCAGCGAATCGGGCAAAGACAAAGGCAGCCTGACCGCCGACGATTTTATTGTGGTTGATATCGCCAACAATCGTGCCGCTTCAGGCCGTCGCCCCTCGGCTGAAACGGGCCTGCATACCTTGCTCTATCGACTGTTTCCTGACGCCGGTGCGGTGCTGCATACGCATACCGTTAACGCGACCGTGCTATCGCGCGTGGAGCAGGGCGAGGTGCTGCGGCTGCACGGCTACGAGATGCAGAAAAGCCTTAGCGGTCAGCAGAGCCATCTCGACAGTGTGGAGATCGCGCTGTTTGATAACGATCAGGATATTCCCGCGCTGGCGGCGCGTATCGAAGCGTTCGCCCGCACCTCACCGCTGCGTTACGGCTTTCTGCTGCGCGGCCACGGTTTAACCTGCTGGGGAAAAGATGTCAGCGAGGCGCGCCGCCATCTTGAAGGCCTGGAATTTTTATTTGAGTGCGAGCGGCAGCGCCGCCTGTTGGAGAGATCATGATCCGCGCCATTGTTACCGATATAGAAGGCACCACCAGCGATATCCGTTTTGTGCACGAGGTGCTGTTCCCATACGCGCGCACGCATCTGGCGGAATTTGTCCAGCGGGAACAGCAGCAGCCCACGGTTGCCGAGGCGCTTAACCGCGTGCGTGAAGAGATTGCTCAGCCACAGGCCGATGTGCAGACGCTGATTGCTGCGCTGTTTGGCTTTATGGATGAGGATAAGAAGTCCACCGGCCTCAAGGCGTTGCAGGGCATGATCTGGCGTGACGGCTATCTCAGCGGCCGATTTACCGGCCATCTTTACGCCGATGTGCTGCCCGCGCTGCAGGCCTGGCGCGCACAGGGCGTAGCGCTTTATGTTTATTCATCCGGCTCGGTAGCTGCGCAGAAATTGTTATTTGGCTACAGCGATGAAGGTGATATCACAGCGTTGTTCAGCGGTTATTTTGATACGCATGTCGGTGCCAAACGCGACGTCGCCTCTTATCAGAACATCGCCCGGCAGATCGATCTGCCCGCCGAACAGTTGCTGTTTTTATCCGATATTCATCAGGAGCTGGATGCCGCCGCTGCCGCCGGATGGCAGACCATTCAGCTTATTCGCGGCGAGGCGGACAGCAGCAGCCAGCATCGCCAGGTCGCATCCTTTGATCAGATAACCGCGGAGTTAACATGAGCGCATTAACCATTTTTACCGATACCGAAGCGACCCAGCCGGTCTGGCACAGCACCGAGGCGGAAGCGATTCGTGAAAAGCTGCAGGCGAAAAATGTGCGCTTTGAGCGCTGGCAGGCGGATCGCGATCTGGGTGAGAATCCCGATGCTGAAACGGTGATTAATGCCTATCAGCACGCTATCGATCGGCTGGTGGCTGAAAAAGGCTATCAAAGCTGGGATGTGATCAGCATGCGCGCCGACAATCCGCAGAAGGACGCGCTGCGCGGTAAGTTTCTTAATGAGCACACGCATGGCGAAGATGAGGTGCGTTTCTTTGTGGAAGGCGCCGGGCTGTTTTGCCTGCATCTCGACGGCAGTGTCTATCAAATTCTCTGCGAGAAGAACGACTTAATCTCGGTGCCTGCCGGTACGCCGCACTGGTTTGATATGGGGTCGTCGCCGCATTTTACCGCGATTCGCATTTTCGATAATCAGGAAGGCTGGGTGGCGCGTTTTACCGGCGACAGCATCGCCGATGCCTATCCACGGCTGCCGTAATAATCACGGCGGCTTTCATCTCAGCAGGAAAGCCGCCCGCGTTTATCGCGGTAAGAAGATCCCGGCATTCACCTGTTCCGGTGTGATCACACCGGTATCCAGCACCCAACCGCTGATCAGCGCGGCAGGCGTCACATCAAACGCTGGATTGTGTACCCGCGCCTGTTCTGGCGCCCACTGCACGCTGCCAAAACTGCCCGCCACGCCGGTGACTTCACTGGCGGCACGCTGTTCGATAGGAATTGCCGCGCCGTTTGGACAGTGGGGATCCAGCGTGGTGTGCGGCGCCGCCACATAGAAAGGAATCTGATGATAGTGTGCCAGTACCGCCAGGCTGTAGGTGCCGATTTTATTGGCGACGTCGCCGTTAGCAGCGATGCGATCGGCACCAACCCAGACCGCATCAACCTGCTTCTGCGCCATCAGGCTGGCGGCCATTGAGTCGCAGATCAGCTGATAAGGAATCCCCAGCTCGCCCAGTTCCCAGGCGGTTAAACGTCCACCCTGCAACAGCGGACGGGTTTCATCCACCCATACGTTGGCAACCTTTTGCTGACTGAACGCCCGGCTGATCACGCCGAGGGCGGTGCCGACGCCCGCAGTGGCCAGGCCGCCGGTATTGCAGTGGGTGAGCAAACGGCTGCCGGGAGTCACCAGCGCCGCGCCAGCATCAGCAATGGCATCGCACAGCTTTTTATCTTCATCGATCAGGTTCAGCGCCTCCATGCGCAGCGCGGCAACGTAGTTCTCCTGCGCCAGCGCCAGCCGCATGCGGTCGAGATTGTTCATCAGATTCACCGCCGTTGGCCGCGCGGCGCGCAGCACCTCAAGCGCGTCAGCCAGCGCCGTGCGGGTAAAACCTTGCTCCGCCAGCAGGGCCAGCAGCAGGCTGGCGGAAAGGCCAATCAGCGGCGCACCGCGCACGCGCAGGGCGTGAATATGCGCCACCAGTTCTGCCACGTCGGCGGCGGGCAGCCAGTTTTTCTGCTGCGGCAGCGCCTGCTGATCGAGGATCCAAAGCTGATTGTCACGAACCTGTAAGCTGGTGGTACTGAGAGTTTTCATCGGGCTTAAATCCTGGTTGCGTTGATACAAGGTATTGTGCCAACATGCTTCGTAGATGTATAGACGTCTGAACGGCTTATAACGGCAGAATAATGAGGATGACGTATGTCGCAATATCGTACCTTCACCGCAGATGATGCGGTCGCTTATGCGCAGCAGTTTGGCGGTCTCGCCGATCCGGCAGAGTTAGTGCGCGCCGAAGAGATAGGCGACGGTAACCTCAATCTGGTGTTTAAAATTTATGATCGTGCCGATCGCAGCCGCGTGGTGGTCAAGCAGGCGCTGCCCTATGTGCGCTGCGTGGGCGAATCCTGGCCGCTGACGCTGGATCGGGCGCGCCTTGAAGCGCAGACGCTGGTAGAACATTATCGCCACTGCCCCCAGCATACCGTGAATGTGATCCATTACGATGCCGAGCTTGCGGTGATGGTGATGGAAGATCTCTCCAGCCATCAGATCTGGCGCGGCGAGCTGGTGAAAAATATCCACTATCCGCAGGCCGCCAGCCAGCTGGGTTATTATCTGGCGCAGACGCTGTTTCACACCTCCGATTTTTTCCTGCATCCGCACAAGAAAAAAGAGGAAGTGGCGCGTTTTATTAACCCGCAAATGTGTGAAATCACCGAAGACCTGTTCTTCAACGAACCCTATATTGTGCACGAGCACAACGCCTATCCAACACAGCTGGAAGAGGATGTGCTGGCGCTGCGTCACGATGATGAACTGCGCATTGCCGTCGCCAGCCTCAAGCACCGTTTCTTTGCTCATGCCGAAGCGCTGCTGCACGGTGACATTCACAGCGGTTCGGTGTTTGTCGCCGAAAACAGCCTGAAGGCGATTGACGCCGAGTTTGGCTATTTTGGGCCGATTGGCTTTGACGTCGGTACGGCGCTGGGCAATCTGCTGCTGAACTACTGTGCGCTGCCCGGTCTGCTGGCACCGCGGGAGGCGGCAGCAGGGCGCGAACAGCGCCTGCTGGATGTGAAAGTGCTCTGGCTCGCCTTTGTCGAACGTTTTCAGGCGCTGGCGGTGGAGAAAACCCGTGATGTGGCGCTGGCTTTTCCCGGCTACGCATCGGCGTTTTTGCACAAGGTGTGGCAGGACTGCGTGGGCTACTGCGGCACCGAACTGATCCGCCGTACCGTGGGCATGTCGCAGATAGCCGATATGAAAACCATCAGTGATGAGGCGATGCGCGTGGAGTGCATCCGTCATGCGATCAGCCTTGGCAAGACGCTGATTCTGGCGGCGCCGCACGTGGAAGATATCGATGCGCTGCTGGCGCGTATCCGGCAGAACGGCTGAAGAGAAAAGGGCGGCTGGCTGGCCGCCCTTTTCTGTCACATCAGCTGAGTAGTGACACCCAGTTCCACCAGCAGCTCAGCCTCGCTGAGTTCGTGCCGCCAAACCTGATACTCAACGCCTGCCGAGGTCACAGTGCCTTCTTCAAGATGCCAGGCCGCATAATCCTCACCCTGCAACACATTGTCCAGATTGACTACGTCACCGGCGTTACCTCTGACCTGAATTTGTATGCTGTTATGATCGACGAACAGCGCATTTTCGCCCATTCTGAGAATATCCTCCAGGTTGATATTGAGCGTATTATCACCGCTGCCGGTGAGATCAATGGTATTCACTGAGCCGAGGCGCGAGGAAAAATCGGCCAGCGAAACCTGCTGATTGCTGCCTTCAACGGTCAGCACTGGCATCGCTTCGCCCGGAGCGGTGGCGTGAGTGTCCAGCGGCAATTTATCAGCAGGATCGCTTAACGCCGGGTCAGTGCCGACGATTTCTGCCTGGCTATCGAGGTTGTCAGGCTGGCCAGTGGGCGCAGGAATCACTGGCATCATGCTGATATTATCGATATAAAAGTCGTTGCCCATCCCGCTGGCATAGTCGTTGTAGAACATCACTTTTATCACGCCGTCCCGGTCTGCCGTATAGCTGCCGCTATAGCGTAATGGGGAGGTTGAGGTCAGTGCCGACGCGGGAATAATGGTCTGGCCGTCCACCATCAGGCCCAAAACGGCAGGTGCGGCATTGTTGGTTTTTGCCGCGTCGAACGAGAGCAGGTAGCTCACGCCTGCAAAGACCGGCATCTCGATATACATTACGCCGCCACTAAAATCGCCATTTGGCGTACCAAACTGTACTCTGCCTGGAATAGTAACTTGCCCGACCTTCGCATAGTCACCGATGAGCGCCCATCCCTGCAGCGTATTATTATTGAAATCCCAGTGCGTTGCCGGCGGTAAAATCAGCACCGGCCAGGCAGTGGAGCCGGCCTTGTTGCCGGCAATATCCACCGCTTCAACATGAAAATCGTGACGGCCAGTTTCCAGCGGATAGGCGGGCGTCAGCGTCCACTCACCGTTGGGTTGCGTTCTGGCGCTGCCCAGCAGCACGTTACCGTCATAAAGATAAACCAGGCTGTTGGCTTCTGCACTGCCGTGCAGCGTCGGGTCTTTATCAAAGGTTTGTGCATTGCGGGTTGGCCCGGCAAGCCGTGAACCATCATCCTCCTCAATACGCAGGATCACCGGCGCAGGCGTTGAGGTATCCGTTGTTAAGGTAAAGTCGCTGCTCCAGTTGCCCAGATTACCGGCGATGTCCTGCGTACGGACCTGAAAGTCCCAGCGGTCGTCGGCAAAAGCGTGCGTCGCCTGCCATTGCCACTCGCCGTGACTGTTTGCCTGAATGGGGCCAACTTCAATCCAGCTGTTGCTCTGATCGACGCTGTAGCGTAGCCAGACCATGCCGTTTGGTTCAGCGCTGCCGTGCAGACGCGGACGATTGTCATCGGTGATCCCCTGGTGGAGCACGTTATTGCGGATGCTGCCGATGTCATCTGCTGCATAGTCAATGCGCGCGTCTGGTGGCGTGACGTCGAGCGTGACTAACTGCGTGGCTTCGGGTCCGCGCACGCCCTGCTGATCAACCACGCGTGCTTTGTATTCCCAGCTGGCGCTATGCGTCAGGTTATCGATCCAGCGCCACTCCTTGCCGGTGCTGGCAACATCCCACCACCGCTGGCCATCCCAGATTTGCAAGGTTTCATTGGCGGCCAGCGGCGCCGAAAGGGTGCCTTTGAGTTCACGGCCTGCGCTGCCGTCGTTGGTGATAAAATCGCTGGCGGATACGCCGCTGTCTTTTGACATAAGATCAATTGTCACCGTCAGCGGCATATATTCCATGCCTGCCCAGCTGATATTATCAATATTAAACCCCGTGTCGCCGACGCCAGGTTCATCCGCCACCACCAGCACGACGCGACCAATTTTTACGCCGGGCGGCGCGGTATAATCGAGTGTATTAATAACAAATTCTTTGCGGCTGGGGGTGCCGGTTTTATCCAGAGTAACAGAGGTTATCAGTTCGCCGTAAACATCGTAGAACTTCACCTGAGTATTGGTGCTGTGCAACGCAAAATAATCAAAGCTAAAACTTTTGAAGCTTTCATTATTAAATGAGAATTCATAGCTGCTCTTTTCTTTAACAAAAAGCACCTTAGAGGTGTAGCCAAACCAGTAATAATCAATGACTTCAGCATTGCCGGAAAGCGGCGTCAGAATTAGCCCGCTTTCTGCCACAAAAGGCTGACTGTTGCTGTATTTACCATATTCCTGTTGATCAAGGTTCTCGCTGCCGCCGCGCGAAGAGAAGGGCACTGGCGCAGCAGCGGGCAGCAGGCCCGGTTGCGAGGGCAAGGCCCGGCTAATGCTGTTTTTCGCCTCAGTCAGCGGTGAGTAAGGCGCGAATGGACTGTTTTCCGCTGGCTGCTGCACCTCAACAGGCTGCTCCTGGACGGGCATACTGGTTTCAGGTTGCGTTGTCATGCGAACATATTCTGCTGAATCAATCGCGCTGGCTGAGAATTCATCGTGCAGACAGTGAAACGCCGGGACGCTTTTATCAGTGACGGTCTCTGCGGGCAAACGGTAAACCGCACGTCGCAGGGTTATTTCATTTTTTGTAGACATAATTTTTCCAGGTACAGGTTATCTTGCCGGTGATTGTTTAATGAAATGCCGGCGCGCAAGATAAGATGCGTCTGGTAATTTTTATTATTATTTTTTCTTAAGAAAATGCTGTGCTGGGTCGCCTCTATTCAGGTTAAACCAGAGAAAAATAATACAGTTAATTTTTTCCCACATTGCGTCGCCTTATAGACCGAACTCATATTATCAGGGGAAAGAAAATGGGTATGTCGATATTTACTTCGTCGTCAGGCATGGCCTCGTTGCGCGCGATGAATGATTCATCAAAAAAACTTACCACCGCGATGAATCGGTTAGGCACCGGATTGCGTATCAACAGTGCGGGGGATGATGCCGCGGGACTGCAAATCGCGACGCGCCTGCAAGGGCAATCGTCAGGCATGGAAGTGGCGAAAAACAACATTGGTAAAGCCAGCGCGATGCTGCAAACCGGCGAAGGTGCATTTGAAGAATTAACCAACATCCTTTATCGCATGAAAGATCTCACCACTCAGGCCGCCGATGACAGTCACAATATTGACGATCGTAGCGCACTGCAGCTGGAATACGATCAGCTTATTGGTGAAGCCGCCAGCATTATGAGCAACACCTCTTATGGTTCGGAGCCACTGTTTCAAAGCATCATACCGCCGATGCTGCAGGGAAAGTTCGCTGCTGATGTGCAGTTCCAGATCGGCGCGACAAAACAGGAAACGCTGATATTTAATGCCGCCGATGAGCTTGATAAGGTCGTCGTCGCACTGCAGGATTTGATGACCATTCCCGGTAGCCCGGGCAATCTGGAAGATGCTGAGATGGCAAATGCCAACCTCGATCTGGTAAACGATGCGCTGGATCAGGTTGGCGGATTTCGTTCGCATCTGGGAGCCACCATTAATCGCCTGAGCCACACCGCAGCAAATCTGGAGAATATGCAGAGTAACGTCTCACTAAATATTGGCGCCATTCGTGACGCAGACTTTGCGAAGGAAGCGTCAGAAATGAGCCGTTATTCAATGCTGCAGCAGAGCAGTCAGTCGATGTTAAAGCAGTCGAATGCGATGTTGGGTAACGTGATGGCGCTGCTTGGATAAAGAAAAAGGCGGCCATTGCGCCGCCCGTGTTTGTGGGTTGATGGTTTATTTCTGCGCTCAGGCGGCCGCATTCTCTCTGGCTGGCAGCGTCTCTTTCACCGGCTGGGTCGCCAGCGCATCGGGTTCAAATTCCTCAACGTTGATCGAGCGCAGACGGCTGACCTCGGCGCGCTGAAAAATGGCCGCTTCCTGGTCAGTAATCCAACCCTCTTTCAGGGCGCGTTTTGCCAGTTCATCAAGCCGGGTAAACGGTAGGTTTTTCTTCAGCTGTTTGCACAGGCGATCGTGAATCGGCTCCGCCGCCATCACATCGTGCAGCGCCTGTTCCAGCTGGCCAGCGGGATTGTGCTCGCTCGGTGCCAGATATTGCCCGCGGCCCAGTCGCGTACGGGTAGCTGAAGGGATCTGCAGAATTTTTGCCAGCTTGTGTTCCAGTCGATCGGACGGCGCGCGGCAGTGGCGGCCCGCCGGGAAAATGGTCAGGCGCAGCGCAGCGGCCACCAGGCGATTAGGGAAGTTGCGCAGCAAATCGTCAATCGCATCTTCTGCCTGATTCAGCGCATCCTGCACGCCCCACAGCACCAGCGGTAAATCCGCTTCCTGCCGACCTTCATCCTCATAACGCTTCAGGGTTGCCGACGCCAGATAGAGCTGACTGAGCAGATCGCCAAGGCGTGCTGAAATGCGTTCACGGCGTTTCAGGCTGCCGCCCAGCACCGACATCGCTACGTCAGAGAGCAGGGCAAGGTTGGCGCTGATGCGGTTGAGATGCTGATAATAGCGGCGTGTGGCATCGCGCGTCGGTGAGGTACTGGTGCGCCCGGCGGTCAGCCCCAGCCAGAAACTGCGCATGGCATTGCTGCCAACGTGGCCAACGTGGCTGAACAGCGCTTTATCAAACGCATTCACATCACCGGTCGCCGCGGCGGCCATCTCCGACAGAATATAAGGATGGCAGCGTATTGCGCCCTGACCAAAGATAATCATGCTGCGCGTCAGGATATTAGCGCCTTCCACGGTGATAGCGATCGGCGCACCCTGATAGGCGCGGGCAAGGAAATTGCTCGAACCCAGCATGATGCCTTTGCCACCGGCAATGTCCATCGCATCGATAATGGCGCGCTGACCGCGATGGGTGCAGTGATATTTTACGATAGCGGAGAGCACCGCGGGCTTTTCACCGAGCATGATGCCGCTGGTGATCAGCGTCGACGCCGCATCCATTACGTACGTATTACCCGCAATGCGCGCCAGCGGCTCTTCAATCCCTTCCATTTTACCGATCGATACGCGGAACTGGCGACGAATATGGGCGTAGGCACCGATCGCCAGCGCGATGGTTTTCAGGCTGCCGGTGGAGTTAGACGGCAGCGTAATGCCGCGTCCAACCGACAGGCATTCAACCAGCATACGCCAGCCCTGACCGGCCATTTCCGGGCCGCCAATAATGAAATCCAGCGGCACGAAAATGTTTTCGCCACGGGTTGGACCGTTCTGGAACGGCACGTTCAGCGGAAAATGGCGCTTACCAATTTCGACGCCGGGCGTCTTAACCGGGATCAGCGCACAGGTGATGCCCAGCTCTTCCTTATCGCTGAGTAAATGCTGCGGATCGGAGAGTTTAAAGGCCAGACCAAGCACGGTGGCAATCGGTGCCAGCGTAATGTAACGCTTGTTCCAGGTCAGCCGCATGCCCAGCACCTGCTCACCCTGCCATTCACCCATACAGACCACGCCGACATCAGGGATGGCACCGGCATCCGAACCCGCTTCCGGGCTGGTCAGGGCAAAGCAGGGAATTTCATCGCCACGCGCCAGGCGTGGCAGATAGTGATCTTTCTGTTTTTGCGTGCCGTAATGTTGCAACAGTTCACCCGGACCCAGTGAATTGGGCACGCCCACGGTGATCGCCAGAATGCCGGAGACGCCGGAGAGTTTTTGCAGCACGCAGGATTGTGCGTAGGCGGAAAACGCCAGGCCGCCATACTCTTTTTTGATAATCATGGCGAAAAAACGGTGCTTCTTCAGATAGGCCCACAGTTCAGGCGGCAGGTCAGCCATCTCATGGGTGATCTGGAAATCGTTGGCCATGCGACACGCTTCTTCTACCGGTCCATCAAGAAACGCCTGTTCCGCTTCGGTCAGGCGCGGTTGCGGATAGGCGTGCAGGGTTTGCCAGTCAGGCTTGCCGCGAAACAGCTCGCCTTCCCACCAGGTGGTGCCCGCGTCAATCGCCTCTTTTTCCGTGCGTGACATCGGCGGCATCACTTTTTGAAACGTGCGCAGCATCGGTTTGGAAAACAGTGCGCGCCGTATCGACAGAATGTTCAGCGGAATCAGCACCAGCGCCAGAATCACCAGCGGCCATGCCGACCAGAAGGAGGCCAGCGCGAGGGCGCCGAACCAGATAATTAGCAGCATGCTGCTCACCGCCAGTGATACGCGATGATAAAAAAGCGCGCCGATGAGCATCAGCGTTGCGATGATACTGAGAACCATCATAGTGAACCGCTCCGGTTGTGGGGAAGATGTAAGAGGTCTGACCTGTTGTTATTATCCTGGTGTAGTGCAGAGCGGCATGGCGATCAATCGGTTTACATAATAATTACAACTTGCCTCACAGAATCTTTTTCGCGGCAGCATGGCGACGCTATTTTTTGCGGTTGTCAGGCAAATGAAACAACAAAAACGGCTGGCGGTACGTCACGTTATTTTCGCACCGCTATAATGTGACCCGTGCCACGGCGGGCGCTTTCCGCTCTCTCGCCATTCCGGTAAACTCGGTGTGACCTCTCTTATTCCAAGGACCCCAACATGTACCAGGATATTATTCGTTCAGAACTCAACGAAGCAGCAGAAACGCTGACTAAATTTCTGAGCGACGATGCCAATATTCATGTCATTCAACGGGCGGCGGTGCTGCTGGCTGACGCCTTCAAAGCGGGTGGGAAAGTGCTCTCCTGCGGTAACGGCGGTTCGCATTGTGACGCCATGCATTTTGCCGAGGAGCTGACCGGTCGCTATCGCGAAGATCGCCCGGGTTATCCGGCCATCGCCATTTCTGACGTGAGCCATCTCTCCTGCGTTAGCAATGATTTTGGCTATGAGTATGTTTTCTCGCGTTATGTTGAAGCGGTAGGGCGGCCTGGCGATGTGCTACTAGGGTTATCGACCTCGGGCAACTCTGCCAACATTATCAGAGCGATCGACGCTGCCCGCGCGCAGGGCATGAAAGTGATCACCCTGACCGGCAAAGATGGCGGCAAAATGGCCGGCACGGCGGATATCGAAATCCGCGTACCGCATTTTGGCTATGCCGATCGTATTCAGGAGATTCACATTAAAGTGATTCATATTCTGATGCTGCTGATCGAAAAAGAGATGGCGAAATAATTCGCTCCTGCTGCTGATCACTACGATGTGAGGCCTTTATGTGTGAACTGCTCGGGATGAGCGCCAATGTCCCCACGGATATCTGTTTCAGTTTTACCGGTCTGGTGCAGCGCGGTGGCGGCACCGGCCCGCATAAGGATGGCTGGGGAATCACATTTTACGAAGGCAAAGGCTGCCGGACCTTCAAGGATCCGCAGCCCAGCTATAACTCGCCGATCGCGCGGCTGGTGCAGGATTATCCGATCAAATCCTGTTCGGTGGTGGCCCACATTCGCCAGGCTAATCGCGGCGAAGTCTCGCTGGAAAACACCCATCCGTTTACCCGTGAACTGTGGGGCAAACACTGGACCTATGCGCATAACGGCCAGTTAAAGGGCTATCGCGGGCTGGAAACCGGTAATTTTCGGCCAGTGGGTGAAACCGACAGTGAAAAGGCGTTTTGCTGGATTCTGCATCAACTGGCAACGCGCTATCCGCGCACGCCGGGAAACTGGCGGGCGGTATTTCGCTATGTTGCTGAGCTGGCAGGCGAACTGCGGCAGAAGGGCGTGTTTAATATGCTGCTGTCGGATGGCCGTTATTTAATGGCGTTCTGTTCGACCAACCTTTACTGGATTACGCGACGGGCGCCGTTTGGTAAGGCGAAGCTGCTGGATCAGGATGTGGAAATCGACTTTCAGAAGCAGACCACGCCCAATGACGTGGTCACAGTGATTGCAACCCAGCCGTTAACCGGCAATGAAACCTGGCACCGCATCGCGCCAGGTGAATGGCAGCTATTTTGTCTGGGTGAGCGCGAGGAATGAGCGGGAAGCCGCCTCGCTGTCCGGCAGGAAAGTGCCGCTGCTGTTGCTGTTGTTCATCACATATTGTCCGGCATTGACGGCGACATGCGGCGGCTGGCGGTACTTCACAAACCAGGCGTAACCCGGCTGTAACTGCTTCCAGAACGCGGCGTATACCGAATTGCGATGGCGCTGCAGGTTGCTGTCGGTCATGCGAAACGGATAGATGCTTACGGCAACCTCCGGCTGACCGTTGCGCAGGGCAGCATCCACAAAGCTGAAAATCTCATCCATTTTGGCATCGGTCATAGCGTAACAGCCCACTGACACACAGTTACCATGAATCATCAGATAGCTGCCGTTGTAACCCTGCTCGCGATCGTACTGGTTAGGAAAACCAATATTGATTGCGCGGTAAAAGCGGCTGTCTGGTTTCAGCTGGTTGAGCTTAACGCTGTAAAATCCTTCCGGGCTTTTAAAATCGCCCTGGCGACGTTTCGGCCCTAATCCGCCGGAAAAGTTACAGATGCGATAGCTGTCGAGCAGGCGAAACTCATTGCCGATCTTGCCATACAGTTCCAGCGTGCGTTCTTCTTTAAAAATCTGGATATAAACCGGGGTGCCCAAAAGTTGTTTCTTTAATTCTTTGCTGACCGGGGCCAGAGGTTGAACCAGTTCAGGTGTCATTGCCCAGCTGAGCGCTGGCAAAAGAATCATCGCAAACAGTAATGCGATTTTGCCCATCGTATTGCCTTTGAAAAAGAGGGTTGAACTGCAACGCCGAAAGGCGTCTGTCACTTGCATTCTCGGAAATATCCGCTATCGCTGCGCCACATTATCATCGTTTGTTTTTTTAGCAAGATGGCGACCTGGGTATTAATCAATTAAAAATGTTTTAAAGGTGAGACCGGGTCTCACCGGTAACACAGCGGCCCTTGTGCCAGTTGCGATGAAAATTCCTGACTGTATACTTGTCCAGTATTCGCGGAGGGGCTATGCGCAAAATCATTCATGTCGATATGGACTGCTTTTATGCTGCGGTGGAGATGCGTGACGATCCCAGCCTGCGTGATATTCCTATTGCCATTGGCGGTAGTCGGGTACAGCGCGGCGTGATCAGCACCGCCAACTATCCGGCACGAAAATATGGCGTGCGCAGCGCAATGCCGACCATGACGGCGTTGAAACTCTGTCCGCATCTGCGCCTGCTGCCTGGCCGCTTCGACGCCTATAAAGAAGCGTCGGCCGCTATCCGCGAAATTTTTTCACGCTACACCACCTTTATTGAACCGCTGTCGCTGGATGAAGCCTATCTCGATGTGACCGACAGCCCGTACTGCCACGGCTCCGCGACGCTGATCGCGCGTGAGATCCGCCAGACGATCGAACGCGAGTTGAATCTCACCGCCTCGGCAGGCATCGCTCCGATTAAGTTTCTCGCCAAGATCGCCTCCGATCTCAACAAGCCTGACGGCCAGTTCGTGATCACGCCGGATCAAATGCACCCGTTTTTACTGACGCTGCCGCTGGAAAAGATTCCGGGCGTGGGCAAAGTCACCGCCAAAAAGTTGCAGGAACTGGGGCTAATCACCTGTGGCGACGTGCAAAAGGCGGATGTGGCGCTGCTGCTCAAGCGGTTTGGTAAATTTGGCCGCGTGTTGTGGGAGCGCAGCCACGGTATCGATGAACGTGGCGTTATCGTTGAGCGAGAGCGCAAATCGGTGGGCGTTGAGCGCACGCTGTCGGAAGATATTCACAGCTGGGAAGCGTGCCTGGAGATCATCGATTTTCTTTATCAGGAGCTGGAACGTCGTCTGACGCAAATCCGTCCCGATGGCCATATCGCCCGGCAGGGCGTGAAGCTGAAGTTCAACGATTTCCAGCAGACCACGCAGGAGCACGTATGGCCGGTGTTAAACAAAGAGGATTTGATCGCCGTGGCGCAGGAAGCCTGGAATGAACGCCGCGCCGGTCGCGGCGTTCGGCTGGTGGGGCTGCACGTGACGCTGATGGATCCGCAGCTGGAGCGACAACTGTTATTAGAGATTTGATTCCAGGCCGGGAACGTGGCGGCTTCCTGTGGCCGGAAAGGCCAGGCGATTTTGCCTGGCGGCAGGCTTTAAGGTCAACGGCCATTTTGTTCTGCCTTGCAGGCTGGCTGATTAAATGCCAGGTCAACGGCGAGTTCGTTCTGCCTTGCAGGCTGGCTGCTTAAATGCCAGGTCAACGGCGAGTTCGTTCTGCCTTGCAGGCTGGCTGCTTAAAGGCCAGGTCAACGGCGAGTTTGTTCTGCCTTGCAGGCTGGCTGTTTAAAGGCCAGGTCAACGGCGAGTTTGTTCTGCCTTGCAGGCTGGCTGTTTAAAGGCCAGGTCAACGGCGATTTCGTTCTGCCTTGCAGGCTGGCTGTTTAAAGGCCAGGTCAACGGCGATTTCGTTCTGCCTGAAGGCAGCCCGAGCAGGGCCGGCAGTCGCCCCGGCCCTGCACCCGCGCTATCCGGCAAACACAACCGCCCGCTGCGCGGGTGCCCTCAGCAAAAGCGTTTTCCTGACGGACCGGACGCGATTCGCTCCTGCTCAGCGCGCCCTCTCGCCGCATCCCTGCGGCTCGTCCTGGAAAACGCTTTCGCCTCGGCGGTAGTGATGCCTCCTAAAGGTCAAAACCCAGGTCAAAACCCAACAGATTAAAAGCAAAGTCTGAAATAAACCCCAAACCCCAAACCCCAAACCCCAAACCCCAAACCCCAAACCCCAAACCCCAAACCCCAAACCCCAAACCCCAAACCCCAAACCCCAAACCCCAAACCCCAAACCCCAAACCCCAAACCCCAAACCCCA
>NZ_JBLYPN010000023.1:0-42484 GCF_051851875.1 Duffyella sp. Ts4 | reverse complement strand
CAAAACACCAAAACACCAAAACACCAAAACACCAAAACACCAAAACACCAAAACATAAGGTCCTTAAAAGACACTTCAAAAGCACTTAAAAAGCACTTAAAAAGCACTTAAAAAGCACTTAAAAAGCACTTCAGATTGGGGATAAAAGCCGCGAGTTACTGCATTGTTATATCTGTCTTTCCTCCTCAAGTGCTTCCAAGTCAGGACTGGAATTGGAAAGATCTTCATATTGAAGTCTGGAATCTGGAGTCTGGAGTCTGGAGTCTGAAGTCTGAAGTCTGAAGTCTGAAGTCTGAAGTCTGAAGTCTGGAGTCTGGAGTCTGGAGTCTGGAGTCTGGGGTCTGGGGTCTGGGGTCTGGAGTTTGAAGCTTGAAGCTTCAAGTTTGAAGTTTGAAGTTTGAAGTTTGAACTTGGGTTTTAAACTTGGATTTAGATTTAGATTTAGATTTAGATTTAGATTTTATTTAAGACTTTGCTTTTAGTCTTTTGGGTTTTGACCTGGGTGTTGACCTTTAAGAGGCATCACAAACGCCGAGGGAAAAGTGTTTTCCAGGGCGAGCCGCAGGGATGCGGCGAGAGGGCGCGTTGAGCAGGAGCGAATCGCGCCTGGTCCGTCAGGAAAATGCTTTTGCTGAGGGAACCCGCCTTTGGCGGGCGGTTGTGTTTGCCGGATAGCCGGGGTGCAGGGGCGGGGCGACTGCCGCCCCTGCTCGGGCGGCCCGAAGGGCAGAACGAAATAGCCGTTGACCTTAAAGCCGCCTGCAAGGCAGAACCAGGCAGCCATTGACCTTAAAGCCGCCTGCAAGGCAAAAAGCCGCCCGCTTCCGGGCAACAAGAAAGCCCGCCTGCGCTCAGGCCCTCTCCCCCCCATTTTTGGCTTTAACGATATCTGCCATCACCGCCAGGGCAATCTCTGCGGGCGTCTTGCTGCCGATATCCATGCCAATCGGCGCATGAATGCGCGTCAAATCCGCGGCGCTAAGATCGCCGATTTGTGCCAGACGCTGGCGGCGATTGGCGCTGTTGCGCTGCGAACCCATCACGCCAAGGTAAAACGCAGGCGTGTGAACCGCCTCCATCATAGTAAGATCGTCCATGCGCGGATCGTGGGTCAGCGCCACCACCGCGGTGTTGGCGTGGCAGCTCTGCTCTTCCAGATAGCGGGCAGGGAAGCATTTTTCCAGCCGCACCGCAGCATCGAGCTGGCTGGCGAAGTTGGCTAAAAAATCAGGCCGGTTCTCGCAGACGATGGTTTCAAAACCCAACGCCACCGCAAAACTGGCGCAGTAAAGCGCCACCGTCGACAAACCGGCAACGATCAGTCGCGGCGGTGCGGCAATCGTCAGCGTGATGCGATCGCCCTGCTGCTCCACCACCGTGCTGCTGCGCCAGACAATCTCTTCCAGCCTTTCGCAGGCGTGCGGCAGCGTAATCACCTTTTGCAACGCCAGATGCCCAGCCAGCGCACGATGCAGCTGGGCCAGCCGCTGCGCGTTGTCATCACTGGGTTGCAGATGCTCAATCAGGATGTCCAGCACGCCGCCGCAGGGCAAGGTGCGATCCGGCGTCAGGCCGCCATCGCCATAGCGCACGCGCTGGCTTGGCTGCTGAAAATCGCCCTGCCGAATACGGCGGATAAAATCTTCTTCAATGCAGCCGCCGGAAAGCGAGCCGCAATAGTCGCCATCGGCGGTAATCACCATCATGGTGCCCGGCGGGCGCGGCGAGGAACCAAAGGTGCATAACACCGTGCAGAGCCAAACCGGCTGGCTCACCAGCCAGCGCTGTCCCTGATCGATCACCTGTAAATCTATATGCTGCATCAGGGTTTTCCTGTGGTGTTAAGCGGGAGATCGATATCGTCAACCACACCGCGATCGGTGCTGCTAATCAGTAACGGTGGATGTTCACGCAGCAGCGCTTTCGCGCCGCTGTCGCCAGCGAGCTGTAACAGGCTGTCGCGCAGCGGCGCGGCAAATCCCACCGGATGGCCCGGCAGGTGCTGCCAGACCATCCGCGCGGTCAGCCGCTGCGTCAGCGCCTGCGTGACCTGCTGATAGGCCACAACCGGCACGCCTGGCATATCGCCCGGCTGAATCAGCCAGCCCTGCCAGTTCAAACAGCGGCGCACCCCTTCCGCGATGGTGTCGCCCATGCCGCGTGAATCGATAGTGCACCAGCTCACGTTCGCCTGCATGCACAGCGCCTGAATGCCGCGATAGTCGGGCCGCGTAACCACCTGCACCGGCAGGCCAGACGCCACGGCATGGCGCAACACTGCGGCAAACAGCGGCTCGCCGCTGGCTAACGGCTGTTCCAGCTTAACGCCCTTGCCGCCCGCGGCCTGATAGCGTCGTCCAAACCCCGCCGCCGTGATGATTATCCCGCAGCTGTTCATGGTTATTCTGCCTGAGAAAGCTAAAAGCGTAGCCGAGGGTCGGCAAAGGCGAAATGCACGAAACCCGGTTTTTCTTGCCTGAACCTCGCGATCTGCACGCTTCTGCGCCGTTTGATCGCTTTTCTGCCCCACCCGCTTGATATGGCGCAGCAAAATGCGCGGCGGAATTTGCCGACCTCGCCATTTGGTCGCATCATAAAGGTTACTTTTGCCGATCCCTTACAGGAGCTTTTATGTTTCGTGCGCTGGTCATTAATGATAACGAGGCGGAAGGCTATCACTGCCGGTTACAGGACGTAGATGAGAGCCAGTTGCCGCCGGGCAACGTCACCGTGGATATCGATTACTCCACGCTTAACTACAAAGATGCGCTGGCGATCAGCGGTAAGGCGCCGATTATTCGCAGCTTTCCGATGGTGCCGGGCGTGGATTTTGCCGGCACGGTCAGCGCCAGCGACGATGCCACCTTTGCCCCCGGCGATAAGGTGATCCTGACCGGCTGGGGCGTCGGCGAGCGACACTGGGGCGGCCTGGCACAGCGCGCGCGCGTGGAAGCGGGCTGGCTGGTTAAACAGCCGGATAACCTCAGCGCCCGCCAGGCGATGATTATCGGCACCGCAGGCTTTACCGCCATGCTCTGCATCAATGCGCTGGAAAAACAAGGTATTACGCCCGCCAGCGGATCGATCGTGGTCAGCGGTGCCAGCGGCGGCGTCGGCGGCGTGGCGGTGAGCCTGCTCGCCCGGCTCGGTTATCAGGTCAGCGCCGTTACCGGCCGACCGCAGGAGCGCGACTATCTGCTGCAGCTTGGTGCGGCTGAGATCATCGATCGCAGCGAGCTGGATAAACCCGGCAAGCCGTTGCAGAAAGCGCGCTGGGCGGCAGCGATCGATACGGTTGGCAGCCACACGCTGGCTAACCTCTGCGCCAGCGTGATGCACGGCAGCGCGGTAGCCGCCTGCGGTAACGCGCAGGGCATGGATTTTCCAGCCAGCGTGGCGCCTTTTATTCTGCGCGGTATTACGCTCACCGGCGTCGACAGCGTTACCGTGCCGCAGGACCAGCGCCAGCACGTTTGGCAGCAACTCGCCGGGCTGGTGGATGATGCACTGCTGGAATCACTCAGCGATGAATGCACGCTGGACGAGGCGGTGGATCGCGCGCATCAGCTGATGGCGGGTGAAATCCGCGGTCGGCTGGTGGTGAAATGTCGCTGATTCCGCTCTGACCGTCCCCGGCGATCGCGCCTGATATCGCCGGGAACCTCACCACTTTCCCTGCTCTCTACTGTCTATCCGGCTTTTTTTGCCGTTACGCCCGTTTAATTGATAAAAAACCGCTTTTCGCCCGCTATGCTTACAGGCGACACACGCACGCCTTCTTCTGTTCACTGTACCCATAAAGGAAAAATCGATGAATATTGCCTGTTTAGGTTGGGGTTCGCTGATCTGGAAAACCGAAGCGCTGCCGGTTGAGGGAAGCTGGTTAACGGATGGCCCGCAGGTGCCGATTGAGTTTAGCCGGGTGAGCGACGGCGGCGAGCTGTCTACCGCTATCTGTCTGAACGGCGCGACCGTGCCGGTGCTCTGGGCACGGCTGGCAACCGATTCACTGCCCGCCGCCTGCGAAGCATTACGCCAGCGCGAACAGATTCCGGCGGAGCGCACCGACGGCGTTGGCCGCCTGGTGGTGGGTGAATCAGCAACCGGCCCGCTCAGCCAGTGGGCGCGGCAGAACCAGCTGGATGCGGTAATCTGGACCGCCCTGCCGCCACGTTTTGCGCTGCTCGAAGGCCGTATACCCAGCGTTGTGGAGGCGATCGCCTGGCTGGCTGGATTGCGTGGCGAACAGCAGCAGCACGCCAGGGACTATATCGAACAGGTGCCTGCGCAGATCGATACGCCCTACCGTCGCGCCATCAAACAGCAGCTTGGCTGGGGCTGATTAACCCGCCAGCGGCGGTTCAGCGTGCAGAATGCGTTCAGCCTGCTGCGCAGTGAGTGGATAATCAAAGAAGCGCCGATAAAAATCCTGCGTGATCTTCACCATATCGATGCCGACAAAACGCTGCGGATGCAGCTTCGCCGCGGCCCACTGGATCTGTAGCGCTGCTTCGGTGCCGTAGCGATCCCACGGAAATACCCCGGCCGGGTTTCGCCAGACGCGATGCTGTTTAACCGCGGGCAGGCTACTGAACAAGGCGGCATAATCCGACTGCTCTAGCGTGCCCGCGCTGGCATCAATAATAATCACCTCAGGCTGCCAGGCGATGACACTCTCCGGTGTCGTCTCTTTCATGTTGCCAGCAACCTGCGCGGCGGCATTGCGCCCGCCCGCCAGCCGAATCCAGGTGTCGATCAGCGTATCGCGACCATCGACCTTTAACGGATGCAGCGACTGAATGTGCAGCACGCGCGGCCGCTGCGCCTCGCTTAGATGGCGGGTTACCGCACCGATCGCGTTAACCTTCTCATCGAGATACGCATTCCAGGCCCGCGCGCGCTGGCGTGCCCGATCGGTGCCCACGACCTCAGCGGTGGTCAACAGATCGCGCTTCATCGACGGAAAATCGTTGAACTTCATCACCAGCGTCGGCAAACCGGCCCGGCGATACGCGGCGGCATCGTCATCCTCGGCGGGCACAAACACCACATCGACACGACGAGCCAGCAGCGCTTCGCTCTCAAACGTGCGGCCGCGCACCGCCAGCGCCTGCTGTAGCGACGGTTGAATGGCAAACATCCACGGCCGATCGGCGGCATGATTGACCGTGGCGACGATGCGGTCACCGGCGCCCAGCGTCATCAGCACGGAATGATGCGCATACCAGCCGTCGGCGATGGCGCGGGCCTGCGCAGGCACCTGAACCTGATTGCCCAGATCGTCAGTGACCGTTCGCGCCTGCGCGCCGCCAGCCATCAGCGCAGCCAGCAGCGGCAATAAAAGAGAAGGTTTCATCACGGTAAGCCTCGTCGGCAAAAAGGTAAACGGAGTGACGCGCAGTATGGCATTCGCTATGTATTTTTGTTTATAACGCTGTGCGGTTTGTCGATGGTA
The DNA here is from genome assembly GCF_051851875.1 of Duffyella sp. Ts4. NCBI lineage: Bacteria > Pseudomonadati > Pseudomonadota > Gammaproteobacteria > Enterobacterales > Erwiniaceae > Duffyella > Duffyella sp. Ts4. The sequence goes on along the minus strand of NZ_JBLYPN010000023.1, from coordinate 37,029 downwards.
GCAAGGCGCGGCTTGCCGCTGGCGGTCGGCTAATGCGAGGATTGAGCCTGTGCCGCGATGCGGCAAACTTTTACCACTGAGCAGCCAGGCATCCCGGATCATGAAAACCCTTAACCAGCTCGATTTACACCTGCTGAAAGCGCTGGCGATGCTGCTTGATGAGCGCAACGTCACCCGCGCCGCGCAACGGCTCGGCGTTACTCAACCGGCGATGAGTGCCATGCTGAACCGCCTGCGCGACGCCTTTGGCGATCCGCTGTTTATCCGTGCGCAACGCGGCCTGGTGCCAACGCCGCGTGCGCTGGAACTGGTGTAACCGCTGCGGCAGATCATCAGCGATGTCAGCACGCTGCTGCAACCCGTACGCTTCGATCCGGCCAGCGCGTGCGCATCCTGACTCAGGAGACGCAGACAGGTAAACCGGCGGCTGAGCTGGCGCTGGCGAATCCGAACCCGATGATCAACGGTCATCAGGACTGGCTGAATGGTTTGGTCAGCGCCGCACGGGCCGCGAAGGTGTGAAAAGTGAGTCAATCGAACGGCGTTCGATGAGGAGTTCGGCTCCTGAAAAGCAAAAACCCGCCTTTTGGGCGGGTTCTTTAATAAGTGGTGCCCGAACTCGGACAAAAACGTCAGGAACGTTTTTGACGGGCGCTTCAGCGTCCGCCCGCAGGGCGAGCCACAGGGAGGTGGCGAGTCAATCGAACGGCGTTCGATGAGGAGTTCGGCTCCTGAAAAGCAAAAACCCGCCTTTTGGGCGGGTTCTTTAATAAGTGGTGCCCGAACTCGGAATCGAACCAAGGACACGGGGATTTTCAATCCCCTGCTCTACCGACTGAGCTATTCGGGCAACGGGGCGCATTAAACAATAACGGCAGAATGCCGTCAAATGCTTTTCATTGAAAAGCGAACCGACTGCGCTCTTTTGCATCAACGCCGTCGCAAATGAGTAAAAAAAGGTAACAGCCAAACGGCTTTTGCTGAATCCCTGACCGTTTCAGCCGATAACAGCGGGGACACCCACAAAAAAAATAAGGTCACCCCATGTTCAGTACCATTACATCAGGATTAATGTCGCGGATGGCCAGCCAGCCGCGTCGACACTCGTCCGCGACGCTCAGCTCGTTGAAAGGCTCCATTGCCATGATCGAGTTTAGCGAAGATGGCACCATTATCACCGCTAATCCGCTGTTTCTCGACAGCATGGGCTATGCACTGACGGAAATTGTTGGCCAGCATCACCGCATTTTTTGCCCGCCTGAAGAGGTCACTTCCGCCGGTTATGCTGCCTTCTGGCAACGACTACGCATGGGCGACAGCCTGAGCAGCAAATTTCTGCGCCTGGCAAAAAATGGCCGCCCGGTCTGGCTGGAAGCGCACTATGTGCCGGTAAAAGATCGCAGCGGCAAAGTATTTAAAATCGTTAAGCTGGCCACCGATATCACCTCGCATATTGTCGACGCACAGGAAAAGCGCGCCATCACCACGGCCATTGAACGTTCGATGGCGGTGATCTCTTTTAACCTGCAAGGCGAAGTGCTTAAAGCCAACGATAACTTCCTGAAAACCATGGGCTATCGCGAGGAAGAGGTTAGCGGCAAACATCACCGCATGTTCTGTGCCGAATCGGTCTATAACAGCGCAAAATACACTGAGTTCTGGAACAAGCTGAAGCGCGGCGAGTTTATTTCCGGGCAGTTTCCCCGCGTCAATAAACAGGGCCATACCGTATGGCTGCGCGCCACCTACAACCCGGTGTTTGACAGCAACGGCCAGCTTTATGAAGTAGTAAAATTTGCTACCGACGTCACCGCCCAGGTTGAGAAAAACCTGCTTGAACGGCAGGCGGCGTCGCAGGCGTATCAAACGGCGCTGGAAACCGATAAGAGCACCCGGTTGGGTGCCACGGTAATTGAAAACAGTGTGCAAACCATGCATGACCTGGCCGGTGAACTGCAGGGCATCTCGGGCGATATCTCCGATCTCAGCGAGCAGTCTGAACGCATCGCCTTTATCGTTGAGAGCATCCGCAGCATCGCTAATCAGACCAACCTGCTCGCACTCAACGCCGCCATTGAAGCCGCACGCGCGGGCGCACACGGTCGTAGCTTTGCGGTGGTGGCAAATGAAGTACGCACCCTGGCGGCGAACATCAATCACGCCACCAGCGAGATCGAAGGCATGATTCAGCAGAATCATACGCTGGCTGATAAGGCGCTGAAAGGCATTGAATCAAATCTTAAACGCGCCGATCAGGGCGTGGTGCTGGCAAAGGAAGCGGGCGGCGTGATTGCTGAAATCCGTGACAGCGCCTCCGAAGTGGTGCGCGCCATTGGCTCCGTCACCGAAGCGCTGAAGGCGAAATAACGAAGGGGTGCAGCAGTGTGCTGCACCGTATATTGATGAGCCGCCTCTTTATTAATGGCCTGCGAGCAGCAGGTCTTATTGATTATTTCAGCACACAATTTCATAAAAATTAAATCAAGAATCACCTCAAAAGCAATTAAATAGTTTATTAAACGTAAAATCAACATTGATTTATTTCCGCTGAAAATAAAAACAACCCCATGGTAATGTCATTACGCCGCACATGACCTCGGGTTAATTATAAGGAAATAATCATGAAAAAAACTTCAGCCTCTTTATTTAGCGTCACCTCTTGCCTGTTAACGCTGCCGTTACTTTTCTCGTCTCAGGTCAGCGCTCATTCATTAATGCAGGGAGATGTGCAAACCTCACTATCATTTGGTTTCCTCAGCGGAAAGGCCCATGAATATGTGTATAGTGACGATTATAAAGTCAGTGAGCTAACCTGGACGATTAAAAACGCGCCGATAGTGAATGCCGAATTTAATTACGATATCACCCCGCACTTTAGCCTTAATGCGCGTGGCTGGACCACCATCGTGGGCGGTAACGGATTCAATAACGACTGGGACTGGGAAGACGTCAACGATAAAAACTTTACCTCGCACTCGTGGGGCAAAGCCAATCTGAATTATGCCAATGAAATCGATCTCAGTGCACGTGCATGGATTTTACAAGGCGACCATTATCGGGCTGGCGTATTGGCGGGTTATCAAAAGAGCCGTTTTAGCTGGAACATGCACGGCGGAAAATATAATTACCGAGGTGATCTTGATGACGATGATAATTACATCTCCTTTCCTGAGCCACTCATTGGCGAGCAAGACAAAGATAAACTCAGCCTGGGTTATAAACAACGTTTCAGCGCGCCTTATATTGGTTTGACCGGTCTCTGGCGTAAAGATGATATTGAATTCGGTGGCCTGTTAAAATTCAGTTACTGGGTGCAGTCAAAAGCCAATGACCAACATTACTTAACCGGCGCCACCTTTCGTGAGAAAGGCAATGATGCCAACATGATTTCAGCGCGCCTCTATGCAGGCTACGACGTCACGCCACAAATTAAGCTGTTAACAGAAGCGAGCTATACCCGCTACTCCTTCACGCGTGCCGATACACAAATTTTCGACAAAGAAGGCGTTAAATATTATCCTGGCACCGGCGGAATGAGTAACCACAGCTGGATGGTGCAGGCGGGCTTGCAGTATCGCTTCTGAAGCGAGGATTCAGCCGCCGCTTATAGCTGCGGCGGCTGTGCTTTACGGCGTTGCCGTGGCGGGCTGTGGCGCAGGCAGGAAAATATGGTCGAGGATATTGCGCATCACCGGCGCGGCAGTCACGCCTTCGCTGCCGCCATTTTCCAGTATCAGCGCCACCGCCACCTGCGGATGATCGAACGGCGCAAACGCGGTGTAGAAAATATGGTCACGCAGCCGCACGGGGATCATCTTCGCGTTATAGGTCTGATCTTTGCGCAGGCTGAACACCTGCGAGGTGCCGCTTTTGGCCGCAATGCCGTACGGCGCGGTGTGAAAATATTTATAGCCGGTGCCGTTGGGCGCATTGGCCATGCCAAACATCGCGTGACGCACCAGCGACCAGTACGGCGAACTGGCGCTGCCAATCTGCGGCTGGCTCTGCGTTGGCTGCCAGGGCGTAATCTGCTTGCCACGCTGCGCCTGCGCCAGCAGATGCGGCTGCGTCACCCGGCCATTATTGATTAAGGTCACCATCGCCTTCACCATCTGAATCGGCGTGGCGATCCAGTAGCCCTGACCGATGCCGACCGAAATGGTATCGCCCTGATACCAGGCTTTTTTGTGCACCCGCTGCTTCCATTCGCGGCTCGGCAGCAGGCCGTTGTACTCTTCATGCAGATCAATGCCGGTGGCTTTGCCGTAGCCAAACTCGCTGAGCAGCTGATGAATGCGGTCGATGCCCATCATATAAGCGACCTGATAAAAGAAAGTATCGGCGGACTCTTCAATCGCTTTGGTGACGTCCAGCATGCCGTGGCCGCTATGCTTCCAGTCGCGGTAGCGCCGGTCGGTGCCGGGCAGCGTCCAGGTTGGCGCCCCGAAAAAGTGGCTCTGCGGCGTGATCACGCCGGTTAACAACGCCGACATCGCCATATAGGGTTTCACCGTTGAGGCCGGTGGATAAAGGCCCTGGGTCACGCGATTGATCAGCGGCAGGTTTTTATCCGCCAGCAGATGCTGATAATTTTTATAGCTGATGCCTTTCACAAAAGGATTGGGATCGTAGCTCGGGCTGGAGACCATCGCTAATACGCCGCCGTCGCGCGGATCTTCTACCAGCAGCGCGGCCCGCTGCCCGGCCAGCTGGCGTTCAATATACTGTTGCAGATGCAGATCGAGCGTCAGAGTGAGGTTTTTTCCGGCTACCGGCGGCACCTCTTTCAGCACGCGCACCACGCGGCCATGGTTATCCACCTCGACCTCCTGATAGCCCGGCTTGCCGTGCAACAGCGACTCGTAAAAGCCTTCAATGCCCTGCTTGCCGATGTTGTGATCGGCAGCGTAGCTTTCCGCGATGCCCGCCGCGCTGAGCCGCTTGTCATCGGCGTCGTTGATTTTTGAGACGTAGCCAACCACGTGTGCCAGCTCGGCGCCATAGGGATACTGCCGATCCTGATAGCTCTCCACCGCCACGCCGGTAAAGCGATACTGATTCACCGCGAACCGCGCCACCTGCTCATCACTGAGCTCGCTTTTCAGGATCACCGGCTTATAGCGGCTGCTCTGTTTCAGGTCATGTTTAAAGGTGTCGATCTCATCCGGCGTCAGGTTAATCAGCGGCGTCAGCGCCTGCAATGTGGCCGCCATATCGCTGACCTTATAAGGCGTGATCTGGATGTCGTACCAGGTGACGTTTTTCACCAGCGGAATGCCGTTGCGATCGTAAATCAGGCCGCGCGTCGGCGCGATGGGGATCATCTTGATGTCGTTTTGATTGGATCGGGTCTGATAATAGCCATGTTCATCAATCTGCAAACGGTAAAGATTGCAGGCGAGAATGGCAAAGCAGGCGATTACCAGCACCATCGCCACGCAGGCGCGACGGACAAACAGCCGCTCTTCGGCCTCAAAATTACGCAAATTCACAGAAAATTATCACACGCTTTGTCATCGTTAGCTGGCCGATGATAAAGCGTCGCAGGCACACCGCCAGCGATAAGATGCACGATTACGCGCTAAAGTGTGACATTTGTTAAGCGGCGCGTTTAGTCAAGATCCTCACCGACCATCATGCGGTGCCCGTCGGGCGTTACTACGCTGAACTCGCGCATGCCGTGCGGCTTATCCTCTGGCGGCTGCGGCAGAATGGCGCCGTTGCGGGCAAACTCAGCGTAAAGCGCAGCGGCATCGTCAACGTAGAGATAGGCAAAATAGCTGTGATCGCCAGTGGCGGAAGGCAGCATCGCGTCGGGCGAGTGGCCGAGCATAATGCGCACGGCACCGCGCGTCGCCAGCTGCCAGCCAGACGCCTCCGGCCAGGCGAGCGTAAAGCCCAGCACGTCACGGAAATACGCCGCGCTGCGCGACAGATCGGGAACGGCCAGCACAAAAGCACCCGCCAGCAGGGTTGAATCGGTCATCGGGCATGCTCCAGTATTAACGTGAGATAAGGGGATAAATGCGTGCTCCCGGTCGAGGTGGCAACCGGCAACTCGCGTGCGACTGAGCGGCATGACCGCACGCAAGCTGCTGTACAGGCTGCCATTGTCGCCGAGGCATCAGCAGAAAGCGTTATCCTTTGGCTGAAAGCGGAATGATAACTACTGCTATTCAATAATCGAATTAATTATCTTTAAAATCAACAAAATAAGCGAGCGCCTTTACCAAAAAAGAGTTCAGTTTTGCCCGGTATTGCTGCATACTTCGCCGCATCTGATGCTAAATTGATTAACCATTTTAAGGGTGACGGCATGTTAACTAACGAAATGACCGGCAAACTGAACGAGCAGTTAAACCTCGAATTTTACTCCGCTAATCTCTATCTGCAGATGAGCGCATGGTGTGCCGACAAAGGCCTGGAAGGCGCCGCGGCGTTTCTGAAAGAGCATTCGCGTGAAGAGATGGAACACATGCAGCGCCTGTTCGATTACCTCAGCGACACCGGCGCGATGCCGGTTATCGGCACCCTGAATGCCCCGCCGGTATCGTTTAATTCGCTCGCCGAACTGTTTGAGCAGACCTACGAACATGAAAAGCTGGTGACCAGCAAAATCAACGAGCTGGCACACGCGGCGATGATGTCACAGGATTACTCGACGTTTAACTTCCTGCAGTGGTACGTTTCCGAGCAGCACGAAGAAGAGAAGCTGTTCAAAACCGTGCTGGATAAACTGGCGATGGTCGGCTCTTCTGGCAAAGGCTTGTTCCTGATCGACAAAGATCTGGCGCGCATGAACGCCAACAGCCACGGCCCGTCAGCATAACGACCGGTTTATAGCATCGCAAAAGGGCGCCTTTCGGCGCCCTTTTTGTTGCGGCATTTTCGCTATGCCAGCGTGAAACGCCGACTTTCTTCGCCCTGCACACAGAGCGTACGCTGCTCGCCTGGCGGCAGCAGCAGTTCCAGTTCACGCCATGCCGGACGGTAATCGCCCTGCTGTTCAAAATGGATATCGATGCGCTCAGCATCGCAACGTATTGTCCAGCGCAGCCACAGCGCATGACCGTCGCGCCAGCCGTGGCTTTCACCATCATCCTCAAACAGCATGCCGCCGCTTTCGCCCGCCGATAACGGCCAGATCGCCAGCTGACGCGTGGTATCCGCTATCGAGGCATCACAGCCGTAAGCGTTGCCCAGCGGCAAGGCGGCACCGGCGCGCACCAGCAGCGGCAGACGCTCCAGCGGGGCTTCCAGCGTAATCTGCTGACCACCGGCAAACCACGCGCCGCTGTGCCAGTCATACCAGCCGTGCGGCTGTTCAGGCAGCCAGAGCGTGCGCTGACGTGCGCCCTGCTCCACTACGCTGGCCACCAGCAGATCGCGTCCCAGCAGAAACTCATCGTTCTCCTCAAAGGTGCGCGCATCATGCTCATGATCGAGGAAGGTCGGGCGCAGCATTGGCTCATCTTCGCTGCTCGCCAACCAGAGCAGCGTATAGAGATAAGGCATCAGCCGGTAGCGCAGCCGAATCGCTTCGCGCACCGCAGGCGTTGCCGCCGGATACATCCACGGCTCGTTGACCGTGGCGTCGTCGTTCCACGAGTGAATGGTAAAACGCGGGTGCATCACGCCATTCTGTACCCAACGGATAAACAGCTCGGCATCGGGTTTATCGCCGGAAAAGCCACCCACATCGTGACCGACGTTATACAGCCCCGACAGGCTCATGCCGATGCCCATACGCGTGTTGTAACGCAGCGTCTGCCAGTTGGTGCGGTTATCGCCGCTCCAGGTCTGCACATAGCGCTGCATACCGGCGCAGCCGGAGCGCGAGATCAAATAGGGCCGCTTCTCCGGCGCAAAGCGCTGCTGCGCTTCCATCGAGGCGCGCATCATCAGCAGCGGCATCACCGGGCGGATATGCTTGATGGCGATCTCATCACCAAAGCCGTGGCAGCGCGCCTCGCCGTCCCACACTTCATATTCGTTATTGTCGTTCCAGGTGGCGTCGATGCCCATTTCCAGCAGCTGGCTGGTAACGTTCTCCTGCCACCAGCGCACGGTGGCCGGATTGGTGAAATCGAGATGCGACCCTTCGTCATCCCAGAACACCGAGCGTTCCGGGCTGTCCTGCTCTGAATCGCGGATAAACAGCCCCTGCTCCGCCACCTGCTGATAGCGCGGATGATCCTGCAACAGACAGGGTTTGATATTGGCGGCCAGCTTCAGCCCGGCGTCATGAAAGGCCTGGCTCATCGCCTGCGGTTGCGGCACCTTGCTGTAGTTCCAGTTAAAAACGTAGCGCTTGTTGTTGATTGAGGTATACCCCGACGACAGCTGGAACGAATCGCAGGGGATTTGATGCTCGCGGCACAGTTCAATGAACTTCAGCAGCTGCTGCTGCGCATCGGGCGCATCGGTGTAATGCATGGTCGAGCCGCTGTAGCCCAGGCTCCACTTCGGCAGGAACAGCGTGCGGCCGGTCAGGCGCACAAACGCCTTGGTGACGTCGAGCACGCGCGGGCCGAGCAGCAACCAGTAGTCGAGATCGCCCGCTTCGGCGCGGTAACGGCGATAGGCGGGATGATAATTATCCAGCTCGTTGCCGAGATCAAACCAGCTGCTGCTCAGGTTGTCATAAAACAGGCCAAAGCTGGCGTTGCCGCGCTGGGTGATGGTGAACGGAATGTGCTTGTAGAGCGGATCGGTGCTGGCGGCGTTGTAGCCCATCGCATCGAGGTTGCGCATCTCAAAACGGCGGCCGCCGCGGTTGAGATCGCCGCTCTTCTCGCCGAGGCCATAAAAGCGCTGATCGGCCTGACGGCGCTGATAGTGCTCAACGCCGTTGCCCTGTGCGTCGAGCAGATAGGCGCCGGTATGCCGATCCTCCGCCAGCGGCTGCCAGTCGCTGCCATCGTGATATTCCCAGGCGAGCCACAGCGGCTGGTGCACGGTAACGCGCAGTCGGCCGCTGGTGAGTAGCAGTCGATCCTGCTGTTGCTCCAGCTGATAGCCGGGCGGCGTAAAGCCCGCCAGCGATTCACGGTCACGCCCCTGCCACGGCACATCATCTGCGGGCGCAATACTCCAGCTGCGCGGCAGAGCCAGCACGCCCTCGCGTTTAATCAGCACGCGCATCACGCCGTCGCCCAATACGTACAGGCGGAACAGATGACGTCCATCCACCTTCAGTTCGATAAAAGCGTCGGTTTGCTGCGCCAGTTGCCACTGTTTTAAGGTTTTCATTGTGTCTTTCCTGAATCTTTAGCAGAGCGGCGATCGGCAATCCAGATCACCAGAAAAATGGCGCCGATAAGGTCAAAGAACCCCATTGCGATAAACAGTGGGTTGAAGCCCACGGTGTCGGCGGTGACGCCGATAATCAGCGAAAAGATAAAGCTGGCGATCCAGGCGCAGGAGCCGCGCATGCCGTTGACCGTGGCCATCTGGCCGCGATCGAACTTCTCCACCACCAGCGCGCTGAGCATGCAGGAGATGATCTGATGGCCGAAGCCGCCGAGGGAGATCAGCGCGATCGCCAGATAAGGGTCTTTCACCTGGGTCATCGCCGCCAGCGACAGCATCAGCACCGCACCGGTTACCGAGCTGGCCACCACCGAGTTGACGCGCGTACAGCCAAACCAGCGGGTATAGAGTTTGGTCAGATAACCGCTGGCGACGCTGCCGAGATCCGCCGCCAAAAACGGCAGCCAGGCGAACATCACGATCTGTTTCAGATCCATGCCGCGTTCGTTGGCGAGATAGAGCGGCACCCAAAAGCTCAGCACCGCCCAGGCGGGCTCGGCGAGAAACGCCGGTAACGCAATGCCGTAAAAGCGTTTGTCTTTGCCGATGATTTTCAGCGCCCGGAAAAACGGCAGCCGCACCGCCGGTGGCTCGTTATCCTGGCTGATAAAGGCGCGTTCTTCGTCGGAGAGGCGCGGATGGGTTTCCGGTGAATGGTAGAGAAAGGCCCACAGCGCCACCCACACCAGGCCAATCGCGCCGGAGAGCAGAAACGCGCCCTGCCAGCCAAAACTGATGTGCGCCACGTAGATAATCGGCGGGGCCAGCATGGCGCCCAGCGAGAAGCCGACGCCCGCCCAGCCAGCGGCAATCGGCCGCTCTTTTTTCGGGAACCAGTCGCCAATCGCCTTGGCGTTAGCCGGGGTGGCCGCCGCTTCCGATGCACCCATGAAGAAGCGCAGGATCGCCAGCTGCAGCCAGCTTCCGGCACCGGCATGCAGCAGGCACATCAGCGACCAGAAAATGGCACAGATCAGAAAGCCCATCTTTAAACCGATGACATCAATCAGCCAGCCGCACACCGGCTGAAACAGCGTATAGGCGAGCTGAAACGCCGCCACCACCCACGAATATTGCTCGGTGGTCATGTTCAGGCTGGTTTTCAGCTCCGGCGCCAGAATGCCGAGTGAATTACGGGTGATGTAGTTGACGGTAACGCCGAGCAAGAACAGCGCCAGCATCCACCAGCGCAGATTGCGAAAGATCCGCCGACTGGTCACCGCGGCGACCGGTTTAGTATTGCTATCCACGTGCATGTTTCTGCTCCACATGTTGCCCGGCAGCTGCCAGGTCGAAGGGGTTCATCTGTTCGAGGATGAGAGGAAAACGTGACCTGCTGTGAAGCTAATCAAGGCAAAAACGTGGGTACAGCCACTTTTTTGAAAACTTTTACATGGGACACTACAGCGCCAAAAGCCAGCGGGAATGCAGACCGTTATGACGTGGCTTTCTGCATAATGAAAAATTTTTCATGGCGTAATATGCGTGGGATCACAAAATGAAAGGAAAGCTCAATATCAGGGAAATTGCGGCGCAGGCGGGCCTGTCGATTGCCACCGTGTCGCGCGTGCTGGCGGGCAAAGCAAACACCCGCGCCGCCACCCGTGAAAAGGTGCTGGCCATCGCCCGGCAGCACGGCGTCATGGAGAACCTTACCGCTGGCCGCCTGCTGCTGAATAATCTGCTGGTGTTTGCGCCGCCGCGCGCCTTTGATCAGCGTACGGATATCTTCTACTACAAGGTGATTCAGGGCATTCATCAGGCGCTGAACCATCACGATGTGCGCGTGCGCTACTGCGGTATTGATGAGCTGGACAGCGACGCCGCGCTATTTCTGCAGAAGATGCACCAGCCGGAAACCGACGCGGCGATCATCGTGGGCATCGATGACCGACATATTCATCAGCTGGCGGCCGAGCTGAACAAGCCGTGCGTGCTGATTAACTGCCTTGATCAGCGCATGCGGTTGCCCGCCGTGTCGCCCGATCATCAGCTAATCGGCCATTTTTCCGCTAACTATCTGTTTGAGCAGGGACACCGCCAGCTACTGACCCTGCACTGCCTGCGCCGTTACACCATGGCGCAGCGTCTGGCGGGCGTGCGTGACGCCTGGCGTGCCAACAATCTCTACATGGATGAGCGCCGCCATCTGCTGACCGTCGAGGGCTTTGGCAGTGCCGAGGCGGAGCAGCGGGTTAGCGCCTGGCTACAGCGCACGCCAGCCAACAAGCGGCCAACGGCGATCCTCGCCGGTGGCGATTTTATGGCGATGGGCGCCATGAGCGCGCTGCAAAATGCCGGTCTGCGCGTGCCGCAGGATATCTCGGTCATGAGCATGGATGGCTTCAACCTGGCGGCGATTCACGATATCGCCCTGACCTCGGTACAGGTTCCGCGCAACGAACTGGGCAGCGAGGCGGTGCGCGTACTGCAACAGCGGCTGCTCAACCCCGGCGGCCCGTGCGGCAACCTGCTGCTCGCCGGAAAATTGGTCAACGGCGAAACGGTGCGCCGCCTGCGTCAGCAGGCGCCGGTGCGCCAGGAAGGACTGTACGAATAGCACAGCGCTACAGGTGAAAAATACGCCCGCTGCCATCGGGCAGTTCAACCGTGATGCTCAGTTTGCCGCCCAGCGCCTCAACGTAACGCTTCAGGGTATCCAGCTTGATTTCGTTGCCGCGCTGCTCAATTTGCGCCACCGCGGGCTGGCTGATGCCCATGCCTTCGGCGACGTTTTTTTGCGACAGATGCAGCTCTTCACGCAGCTTTTGCAGGCCCGGCTGCAACAGCATCGCCTCGGCCATATCCTGAATCAGCATCTTCCCTTCCGGCATCGCATTCGTTTCCGTTTTCATCTTTACCCTCAGTGTTCATATCGATGGCAGCAGGCTTCCGCCCTGTAGCCAGCATTGTTGTTCCAGACTCTCCAGCCGCAGTTCCGACGGCTGCGGTCGACCAAAAAAGTAGCCCTGAAACAGCGTGCAGCCCTCTTCGCGCAGCTTGAGGAACTGTTCGCTGCTTTCCACGCCTTCGGCGGTGATCTGAATATCCAGACTGCGGCTCATGCCGGTGATGGCGCGAATGATCGCCAGCGCCTCACGGCTGTCGCCCATGTCGTTGATAAACGACTTGTCGATTTTGATTTTGTCGAAGGGAAACGAGCGCAGGTAGCTGAGCGATGAATAGCCGGTGCCAAAATCATCCAGCGCGATCATCACGCCCAGCGCCTTGAGGTTTTGCAGGGTGCGAATGTTGCCGAGCGAATCGTCCAGCAGCACCGATTCGGTGATCTCCACCTCCAGCCGGTGCGGGCTCAGGCCGGAATCGCGCAGCGCCGCTTCCACCGTTGACACCAGCGAGCTGTTTTTAAACTGCATCGGCGACAGGTTCACCGAAATGGTCTGCTCGCCCGCCCAGCTCACCGCTTCGCGGCACGCCTCATACAGCGCGTAGGCGCCCAGCATATGAATCAGCCCGGTCTCTTCAGCGATGGGAATAAAGTCGTTGGGCATAATCAGCCCTTTAACCGGATGGTGCCAGCGCATCAGCGCTTCATAGCCGAGAATATTGGTGTGTTCGGCGTCGGTAATCGGTTGATAATAGAGCTTAAGTTGCTTGTTGGTGATCGCTTCGCGCAGGTCGTTTTCGATGATGCGCCGCGTGCGGGCCGCGTCATCCATCGCCAGCGTAAAATGTTCATAGCGGTTGCGGCCATTGCGCTTAGCCTCATACAGCGCCATGTCGGCACAGCGCAGCAGATGTTCCGATGAACCGATCGCGCTGCTGGCCAGCGCAATGCCAACGCTCAGCCCCACCGTCAGATTATGCCCTTCGATGTTAACCGGTGGCCGAATCGCTTCAATCAGGCGCGATGCCAGCGCGCTCGCCTCATCCAGCTTATCCAGCCCCGGCAGCACAATGGCAAACTCATCGCCGCCGATGCGCGCCAGCGTATCGCTGTCGCGGATCACGCCGCGTAGCCGTTTCGCTACCGATCGCAACAGTTCGTCGCCAATCTGGTGGCCCAGCGCATCATTCACATTTTTGAAGTTGTCGAGATCGAGGCACAGCACCGCCAGCAGCTTGTGATGCTGGGCATCGGCGCGCAGCGCCTCGCTGAGTCGCTGACGGAACAGCACGCGGTTCGGCAGGCTGGTGAGATTATCGTGGTGCGCCATATGACGAATGCGTGCGTCGACTTCCCGCTGATCGGTCACGTCTTCGACAATCAGCATGACGTAGTCCTGGCGTGCATCCTCGCCTTTGATGGTGGTGGCGCGCGAATGCAGAATGCGTTCACCGGTCGAGGTGGTGAGTAACTGCTCACACTGATGCACGCCTTCGGTACGCAAGGCGATATCCGCTAAATCGTTGAAGTAGTCGCTCAGCTCGGGCGACATACAATCCTGCGGACGACGATGCTGAAACTGCGCTTTGGTGGTGCCGAACAGCTGTTCTGCTTTGTCATTGATCAGCAGAATTTCGCGTGAAACAGCGTCTTCCACAATCACGCAGGAAGGTATATTGCTGATGATGTTATCAAGAAAGTTCGACAGCGATTCCATCTGCGCGCTCTGCGCTTCTGCCAGATCTTTCGCGCGCAGCAGCAGCTGTTCTTGCTCGCGCTTTTCCGTCACGTCGCGGGTGATTTTAGCGTAGCCAATCAGCTTACCGTTATCGTCATGAATGGCGTCGATCACCACATGTGCCCAGAACGCGCTGCCATCTTTACGGTAACGCCAGCCTTCGTCTTCGAAACGGCCAGAGGTGAACGCTATCTGAAGATTGGCCTCCGGCGCTTTGTCCAGGCGCTCCTGCGCACTGTAAAACACGGAAAAATGTTTGTTGAGAATTTCGCTGGCGAGATAGCCTTTTGCCCGCTGCGCACCGGCGTTCCAGTTCACCACCCGGCCCTGTAGATCCAGCATATAAATCGCATAATCGGTGACCCCTTCCACCAGCAGGCGGAATTTGGTCTCCTGTTCGCGCCGTTCGCGCTCCACGCGCTGCTGTTCGGTGCAGTCGCGGGTAATTTTGGCGTAGCCAATCAGCTGGCCGCTCTCGTCACGAATAGCGTCGATGATCACGTGCGCCCAAAAGGTGGTGCCATCTTTGCGGTAGCGCCAGCCCTCATCTTCAAAGCGGCCGGTGCGCCACGCGGTTTGTAGATTACGTTCCGGCAGATAGGTGAGCCGATCCTGCAGGCTGTAAAAAATACCGAAATGCTTGCCGACCACCTCTTCGGCCACATAGCCTTTGGCACGTTGCGCACCGGCATTCCAGTTCACCACCAGGCCATCCTGATCGAGCATGTAGATGGCGTAATCGGTGACCCCTTCCACCAGCAGGCGGAACTTCGCCTCCTGCTCGCGCACTTTGCGCTCCGCTTCCTGCTCCTGCGTGCGGTCGCGGGTAATCTTGGCAAAGCCGATCAGCTGGCCGCTGTCGTCATGCACGGCGTCGATCACCACATGTGCCCAGAAGGCGCTGCCATCTTTGCGCAGCCGCCAGCCTTCAGTTTCAAAACGCCCGGTTTCGCGGGCGATGCTTAAGCCGCGCTGCGGCATGCCTTTATCGCGATCTTCCTGGGTATAAAATTGCGCAAAATTTTTGCCCACGATCTCCTCGGGCGTGTAACCCTTGGCCCGCTGCGCACCGGCATTCCAGTTGGCCACGGTGCCATCCGGCATGAGCATATAAATGGCGTAATCCACTACGCTTTGCACCAGCAATCGATACAAAATATCGTCGTTGTTGTTCATTCTGATTTGCCTGTCATCGTGCTGTGTGTTGACTCGCCGGAAAAGGTCCAGCGATAACTCGGCCTTGTTGTTCAGCGCGACGCTGAACAAAGGTTACTGACACATGATTATCACGTCTTACATAGAGAGTTTATCGGCAACGGTAAGGAAATATTCAGCCAACCGGCATCATGCTAGCGATTTTTTCCCTGTCGCCATGCCAGACGCCACGTGACTTGCAGGACAATTAGCACGCCGCGCCGGTTCTGCTGCGCTGCGGATTAACTGATTATAAAAGCAGGTGGCAACAAAATAGCAATTTGCATTAGAATTGCGCTGGCTGATTAATTTCGACAGCAAATACTATTATAAAATTCCTTTTTAGTCTTTTTTAGAGACAAGTCTCAAATTGGTCTCATCCAGAGGCGGCAATAATGGTCAGGGAAGCACCGGCTTTGTAATTAACGGCTGTGGTAACACCGTCGTTTAACAAAGCAGCAGTCAATTTAGCTCATCGCATTTCTGGGAAAGGCACATGATTAAAACTATTTTTATTGTTGATGACCATCCGATCATATGTACGGGAATTAAAGCGTTTCTACGCGCCAATGGATATGAGATCGCTGGGATTGCTGAGAATGGGCTTTCGGTTATCGCTGACGTCGGGTTGCACCGTCCCGATTTGGTGATTATGGATCTCAACATCCCTGGCAGGGATGGCATTCAGGTTATTGAAATACTTAAAAAAATAAACTCAAGGCAGCGTATTATCGTATTGACCGCGTCGGAAAGTGAATACCATTTACAGCGCTGCCTGCAGCTGAACGTGGAAGGCTTTGTTTATAAAAGCCATGATATCAGCCAGCTACTGGTGGCTATTCGCGCCGTCAACAAAGGCGAACGCTATTATCCGTTGCAGGTCGACCTGGAGAGTGAAGATCGCGACAGCGAAAGCCGCCGTTTAATGAGCCTGTCGCGCCGGGAATTGTCGGTGCTGGTTCGCCTGGCGTCTGGACAGTCAAATAAAGAGATTGCTGCGCAGCTCTGCCTGAGCAATAAAACCATCAGCACCTATAAGGTAAAAATCCTGAGAAAGCTGGGGATAAAAAGCATTGTAGAAATAAACGAAATGGCGAAAAGAAATAATCTTGTCTGATTGATATTCTGTTTTTTCGTTAACTGGTCAGAGTTCGTACCTTTATTTTTAGGAAACTTTTTAGCCCTTCTCTTAATACGTTCGTGTAATGCAGCCAGGGCGGCGGGCCGTTATTATGTTGTTTATTTCCAAATCAGCGGGATAAATAACGTAAATCGCTGCCCATGGCTGATTATGTCTTGAGCGATCCCACCTCATACCGGTAGACTTGCCGCCACGTTTCACCTCGCCTGTTTGTGCCCCTATGTTATCGCCCAAATTATTGTGCGGAATGGCCCTGACGCTGTGCCTGAGCGGCTGCGGCACGCTCTCCAGCAATCACATCGATCTCTCTGCGCGAGCAATGCATCTGGCCGTCTGCGGTGCGCCGCTGTGGCAGCAGGTTGACGCCCTTGCGTTGCCGCAACTGCAACAAACGCCGGGCATCAGCATTGCGGTGCTCGACGCACAGGGTGGGCGCCAACTATTCAACTACGGTTATCTGGATAGTTCCAGAAAAGCGCCGGTAACCGGCGATACGCGCTTTGCCATCGGATCGCTGAGCAAAGGTTTTACCGCCGAAGCGACCGCGTGGCTGGTGCAACATCAGCAGCTGAACTGGCAGGATAACCTTGGCACGCTGCTGCCCGATCCCAACGCGCTGAGCGCCGATGCCCAACGTATTACCCTGGAGCAGTTGGCCACCCACAGCGCCGGGCTGCCGCGTCAGATCACCAACAGCGCGATGCTGGCAAGACTGGTCGATTACCTGTTTACCGGCGCGCCCTTTTATCAGGATCTCGATCGCGGCGACTACCGACGCTGGCTGGCTGGCTTTCATCGCCCGCCGCAGCCGCAGGTGGTCTATTCCAATCTTGGCTACGCGCTGCTCGATCGCGCCGTGCTGTTGAAAAGCGGCCAGCCGCCGCAAAACTGGGTTGAAAAGCAAATTTTGCAGCCGCTGGCGATGCGCCACACCGGCTATCAGCCAGATGCGCTGCCCGACAACGCCGATCGCGCCGTAGGTCACGCGGGCGACCAGCCTAAATTTATGTCGCGCGGCCAGCCGGTGCCGGACTGGCAGTTTCACGGCGACATGGTGGGCGCGGCCGCGTTGTGGTCAACCAGCAGCGATCTGCTGCGTTACGCGCAAGCGCACTTGCAGGGCAGCGGCGATGCCACGCTCGATGCGGCATTTCAGGATGCGATGCGAGTGCGGATTAGCACGCCCGGCCACGATGATGCGGCGCTGGGCTGGCTGCAAAACACGCTGTTTGGTCAGCAGATTCTCTATCAGTCGGGGTTTATTGGCGGCTTCGCCAGCTACATTGGGCTGGATCGCCGCCACGGTACGGCGGTGGTGGTGTTACAGAACAGCTTTAACTGGCGCAATGATATCGGTCATCGCCTGCTGCTGCGTCTGGCAGAGCAGCAGGATCATCCCTGCACGACAACTAGTGTTGCGCTACCGGATGCCAGAAGTGGGTCAGCGCACCTTCTCCGCCGGTCAGCGGATCGCTCTCTGGTAACGGCACGTGACTGATGCGTTCCTGCGAGCGCTCCAGCAGGCTTTTATCATCACGTAGCGTTTCTGGCTCCATCTGATTGGGATAGGCGCCGACGCAGAAAAAATCTTCGCTGGCGGCGACCTGCTTATGGCCGACGCCCGCCGGAATCAGCACCGCATCCCCGGCGCGCAGCGTGACCATGCGGCCATTGTCACCGCCAAACAGCACTTCTGCCCATCCCGCGCCTACGCCAAGCAGCTCATGGGTATTCGGATGATAATGGGTATAAGGATGGATTGGATAGCGCCAGCGCGGCGTCCAGTGATGCTGTGCAAAAGTCTTTTCAAACCAGCCAGCGATATCCTCCTCTTCACCCTCTTCCAGTTCACGCAGCGCGACGCGCGGATAGATAATCAGCGGTAGCGGGTTGTTGGGCACGCCGTTATCGACGGTGGCCAGCATCAGATGCAGCGGATTGGCAGATGCGCCGGCAGAAAAAGTGCCAGCCGCAAAGGACATGGAAAGCAGTAATGACGACACGGGCACAATGGGAGGACACATAAGCCATCTCCAGGCAGGCGGAATGATGAGCTATAATTGTGGCAAATTTTCACAAACTCACAACACCTTCCGCTACGTTTTCATCACAAAAAATGCTTAACAATTAATCACTAAGTCAAATTCAGGCAAAAAAAAACCGGTGACGATAATCACCGGCTGAACCACGAGGTTCTAAGGCACTGACGGGCTACTGGATTCGTTGCATCGCGGGCTTCACCACCTTCTCGCCCTGATGACCATAAAATTGATACAGCGTTTCGGCGGCCGCTTCGGTTAACACCATGATTTCAATGCGCCGGTTGCGGTCACTTAACGGATTCTGCTGATCGAGCGGCATGCGCGCCGCCATGGCATTCACCTGAATCACGCGGGCCGATTCCAGCCCGCCGCGCTCCAGCATGCGCCGGGCGGCCAGCGCACGGTCGCCGGAGAGATTCCAGTTGTTGTAGGCGGCGTTGTCGCTGTAACGCGCCGCATCGGTATGGCCGGTGATCATGATCTGGTTATCGATGCGGTTAAACACCGGCGCCAGCTCGGTCAGCAGCCGCGCAAAATAGGGCATTAGCACCGCGCTACCGCGGGGAAACATGGTGCGATCGCTGTTGTCCTGAATCAGAATACGCAGCCCCTGCGGCACCTTCTCCAGCGACAGGTTATTTTGCGCGTTATAGAGCGTGGCGATATTGAGGATCACCTGGCGCAGCTTTTCCAGCTCGCTGTCGGAGCGCGAGATCACGCTGCTCAAACTTTCTGCCGGGTCCGCCAGCGGCGGCGTCGAGTCGCGAGTTGCGCTGTTGATCGATCCGCCATCGGCACGCAGTTCCGCCTGAGCGGTCGGCAGGCTGCTGGTGGCCAGCTCCGCGTCCGTTGCCACCTCAATCTGCGTCGTCACCGGCGCCGAACCCTGATGGCTGCCAAAGGCGAACGGGTTAAAATCGGAGTTATCGAAGAACGAGGTATGGTGCATCTGCGCCACGATCTCCCGCCGTTCATCTTCCGACACCGAACTGATGATTAACTTCGTGGTGGTCACCAAAGGCGCCGAGCGTATTTCTGAAGTCTCGGCGCGCTTTACCCTTGATGCGCTGCCGGGCAAACAGATGGCGATCGACGCCGATCTCAACGCCGGGTTGATCAATCAGGAAGAGGCGCGTCAGCGGCGCAAAGATGTCGCCAACGAAGCGGATTTCTACGGTGCGATGGATGGCGCGTCGAAGTTTGTGCGCGGTGACGCCGTAGCCGGGATCATGATCCTGTTGATCAACGTGCTGGGCGGCATTTTGATCGGCATCTTCAAATACAATCTGCCCGCCGGGCAGGCGTTTGAGCAATATGTTCTGCTGACCATCGGTGATGGTCTGGTGGCACAGATTCCCTCGCTGCTGCTGGCAACCGCCGCCGCGATCATCGTGACCCGCGTCAGCGACGGCAACGACATTGGCGACGAGATCAAATCGCAGCTGCTGGCAAAACCCTCGACGCTCTACACCGCCGCACTGGTAATGTTTGTGCTGGCGGTAGTGCCTGGCATGCCGCACACGGTGTTTTTAACCTTTACCGGCCTGCTGCTGTTTGCCGCCTGGCGCCAGAACCGCCGCGTGCAGCCAGCAACGCAGAACGAGAACGATATCAGCGCCATTCAGCAGGCGTTGCAGCCGGAAGATGATGGCCTGAGCGTCAGCTGGCAGAGCATTCCGCTGATCGAGCCGGTTGGCCTGAATTTGGGCTATAAGCTAGTGACCATGGTGGATAAAGCCAAAGGCAGCCCGCTGACCCAGCGTATTCGCGGCGTACGACAGGTGGTCTCCGAAACCAGCGGCGTGCTGCTGCCGGAGATCGCCATTCGCGAAGATTTTCACCTCAAACCGGCGCAGTACGCGATAAAAATCAACGGTGTGCGCACCGCTATTGGTGAAGTGCACGCCGATCGGCTGATGGCGATTCCCACCGCCGAGCAGTATGGCGAAATCGATGGCCTGCTCGATACCGATCCCGCTTACGGCATGGCGGTGACCTGGATTTTGCCGGAGATGAAGGCCAAAGCGCTGAACCTCGGTTATCAGGTGGTGGATTGCGCCAGCGTGGTGGCGACTCATGTCAATAAAGTGGCGCGTGAGAACCTGCCGGAGCTATTCAATTATGAGGATATCACCGCCCTGAACGAACGACTGGCCAGTATGGCACCGAAGCTGGCGGAGGATCTCAACGCCGCGCTGAACTACAGCCAGCAGCTGAAGATCCACCGGCTACTGTTGCAGGATCAGGTATCGCTGAAGGATATCGCCACCATTGCCACCACGCTGGTGGAGAGCGCGGCGGTGACCAAAGATCCGATCCTGCTGGCGGCAGACGTGCGCTTTGCCCTGCGCCGGGCGATGGTGGCGGCGATCGCGCCGGATCATAAACCGCTGTCAGCCTTTACGCTCGACAGCGATCTGGAGAATCTGCTGCTGGCGGCGCTGAATCAGGCGCAGCAGGCGGGCAAGATCGCGCTCGACAGCTTCCCGGTGGATCCTAATATTCTCACCCAGCTGCAATCCACCTTGCCGGTGATCCATGAGCAACTGAAGGCGCAGAACCTGACGCAGGTGCTGCTGGTCACACCGCAGCTGCGCCCGCTGATCGCCCGCTACGCACGGCTGTTTGCCGCCGGTTTGCAGGTGCTCTCCTATAACGAAGTGCCGGATGATGCCCGCCTGGAGATTGTCGGCACCGTTAGTTAAGATATTTCTTTACTTATCAGGCCCGGAAACCCCGCCGGGCGCTGTTTTTCACTGCTTTATCCTCCGCTATTCCTGCCTGAAAAAATTATTTATTAACGCTATTCAACTATTTAGTTATGCAATCGCTTGCCCTAAGTAATGTCCCATATCGGCTGTGTTTTCAGGCGTTTATCATCCGCACCTTCTGGGGCCGCAGCCCGTCAGAGGCCGCATTTCCTGCGTCCTGCGTCCCGTTTATGCATCTCTTCCGCTGGCGCTCTGCCGGTGGAAAAACATAAGGACATGCCGATGAAACTCTCTCTGTTAACCCGTAGCTGCCTGCTGGCTTTAGCCACCGGTGGCATTGCACCTGCGCTGCAGGCGGAAGCCTGGCGTGCCGAAGGGGGTGAACAAAAAACCGTGACCAGCGGCCATACCACCAGCACACCGGGTGAATATCCACTTTATGCTGAAGGTGCAGGCAGCACGCTCATTAGCGAAAATGCTTATGAGTTCAATACCACCGGCAACGATCTTTACGCGGCTTATGCACTGGATGGTGGCACGATCATCGCCAACGGCGGCAACTTTACCACCAACGGTACCGGTGCCCACGGCCTGCTCGCCGAAGACGCAACGCTGGTAATTAACGGCGGCACGGTAGCCACCTCCGGCAGCAGCAGCCATGGGATAATGGCCAGCGGCGGCGCGGCTGATATCAGCCTGGAAGATCTGAATATCACCACCTCCAGCAACGGCAGTAACGGCATCAACATGACCGGCGGCATACTGGAAGCTCAGCGCATCACGCTGACGACCTCCGGCAGCAACGCCGATGCGGTTTCACTTGATAACAGCCAGGCGGATCTCAGCGACAACAGCAGCATTACCACCCGCGGTAATGACAGCAACGGCGTGCGCGTACAGAACAACAGCCGCCTGACCATCAGCGACACCACCATTGAACTGGCTGGCAGCGGCAACGCCAGCGGACTGAATATCAGCGACAGCACCGTTAACGCCACGCGGCTGACCGTTACCGCAGCGAACAGCAGCCGCGGTATTGTAGCCAGCAGCAGCGACGGCACTCATCGCTTGCAGCTCAGCCAGACCAACATCACCACCGATGAAGGCGATGCGCTGGTGCTGTCGGGCGGTGAAGCCGAGATGACTAACCTGGTCATCAACAGCAATGAAGGCTATGGCATTCGCAGTGAAAACACCGCGCTAACCCTCAACCAGGGCACGATTGAAACCCTCGGCAGACAGTCAGATGCTATCTGGCTCAGCGGTGACAACAGCGTTGCCAATATTGATGATGTTGAACTTTCAGCCAGCGGCGTGCGGGCCCATGCGGTGCTGCAGGACGGTGGCAGCATTACGCTGCGCAACAGTGAACTGCAAACCAGTGGCATTGGCGGACACGTTATTGAGAGCAGCAACGGCGTGTTCAACGGCGATAATCTGCGTATTAATAGCAGCGGCGCAGGAGGCCACGGCGTGCTGGTCGGCGCTGATGCAGTCGTCACCCTGACCAACAGCGACATTAACACCCTCGGCGGTGGCAGCGCGGGCATACGCGTAAACAGCGGCGGCAGGTTGATCGGCAGCGGCCTGGGCATCGATGCCAGCGGCGGCTCAGCGGTGGCGCTGCAGGGCGGCGATTTACAACTCAGCGAGAGTAAATTACACGCCACCGGCACCACCGCGGTGCTGGATGTACAACCCGCCGATGACGTTCGCGGCCAGGGCCGTTTCGACAATGTTAGCTTCAGCAGTGAACAGGGTGCGCTGATCAAAGCCACCGGCGGCAACGCCGATCTGATCTTTAGCGGCAGCGGTGAGCTGAAAAGCAACGGCGGCGGCCTGCTGCTGGACGCGACCACCCCGGGCACCAGCGATCTTACCGTGCAGACGGATAACTATCAGCTGGCTGGCGATATGCGCGTCGGTGACAACCATCGGGCGGCGGTGACACTGAGCGGGGAATCGGTGTGGCAAGGTGCGGCATCCGCGCTGACTGAATTGTCACTGAATAACAGCCGCTGGTTGATGACGCTCTCCTCTACGCTTGGTTCGCTGAATTTACAGAATGGCCGCGTGAACTTTGGCGCCGCTGGGGCGGATGATTTTCAGACGCTGACCACCGATACGCTTAGCGGCAGCGGCGAGTTTGCCATGCGCACCGATATCGCTAACCTGCGCGGTGACCGGCTGCAGGTCACGGCTGACGGTGCCTCACAGGGTAATCACACCCTTGTGGTGGAGGATTCGGGCCGTGCGCCGCAAAACGGTGACGATCGCCTGGTGCTGGTCGATGCCAACGGCGGCGATGCGCGCTTTAGCCTGGCGGGTGAACATGTTGATGCCGGTGCGTTCCGTTACTATCTGCAGGAAGAGAACAGCGACTGGTATCTGGCGACCGTAACTGAATCGGTTGACCCCGTTGACCCGGCCGATCCTGATCCCATCACGCCAGTCGATCCGGTCGATCCGGTTACGCCCGTTGTGCCGATTATTCCGGAAGATCCCCAGGATCCTGTGGCTCCCGCCAGACCTGACACGCGCGCTAATAACCTGTCAAAAGGCGCTAATGCCGGATTAGGTCAGCAGACCGCTCTGATTGCGTTGCTGACGGCAGAAAACGCCACGCTGGTGGAACGCATGGGTGAGCTGCGAACCGATGGCGGCAGCGGCCTGTGGGTACGTCTTATTGGTGAAGCTTTGCAACACGATCTTGCCCGCAGTCGCGCCTTTAAGCAGACTCTCGGTGGCTTCCAGTTAGGCGGCGATAAGCGTATGCGTTACACAAGCGGCGACCTGCTGCTGGGCGGACTGTTCGGCACCACCGTTTCGGAGCAGGAATATGGCAATAACAGCGCCGGTGAACTTACCTCTTTCAACGTCGGCGGCTATGCAACCTGGCTGGATAACAACGGTTTCTATGCCGATGCGGTGGTGAAGTTCCACAGCATTGAAAGTGCAATCGATATGCGCAATAACCTTTATCGCCGCATTGATGGTGACAGCACCAGCCGTGCCATGAGCGCCAGTCTCGAGACAGGCAAGCAGTGGAAAAATGATGACGGCTGGTTTGTTGAACCACAGGCGCAGCTCACCTCTTTCATTCTGTCCGGTGACACGCTAACGCTGGATAACGGGCTGGAGATTAAAAACCGTCATTACACCTCTCTGCAAAGTCGGTTTGGCGTACGCGCTGGCCGCACGCTGGCGCTGGACGATCAGCAGTCGCTGAATTTCTACGCCAGGGTGTCGAAAATTACCGAGCACGGTAAAGAGCCTGAAGTGCGCGTTGATGGCGTGAAGCTTTATGCCGCGCTGCCTGGCGATCGCATTGAGTATACGGCGGGCGCCAGCTGGCAGGTGAACAACAAGCATAAGCTTTATGCCGAGGCGGGTTATGGGCACGGTAAGCGGATTGAGCAGAAAATGAACCTCAATATTGGCTATCGGTATAGTTTTTAAGGGGCCCTGTGGCCGGGCTGGGCGCTATGGGGGCCGGGGCCGGGGCCGGTAGTTTTAAGGTCAACGGCCATTTCGTTCTGCCTGAAGGCAGCTCTTAAGGTCAAGGTCAACGACCATTTCGTTCTGCCCTTCGGGCCGCCCGAGCAGGGGCGGCATGCGCCCCGCCCCTGCACCCCGGCTATCCGGCAAGCACAACCGCCCGCCACAGGCGGGTACCCTCGTCGGTTCACATTTCTTCACGGACCGCTCGCGATTCGCTCCCCGCTCAACGCTCCCTTGTCCCGCCATCCATGGCGGGCCATCCTGAAATGTTCACCTCCTCAGCGGTGGTGATGCCTCCTCAAGGTCAACACCCAGGTCAAAAGCCAGGTCAAAAGCCAGGTCAAAAAAAGAAGAACAAAAGGAATAAAAAAACAGGGCAAACACGTAAAACAGAACAAAACAGAACAAGACAGAACAAGACAGGCAGAACAGGCAGAACAGGCAGAACAGGCAGAACAGGCAGAACAGGGCTGGGCTTCGACCTGAATATTTAGGTTTAATCAGCTTTGGGCATGTCAGATAGCCTTTTTTTAATCAGATAGCCGTTTTATGGCTGGTCTGTCGGGATGCGGGCGATGACTTTGATTTCGAAATCGAATCCGGCTAGCCAGGTGACGCCGACGGCGGTCCAGTTGGGATAAGGTGGGTGCGGGAAAAGCGCCTGTTTTATCTGCATGATCGTGGGGAATTGGTTTTCCGGATCGGTATGGAAAGTAGTGACATCGATCAGATGGTCAAAAGTACAGTTAGCGGCAGCGAGTGTGGCCTTAAGGTTCGCAAAGGCTAACTCTACCTGGGCGGCAAAATCTGGCTCCGGCGTGCCGTCGGCACGGCTCCCAACCTGACCTGACACAAACAGCAGATCGCCGGATCGTATCGCGGCAGAATACCCATGCGCCTCATAAAGTGCATGCCGGTTCACAGGAAAAACAGGTTCACGCGGGATCATAGTGTTTCCTTTTTTTATCAATGGTGAGTAAGACAACAGCACCCCACGCAAAATTGATTTAATATACGCGGCGTATCTTTAATTAATCACGCATACGTAGCGTATGTCAATTAGCATACGATGGGTATGTCAAAAAGGATGATTTATGGCTGGTAAACGTCGCGCTGAGAGCATGGAAGAGAACCGCACAAAGTTAATTACGGCGGCGCGTAAAGCCTTTGCTGAAAAAGGATTTGCGGCGGCCTCGATGGATGAACTCACTGCCAGCGTTGGGCTAACGCGCGGCGCGCTTTATCACAATTTTGGCGACAAAAAAGGGCTGCTGGCGGCGGTTGTAGCGCAGATGGACGGTGAGATGGCGCAACGTGCTAAAGCTGCTGCCGCGCGCGCGGCGGACGGCTGGGAGAAACTGCTGGCGGAAGGCGTGGCCTATATTGAAATGGCGCTCGACGCGGACGTTCAGCGCATCGTGCTGCTTGATGGCCCCGCATTTCTGGGCGATCCCTCACAGTGGCCGAGTCAAAACAGTTGTCTGGCATCAACCTGCCAGAGCCTGACTGACATGATCGATCGCGGCGTCATCAAACCGGTCGACCCCGCCGCCGCCGCCCATCTCCTCAACGGCGCTGCACTTAATGCTGCGCTATGGATAGCCGCCAGCGACAACCCACAACAGGCGCTACCCAAAGTCATCGACGCCTTCACGATCCTCGCCAGCGGCCTGCGCAACACGCCCGATCAAGCCCATTAATCCTCCCCAACTGAAAGAGCCATATCCACCCCCTACAGATTTACTTCAGTTTTCAGTTTTTAGTTTTTAGTTTTTAGTTTTTAGTTTTTGACCTGGGTTTTGACGTGGGTTTTGACGTGGGTTTTGACGTTGAGGAGGCATCACAAACGCCGAGGCAAAAGCATTTTCCAGGGCGAGCCGCAGGGAGGCGGCGAGAATAAGCGCCGCGCCGGGAGCGCGTCGCGCATGGTCCGTCAGGAAAAG
The DNA here is from genome assembly GCF_051851875.1 of Duffyella sp. Ts4. Lineage (NCBI taxonomy): Bacteria > Pseudomonadati > Pseudomonadota > Gammaproteobacteria > Enterobacterales > Erwiniaceae > Duffyella > Duffyella sp. Ts4. The sequence goes on along the minus strand of NZ_JBLYPN010000023.1, from coordinate 10,599 downwards.
GCTTTTGCCGAGGGCACCCGCGCAGCGGGCGGTTGTGTTTGCCGGATAGCGCGGGTGCAGGGCCGGGGCGACTGCCGGCCCTGCTCGGGCAGGCTTTAGCCTGGACGAAACGGCCCTTGACCTGGCCCTGCTCGGGCAGGCTTCAGCCTGGACGAAACGGCCCTTGACCTGGCCCTGCTCGGGCAGGCTTTAGCCTGGACGAAATGGTTTTTGACCTTGACCTTAAGACCTTGACCTTAAAGGCCGCCCGCCAGGCATCCCACCCCACCCTCCGCCCCAACTGTTATAGGTTTCCCTTCCCCTTCTGTCTCTGCTATGAGACGCCATTTTATGCTTTACTATGTAGCAGAATGCATCAACGAGGAATCACGATGGAAGCCATTAAAAACATCATGCTGCGGGAGATCGCCATCCTGAACCAGGAAGAGCGTCGGGACAACCGACCGCGTTTCAGCCTGAATTTCCTGCGCACGCACCCGGGCCTGTGGGCCATCATGTACATCTGTTACGCGCTCTGTGTGGTGCTGATCTTCACCACCGACTTTCTCGGCTGGCCGGCGTTCTGGTTCGCCACGGCGTTTGTGCTGATCATGAGCGTGCTGATGCTGATGGATATCAATCCAAAGTACCGTTTTGAAGATATCGACGCTCTTGATCTGCGCGTCTGCTTTAACGGCGAATGGTATTACGTGCGCGCCCTGCCGCAGCATGCCATCGACGAAGTGCTGGCAAACCGCGAGACGCCGGAAGCGGTGAAAGAAGGCATCGCCCGCCTGATGCAGCAGAAAGGCGAAGTCGATTTCTACGATCTCTATTTTCTGACCTGGGGCAACCGTGCGGCCAGCAAGATCTAATGCGGCTGGCTGAGCTGCTGGTTAATCAGCTCGGCCAGAATCGCGACTGCCGCTTCCTGCGCCGCATCCCACGGCCAGGCGGTATTAAAGCGAAAGTAGTTAATATACTGATTGCCTGAAGAAAACATACTGCCCGGCGCAATGCTGATGTGGTGCTCCAGTGCGCGGCGATAAAGCAACGTCGCATCCTGTCCGGCAGGCAGTTCAATCCATAAAAAATAGCCGCCCTGCGAATCGTTGATTTTTACCTGCGGCGGCAGCAATCGACGCAGCGCCTGACGCGCATGATTTTTACGCTGCGCCATCACCTGACGAATACGCCGCAAATGACTGTCATAGCTACGCGTGCCGAGATAGTTCGCCAGCGCCAGCTGCATCGGCGCGCTGGTGGAGAGCGTGCTCATCAGCTGTAACCGCTGAATGCGTTGCGCATGCCGACCCGCCGCTACCCAGCCGACGCGAAATCCCGCCACCAGATTCTTGGAAAATGACGAGCAGTGCATCACGTTGTCATGCTGATCCCAGGCTTTCACCGGCAGCGGCCGCTTGCCGCCAAACCACAGCTCGGCATAAACATCATCTTCGATTAACGCCACGTTACGCGCCGCCAGCAGCGCCGCCAGCCGCTGCTTGTTAGCATCCGGCATGGTAAAGCCCACCGGATTTTGCTGGTTGCTCATCAGCCAGCACGCCTTGATCGGCCAGCGATTCAGCGCCTGTTCCAGCTGATCGAGATCGATACCGTGCTGCGGATCGGTGGCGATGGCCACCGCCTTGAGCTTCAGCCGCTCAATCGCCTGTAATGCGCCATAAAATGCCGGGTTTTCAATCACCACCCAATCTCCCGGCTCGGTCACCGCCTGCAAGCTGAGATTCAGCGCTTCCATGGCGCCATTGGTGATGACGATCTCATCCGGCGACACGGTAATCCCCTGCTGCGCATAGCGCTGTGCCAGCGTTTTACGCAGTGTTTCATTGCCGGGCGGCAAGTTATTCAGCGCATCGCTGGGTTTGAGATGATGCGAGACGTTGCTTAACGAACGCATCAGCTGGCGCATCGGAAAGAGTTCGGGATCGGGAAAAGCGGAGCCAAAGGGAATCACCTGCGGATCGCGCGCCGCCTGCAACACTTCAAAGATAAAGCCGTTGATATCGACGCTTTCCGCCAGCTGCACCGGCTGATGGCTGGCAGGCTGACTGAGGTATTCCGCGCGCGGCGCGACAAAATAACCCGACTGCGGCCGTGAGACGATCCAGCCCTGGCTCTCCAGCACCTGATAGGCGTGCATCACCGTCATCAGGCTCATGCCGCTGAGTTCCACCTGCTGACGCAGCGAGGGCAGTTTCTCTCCTGGCTGCCAGGCTTCCGCCTCGATTTGTTCCCGTATCTGCTGCACCAGCTGTTGGTATTTTGCCACGTTGCGCTTTCATTTTTGGCTGTTTGAGGCCGCGCAGTATAACCAACTTTATCGCTGATTGCTGCGCGGCGGCTGCCTGGCATCGGTGCCCTCTCCTCTTCAGAAGATTCCAAATTCGGGACGCATCTTCTGTCAGCTTTTTTTCATTGTCTGCAGAATCGTGTGAATTCAGCCATTTTACGGCCGGTATGCAACATAGCCTCACTCCAGAAAGGACACTATAAATATGCAGATAACTAACGCAAATGAGATCAGAATCACGGACCCTGACTGGCAACATGTCCTGAAGATTGATGACCCCTCGCTGGAAAAGCTGATCGTAAATTTTGATGGGGTGGAATATGAAATTGATATTACGGGCCTGACCGAATATATCTGGACGCCGCCGCCGGGGATGCTGACTGAAGGTCGTCATACCGTTACCTTTCGCTATCAAGATCTGGCAAAAAACTCCGGCAGCACCTCCGCTTTTCTGTTGAACCTGGATACTACGCCACCCGAACGGCCGCTGATTATTACCGCGCGTGATGATGAAGGCGACTGGACTGGCAGCATCGATTCCGGTGGCCGTAGCGACGACATGACTCCTGCTCTTCGTGGCGCAGCTGAGCCGGGCAGTCTGGTGACCGTCTACAATGGCAGCAACCTTCCGATTGCCAGCGGCTATGCGAATGCCAACGGCTATTGGGAAATCATCACGTCGCTGGCCACAGGCACGCATGCGCTGCATGTCACTGCTACCGATCAGTATGATTACGAAAGCGCGCCCTCCGACGTTTTCAACGTTTCTATAGGGCCCGAAGGCATGACGATGGCCACCGAACCGGCACAGGCACAGGCAGCCGCGCCTGATAGCGCCCCCGGTGCGCAGGTGAACAACGCCCATGAGATCCTGACCGACGATCCTGCCTGGCAATACCGCATGGTGATAGACGATCCGACGCTGGAGTGGTTGGTTGTCAATTTTGACGACACGGAGTACCGGATTGATATCCGCGGCCTGACCGAATATACCTGGATGCCGCCGGCGGGCGCCTTTACCGAAGGACGGCATATCATCAGCGTTCGCTATGACGACTTGGCGGGCAATCCCGGTCAGAGCACCGTTTTTGTCCTCAACCTCGACACTACTGCCCCCGGGCGCCCGCTGATCGTCAACGCTTACGACGATCAGGGCAGCCGTATCGGCAGCATTGACAGCGGCGGCCGAAGCGATGACAGCACCCCTACCCTGCGCGGCGTGGCTGAGCCGGGCAGCCTGGTTACCGTCTACAACGCCAATAATCTGCCACTGGCTAGCACCTATACCCGCGCTAACGGCTATTGGGAAATTTCTCTGCAGCTGGCAACAGACACGCATCAGCTTTACGTCACCGCCACTGACAGCCTGAATCATGTCAGTGTGCCCTCTGACGTTTTCAATATTACCATCGGTGCCGATCCTGTGGTGCCTGCGCAGATTACGTATGCTGAAGATGATCAGAGCCCAACAACCGGCAGGCTTACTAGCGGTGCGCTTACCGACGATGACACGCCCCGACTGCATGGCATCGCATCGCCAGATGCTAGCGTTTCCCTACAATACCGTAGCGCAGATGGCAGCTGGCAGAATGGCGGCAACGTCGTAGCCGGACCCACTGGTAACTGGCGATGGGATGCGCCGAGGCTACCAGAGGGCGACTGGGAGTTTCGCGCCAACGCCGAGACAGGTGGCTGGAGCGAACCTTTCAAACTGGAGATTGACCTTACGCCACAGGACAGGATTGAGATTACCCACGCCTGGGACAACGAAGGCATTTATCAGGGTAAGCTGAGCAGCGGCGCGGCAACCGATGACCTGACGCCGACCCTGCACGGTCGTGCTGAAGCCAATAGCCTCGTCTATGTGCACGTCCGGATAACGAATGGCGGCTGGGCGGTGCTGGGCAGCGCCACCGCCGACACCGCGGGCAACTGGACGCTGACCAGCGATCGCCTTTCTCCCGGCACTTATCAGTTCCAGGCTGGCGTCAGCAGCGTGCCAGATAATAGCAACACGCCATTTGAGCTGCAGGTGCTTGCCGCAGATGCCGCTAGCCCGCAGGTCGTGGGCATTTACGATGATGTCGGTGCCGTCACCGGCTGGCTCAGCAATCCCGACGTAACCGACGACCGCACGCCGCGCCTGGAAGGCCGCGCACCGGTAGGTGCCATTGTGGTCATTTATCAGGACGGTATCACCATCGGCTCAACCGTTGCCACAGGCGGCCTGTGGCAGTTAGAGGTGCCAGCGCTGGCGACCGGCAACACCTACCGCTTTACCGCTACTATCCGCGATACTGCTGGCGGCGAGGGCGTGCCATCGCCCGGCTGGCTGGTGGAAATCGTCGACGCCACGCCGCAGCCGGTGAACATCGCCTTTACCGGCATGACCGCCGACAGCGGCGCCTCGGCCAGCGACTGGATCACCAACGACGGCAGCGCCGGCCGCACGGTCAGCGGCACCCTGAGCCGCACGCTGGCGGCGGGCGAAACGCTGCTGGTGCACAACGGCAGCGAGTGGCTGCGCGCCGCGGTCAGCGGGCTGAGCTGGACGCTGGTCGACCCGGTCGCGCACGGCGCCAGCTGGCAGTACCGGGCTACGGTGGAGAACGCCGTCACCGGCACCACCACGCCGCCGGTCGGCCAGCAGGTGGTGTTTGACAACGCCATCGCCACCCCGGCGATCAGCGGCGTCTACGACAACGGCGGCGGTGCCGAGGTGCCGGTGGCCAACGGCGCAACCACCACCGACAGCACGCCGCTGCTGCGCGGCACTGCTGAAACCGACAGTCTGGTATATATCTACCGCGAGGGGGTGAGCGCGCCGGTGGGCAGTGTGAAGGCGGTGAACGGCCAGTGGAGCTTTGTCTCACCAGAACTGGTGCCGGGCAACCATCGCTTTTACGTTGCCGCCGAGGACGTTGCCGGCAACCGCGCCACCTCGGGCAGTTACGGCATCACCACCGCCTCCGCCAGGCACGGCTGGGACTTTGAGAACTACAATAACGGAAAGGTTGAGCCGGTGTTTATCGACGGCCTGAAAATAGCGCAGATTTACAACAAGCCCGCTCTTTATCCTCTCAATGCCAAAGTAATGAATGCACTTAGTATGTCACCACCACACTTTGGTACAAAACTCCTTTACTGTTATGACGACACGAAATTTGAATTTGAAAAGCCGGGATATGAAATCAGCTTTGATATTATGAAAAATCAAGGGGTGAGTTATACCATCACGATCACCTTCTACAACGCCAGCGGCGGCGTGGTTAAGACAATCCGTCCCTCCAACTCGTTGCAGTATTTTGAGGTTCACGAAACCTTTAGCCAGCCGGTGACCGCTTTTAAGGTTGATACCAACGATCGCGGATTTTACATCGACAACATTGAGGTTAACCAGAGCCGCGATCGCTCGCTGATCCCGGAGAAAGTTCAGCAACCGGAGGACGTGCTGCCGCTGATTCAGGAGACGCAGCCGGAGGCCGCACAGGGCCGCATCGACCTGAGCCAGGCAGCGGACGAATCCTATCAGCTGGACGTGGAGACCATCCTCCAGCAGGGCCATGACGACCTGTTCATCAGCGACGGCAAAACCCAGCTGCTGATTGCGGGCGACGCAGGAGATAGCGTGCAGCTGGTGCCGGACGGCAGCAACGGCGGCACGTGGACCGCCGAGGCGGGCACGGTCACCGTGGCGGGCGTGGAATATCAGGTCTACCGCCACAGTGAAAAGCATACAGAAGTGTTGATTCAGGAGGGCATCAATACCAACGTGATGTAACGCCCTAAACAGCCCCACCGGCAGCCAGCATGGCTGCCGGTGGGGCAAAGAGTCTGCTATCCGGCAGGACCTTTTTCCCGTTCTCCGCCATTCGCCGTCCTTACAGCTATCGCCACCCCACCTCAGAAAATTCCAGTTTCGGGACAGGTCTTCTGTCACGCTTTTTGCCTAACCAGCAGAATCGCGCAAACCCGGCTATTCCGGTTAGCACGCTACGAATGATTCGCAGCGTAATATCATTTTGAGGGAAACAGCATGACCATGCAGATCAATAATGCACTTGAGTATTGGACGAGCACTAATGAGTGGAGTATTACCCTGACGCCAACAGAGACCGATCTGGAGTTTATGTGGGTCTATTTCAACAATGTAGAGATTAAAGTGCCTGTTGCGGGCCAGAACCCCATTATCTGGTCGCCGCCGAAAGACCTGTTTAAAGAAGGCGTAAACAGCGTCAGCATGCGCTTCGACGACTTCGCGAAAAACCCTGGCGCAACCTCGGTATTCAACTTAAACCTCGATACCACTGCTCCCATCAAGCCACGCATTCTTTTTACCACCGACGATGTCGGCAGCAACACCGCTATCGTGGGCCCGGACGGCCGCACCGACGATCAATCACCGGTACTTAATGGCCTTGCTGAGCCAAAAAGCCTGGTGACGCTTTATAACGCGCAGGATGAGGTGATTGGCAGTGCGATTGCCGACGGTAACGGCCTGTGGCAGATCGAGGTCGAACTGGCCGATGGCGAGCATGGATTCTATGTCACGGCGGAAGATGCTTTGGGTAACGTCAGCGTTGAGTCCGATGCCTTTAACCTGGTTGTCGGCCCGGATCTCGGCAACACGCCGCCCGGCGTGGCGCTGATCACCCATGCTGAGGATGACGTTGGCGCGTCAACCGGCGAATTGCGCTCGGGTGCCATCACCGATGACACCCGTCCACAGCTGCACGGCACCGCACAGGCGGAGAGCACGATCAATATCCAGTATCGCAACGGCGACGGTGAGTGGATCGACGGCGTCGCGGCAGTAGCCAACGCCAGCGGAGAGTGGAACTGGACCGCACCTGAGCTGGAAGCAGGCAACTGGGAATTTCGCGCCAACGCCGGTGGCAGCTGGAGTCAGCCGTTCAAACTTGACATTGCCACCGCAGGCAGTGACGCACTTAAAGCGGCGATCAGCCAGGCAGAAGATAACTTTGGTGAATACACCGGTCCCCTGCTCAGCGGTGCGATCACCGATGATGCTACGCCAACCCTGAGCGGGCGCGCTGAAGCTAACGCTACCGTAATTATCCGCTGGAACGACGGCAACGATTTCTTTTCCACCACGGTACAGGCAGACGCCAGCAGTAACTGGCAGTGGACTCCCGAGCCGGCGCTCGCACCTGGCAAGTGGGACTTTGCGACCAAAACCAGCAGCAATAGCTGGAGCGCACCTTTCACGCTGGACATTATCGCGCCAGGCTCGCAGGCACCGCTGATGACGGATGTCTATGACGACGTCATGCAAAAGGTCGGTACCGTTGCCAACGGCACTGAAACCAATGACAAGGAACTCCAGCTCAGCGGGCGCGCCGAAGCGAACAGCATTGTGTACATCTATGACAACGAAGTGCTGCTGACCTCGGTAACGGTAGGTCAGGACGGTAACTGGCAAGTGACCACACCGGAACTGGATGATGGCGATCACAGCTTGACTATCAGCTACGGCGACTACGACAGCAGCCTGGCGAGCTGGGATTTTGAAGTCGATACCGCGCCGCCGCCCGATTTTGAGATCGACTCCATGAGAAGCGCTAAGACGTTCAGCCTCTCTTATGAAGAGATTGTTGCTGAAGGCCAGAAATCACTGTGGATCGACAACGACAAGCGCCAGTTCAAGGTAGATGGCAACGAAGGTGACGTACTCGAGCTGGAAAATCTGACGCCGCAGGAGTGGCTGTCGATGGGTGAAGTGACCATTGCAGGCACGCAGTATGACGTCTGGAGTCATCAGGGTGGTGAAACTGAACTGCTGATTCAGCAGGGCATCATCAGCGAACTGGATCAGGCGTAACCCTCCGCCGACAACAGCCCAGCCAGCAAACGCGGGCGCAGCGCCCACTCTTCAGCCCTTAACGTGCTGATGACCAACAAACCGGGCGCATCAGCCATGAATCTTTTAAAGGAATACTACGTGAATATTTTAACCACACCAGGCGTTAACATTCTTGAGCGTGATAGCAACAGGCCGGTGATATCCGGCAGATTACCAAGCGAGATCGGTAAAGGCGGCGAGATGGAGATCGTCATCGGTGCTGACCGTTATACCGTGATGATCGATCCGGCCGACGGCAGCTGGAGCTGGACGCCGCCTGAAGATCTGGCCGACGGCACCTATAGTCTTTCCATCCGCGCCACCGACAGCGCCGGCAACGACGGCACGCCAAAGCTCTATAACCTGGTGATCTCCACCACGCCACCGGAGCCACCGGAATTACTTAACCTTTACGACGATGTTGGCGGCAAAACCGGCAGCTTTGACGCCGGTGTTCCTACCGATGACCGTCGTCCGACGCTGACCGGTCTGGCGCCAAAAGGCTCACTGGTTTTCCTTAAAGATGGCGACGTCGTTATCGGCAGCGCGCTTGCCGATGCGGAAACCGGCAAGTGGACGCTGGAACCGAACGTCGACCTGCAGGACGGCCAAAACAGCCTGACGCTGGTCACCCGCGACACCTTTGCCAAAAAGGATCGTGAAAGCGAGGAGTCCGAGCCGTTTATCATCGTGGTTGGCGCAGATGTCATCACGCCAGCGCCTGGCCCGGGTATAGTATTTATTGATGGCGCAGAGGATAACGTTGGCACTAACACCGGCACGCTGACCTCCGGCGCGCTCACCGACGACACCCGTCCGGAGCTGCATGGCACCGCTCCGGCCAACAGCACCCTGCGCATGCAGTACCGCAGTGAAAAAGGCGACTGGATCGAGGTCGGCAACGTGCCGGTTAATGCTGACGGCAGCTGGAGCTGGGCGCCAGTTAATGCGCTGCCCGACGGCAGCTGGGAGTTCCGCGTGCGTGGCGAAGCTGGCTGGACCGACGAGTTCGCGCTGAAAATCAACGGCCAGGCGCAGACTAGCGTGATCATTTCCTACGCCTCGGACAACAAGGGCCCCTACACTGGCGAGCTGGCAAACGGCGCCATCACTGATGATGACACGCCGTCCCTTCACGGACGCGCCGAGGCCAACAGCATCGTTTACATTCACGGCACGTACAACGGCAGCGACACCTGGAACCCGATGGGCAGCGTGATCGCCGGCCCGGACGGTAACTGGAGCCTGACCACCATGCCCCTGCCCCTCGGCAACTGGCGCTTTCAGGCCGGTGCCAACGCAGCGGCAGACCCGCAGGCCGATACCTTCCTGATTGACCTGATCACCCCTGGCAGTCGCGCGCCGGTTATTCTCGGTGCCTGGGACGACGTGGGTAACATTACTGGTCCGATTGAGAACGGCACCAACACCAACGACACCTACCCTGAACTGCGCGGCACCGCCGAGGCCAACAGCGTGGTGATGATCGAGTATGGCAAAGCCGGTGAGCCGTACAGCACCGGCTACAGCGTTACCGCCAACGCCAGCGGCGAGTGGTCGTTCACCCCACCGCAACCGCTGGAGCTGGGCGGCTGGGTGTTTCGCACCAAAACGGCAAACGGTACCAGCTACAGCAACAGCTGGGGCTTTACCGTAACCGAGGGCGAATTGAAGACTTTTGTACATGATTTTGAAGACCAAACCGTTAGCAATATCTCCAGTGGCTGGAAATATGGGCAGGTAACACTTAGTGCTATCGGTTCAGGAACCAGCTTCGGAATTCATGATTTAACATCAAGAAACATTGGCGTAGGCAAGGTGTTAAAACTGGTTTCATTGTCGACTTCCACCACCACAGAGCTAGCAAGAGCCCGACTCGATTTTGACGAGAAGGTAAACTTCGTGCAGTTGGACGCCATTGAGTGGGAAAGTACCAGTGCGTACGTCACCTACCACAACAGCGCGGGCGTTGAGATTGGTCGGCGTTACGCTACTGATGTTAAAGCCACGGCTCGCGAGGAGCTGAGCTTTTATACCGCCGAAAACGAAATCGCCTACATTCAGTTCTATTTATCAGCCAGAGTTAACTTAACTCACTTCTTTATCGACAATATTATTATCAAGCAGAACTATACTCCGCCGGTTCAGCCAAACGCTGAAGAGCCGTCGCTTTATGACGTTAACGGTGCTGAACTTGAGCTGATTAACGGCGGCAACGACGTTGACACGCTGGTGATGTCAGGCCAGCAGCAGACGCTGGTGATGTCAGAGGTGACCGAACAATTCAGCTCCGTTGAGGTAGTTGATATTACCGGTAGCGGCGACAACCGGCTGGCACTGAACATCGGCGACGTGTTGGACCACGGCGGCCGCGACCTGTTCATCAACGACGGCAAACTGCAGTTTATGGTGCAGGGCAACGCCGGTGACACCGTGCAGCTCG